>JASLXP010000384.1 GCA_030740295.1 Planctomycetota bacterium
GACTAGGCTAGGTTACCAAGTGGAAGAACATGGCCGGGACGGCCGTGCCACGATGGCTACTCCTCCGTGAAACGAATGGCAAACAGCTCCGCGTGGCGGAGATCGACGTTTAACGAGATTGGCTCGTCCGTGCCTACAGCCCGGCCCGACTCGCCGCGCCAGGTGATGAGACGGTCGTATTCATTGCCCCTGACAGGATCGCAATCGTCCACTGTGCGGCCTGGCAGGGCGTTGCCGTTTGCGTCGCGGACTTCGACTCGGATGTGACCGGTGTCTTTGGTGCGATGGTTGATCCGGATGCGGCGGCAGCGGGTGAGCAGCGGCCAGGTGCCGAAGCCGCTTTCGTCTTCGACTTCGAGGGCCACCAGCCGGTCGCGTTCCCACAAGGCCCACGCCAACCCGCCGTAAGGATGATGACGCGGGTGTTTGTGCGGGACGGGCGCGCCCGAGTAGAGCAGCCCCATTTTGTTGTCCGGCAGGTGCACCATGCCGCTTCCCGCCCAGACGCCTCCCGCGTCCCAATCACCTGGCTCGCCGGGCACGCAGACTGGGCCGCCGGGGAGGAAGTCCCAGGTCAGGTTGTCGGGACTGCTCGCGAGTGAAAAATCGTACAGGTCGGTCGCCTGATCCCATCGCATGGGGAACATGACATGGTACGCGCCGCTCTCGTCGGCGCCGGGCATGACGTTTTTGCCGCTGGAGTACCAGAGGTCGGTGTGCTCTGCGCTCGCGCCCGGGTAGACGACCGGCAGCGGCCGCGGGAAGCGGCGGAAATCTGCGCTTTCCGTGCGACTGACGCTGCGTCGGCTCATGATGTGGTCACGCACATGGGCGACGTAACTGCCGCGCGTGACGTCGTATTCGCAGAGGTTGTGGGTATCACACCTCTGCAGCAGGAGCGGCTCGGGAATATGCTGCCAATGGAACCCGTCCGACGAGACCGCCCCAAGGATGGCAAACGCCTCCCGGCCGTCTGCAGAAACCGCGCTCGGCTGCACGTCCTCCGGACGCTCGCGCAGATACGTCTCCAGCACATCGCCGCTGACTGTGCCCTGCTGGATGAGCTTGTAGCGTTCTTCGGGCGGGGCGGACGGGTCTTTGAAGACCCCGCATCCATGAAGGCTGCCACCCGCGGCTGGCGCGCCATAGACCGCATGCCGGGCACAGGCGGATGCGTGCTCGATGTGTCCCTGTTCGGGGAAACGCCAGTCGAACCCGTTGTCCGATTCGGCGTAGCAGACCAGGTTCTGACGGCCGATGCCCTGAGTGCCAAAACTCTCGACGGGCCAGACCTCCAGCCAGAAGCGATACATGCCCTCATCATGGATGAGGTTCCCCGGCATCAGAAAGAAGGGAAACGGCGAATTGTGTGGAGCAATCACCGGCCCGCTCTTAACAGCCGGCACAGCCCTGAGCCGCAGCCCGGGCCGGCCATAAGGGCAGACTTCGTATCGCATCTCAGGCACAGGCTCAGGCTGGAAGATCGGCAGATTTTCTCCCTGTTGGGTGAGCCACTGCGATTGAGGGTGACCGTGTCGCAGGTACCGCCAATCATGAAAGTAGAGCGTGTCGCCGGGCAGTCGATACGGGGGCTTCAAGCCGCTGAGGTGCGAGTGCATGGGGCTGTTTATTTCAGGTTTTTTCTGGGCAGCGAAGACGTAGTCGAGCTGCATGTTTCAAGTGGTGTCGTCGTCCGAGTCGCTGCCACTACCGGGCATGCCCCGGTAGTGCAAAGAATGGGGGCTAGAATTCTTGTATCAGCAATATAGCTCACCACGGGGTTCCCCCGTGGAGCATGATTGCCGACTGGGCATCTTTCAGCCCCAAATCATCGCGCCACGGGGGTGAACCCCGTGGTGGCGAAAGATTGCTCTAATATCGATTCCAGCTAAAGCTCCACATCCAGGAACACAGGCAGATCGAGCTCATCAATATCTGACATGCGGCGCTCTCTATCCAGTTGAGGGTGATGGCTGGCGTCTTGAAGTTTGAGCTGGTACGTCTGCCCGGTTTTCTTCGAGAGTTTCAGCTTCTGACCATCCAGAATGCACCAGTGCATAACGGTGATGCGGCCGGCGACCGCCTGCCCGTTGTCGGGAACTTCATAAACATACTCGGCAAGGCATCGCCGGTAGGGCGCTATATCTGCGACCTCGGGCGTTGCTGTCGCCTCAACGAGCCTGCCCGTGACTTTGTGCGTGGGAATAGGCTTTCGATTCTTCAATCGATCCGCGTAGAGCCTGTGATGATGCATGGCCTCTTTCTGTTCCATGAAGCGGCTGTAAATGGCGACGCCTTCCAGGTGGCCTGCCCAGTTGCGTCCGCCACGATGTTCATCGCCGAAGATGGCGTGCTGGGGTGACCAGTTCGAGAAATCCCCCTGGATCTTTTCTGTCGATACGACCTGCTTTCCGTCGACGTATGCCTCCAGCAACCCGGGTCGATACGTGGCGATGATGTGCTGCCATTTATCCGGATTTACTTTTCCAAACATTGTCTGGGGCTTGCTGCCGTTGTTACCCGTCCTGGGCGTCCGCAAACGCATGACAAACTGATTGGCCTCCTGCCCCAGCGTGAAGTCCCTTGCGCTGGTGTTGCTCGAGAATGAGATGATCCGTGCCGGCCCGCGCTGCTTCAGGCCGTCGGCCTTCAGTGTGGCCTCGATGGTGAGTTGATGGCTTCGAGTGCACTGTTGGAAAAGGAGCGCGTCGATGCCCTTTGGAAAATACGTCCCTCGATGGAGCTGCAACTCATAGAAACGTCCGACAGTGCCGTAGCCTCGCAGTTGGCCGGAACACTGTCTCGGTGGCCGGCCGGGCCCGAGGACTTCGTTGCTCTTGCGGTGGTTCTCATAAAGGAAGATCAGCTCATCGTGATTCGCGGGCCAGGTATTGGAGAGTCTGATCTCACGCGCCTTGTATGGCTGGGCTTTGACGGGTGCAGGCTCTTTGAGATCAGCGCCCGGTATGCTTGCCAGCTTTGGCCACGGCGTACCTTTTCCGTTGCCGCGTGTGAAGTCACCGTAAACTTCACGCTTGTTTTTTGGATTGAAAGGTGCACCGAGGCGTGTGGCTTTGGATGTGCCAACCTGCATCACGATCATGTACCCCGTTTTCTCATCAACGCACGAGACAAAGCCCGGCGCGTTCGAAGACCAGCGATGATTGTCGAAGCTGCCATCGTATTTCCACACCAGCTCGCCCTGGACGCCTCCTTTTCGAATCCGTCTCAGCGTGCATTTTTTGTGTCCGCCCTGCAGGGCCGTAATGCTCTTTCCGTCCGGCGAAAGGCTGCACGAACAGCCGCCGCCGATTGGGCCGGATTTACCTTCGGACGTCTTCCATGTGCGGCTCGCCACGAGGGACCAATGACCGTCCTTACTCTTCTTCACGTCACACTCTCGGCCGCCGCTCCAGAGTCGATTCAACTCAGGAACCGGCTGCACTTTGCCGTCCAGTGAAATTCGATACCAGGCGCGCTGTTTTCCTTTCCTCAACACGGCGGCCAGCTCGGTGTTACTCAGCCAATGAACGGCCCCCTCGGGGTCGACATTCACGGCGAGCGTTCGAATGGACGTGTCCCCAGTGCGCATGCGCCCCTTGATAGTCTTGCCGTCCACCCAGGCCAGCTTGGAACTGTCAGGCGAGAACTCGGCGAATCTGCCTGGTCCGACCGTAACAGTCATATTCGTGGACAGCTCGACAAGTCGGATTTTTTTGCCGTCTGAATAGGCCAGTGCGCCGTCACCGACCTCTTTCCGCAGCCAGCCAAGATCGGACGGGCACGGCGGCGCTGCAAGTAGAGGGGAGGACAGAATCAGAATCAGGAAATTGCAGGACCGCATCGCAAAGCCCGTATGACTACGGTTTCTCTTCCACCTTAAAATCCTCTTCAGACAGCCCAAATTTCTTCAGCATCTGGTCGATGTCAAGGAAATCGTGCTGTTGAGTTGATACCGTGATATCCCCCAGCGACAGGTTCTTTGCAGCTTCGAGCGCGCTCATGATTTTGCCGCCCGTACCTGCCAGGGCCTCATTCCTCAGACGCTCGCCTTCCGCTTCGGAAATCTTGAGGAGAAGATTACCTTCGGCCTCCTTTTCCGCTCTGTACAGATCCGCCTCGGATTTCTTCTCGCTTTCGAACTTGACGGCCTTGGCGCGAATCTCTGCAAGCGTCGCTTCCAGGTCCGCCTGCAGCTCGACCAGCTTTCCCTTTTTCTCGGCGCCTACCTCCTGAACGAGCGCTTCGGTGGCAGCGCTAATCGTATCGGTGACGCCCTTCTGCTCTGCCGCCTTTGCTTTTGATTGATTCAACAGTGCGTCCTGGTCAGCAAGCTTACGGTCGCGGATTTTGCGTTCGTAGGAGGGGTCGAATCGCACATCCCGGATGAGAATATCGATTACCTCGACAGAAAGGCTGTCCACCAGCGTCTGCAATATTTTTTTGGCCTCTTCGCTCTTCGCTACTTTCGTTTCAGGATTATAAAAGTCCTCCGTATTCATTTGCCCAAAGCTGATGCGGCAGGCATCCAGGGCGTTCTGAATAAACGTGTCCTTGTATTTGTCTCCCTCACCTTTCTTCTGGAGCAGCTTGTGTGCCTCGCCTGTTTTGATGCGGTATTTCACAGTCACGTCCAGGTCCACCGAATAACCGTCCGCAGATTTCAGGGTCAGGGTCGTCCAGCCCTTCTCTTTATGGTGCCTGTTTTGTGACATCTCGAGTGTCTGAACAGTTGCGTTAAACAGGGCCCAGTTGTGCATGGGGCCGAAATCCCGATGCCAACCCGGTCCGAAATCTTCCTGGACGAGGCCGCCGGTCCAGACATCGGTCCGGACTCCTATCTCGCCGACACTGACTCGAAGGACACAGAGCCTTGCCCCTGACAGTAACAGGACGACAAGGACGATGATCACGACGAAGGCACTTGCGATTTTGTTTAGCTGAGACATGAAGTAGCTCTCGATTGAAGATTTGTGCTCAAAGGATCCGTCTGACGAAAATGATGATCGATTACCGTGGGGCCTTAGTGCGAATACGACTGCCTGCGGCCGCGCCGGCTTCGTTCAATTCAAGCTTTTCCATTCGGTTATCGATCGATACCGGCGTGCCGGTCAGTTTCAGTTCCTTAAGCCGTTTGGCGTATTCCATACGGACCAGGTTCATTCCGCCGGGCCCCTTGAATGCGTCTGCGAGTGCCTTGATCCCTTCGGCATCTGCCTTCTTCGTGGCCAGGACTGCCTTTGCTTCGTTCTGGAGACGAATGAATTCGGCCTCGGCCTCGGCCTGGATGCGGATCGCGTATGCCTCTGCTTCACGCATAGTTTTCTTGGCTGCCGCTTCAGCTTCGATGCGCTGCTTTTGCATCTCGCCATCGAATCGGGCTACCTCTACCTCCATCCTTTTCGTCTCTTCGATCCGGACCCTCTTCTGATTCTCTTCCGCCGCTTTTGCTTTGGATTTTTCCTCTTCGATCTCCTGGTCGGCGAGTTTCTTCTCTTTGATCTTCTCCTGGTACTCCTCGTAAAAGCTGAAGTCCTGCGGGATAACGTCCGTGACGATGATTCCCCAGGCGTTCAGTGATTTGTTGAGCGATTCAAGTGCTTCGCCCGCCTTCTGCCGCCGCAATTCGCTGTCGTAAAACTTTTCGGTTGTTAATTCCCCGAATTCCGTGCGGCAAATCGAGCGCGCATAATCGCGAATCCATTTGTACGTGTATTCGTCCGTTGGCCCGGAGGTCATGGCAATCTCGATCGCCTTCTCCGGATCGATCTCGTAGTTGATGGTGATATCCACATCCACGTCGCTGCCATCGATGGTCTTGATCTTCACATCGTCTCTTCCCTGGCGATCTCCGCGGCCCTGTTCCGCTGTCATTTCCAGGGTCTGGCGGGTCTTATCCAGCAGGTAGATATCCTGGAAATATGGGCAGTAAACAATAGCGCCGACTTTCTTGTGCAGTCGCAGGTCGCCGCTGAGGTTGTTGACGATGACCGCCACTTGGTCGGCCTGCATCTTCTTTACACCGATGGCACGGGACAGCAGGGCGAGTGCAAGAATGATCCCGCCGATAATAACGACCCGTCGAATAACTTTCGGATCCAATTGAGGGGTTTCAAATTCCATGTTTGCTTCCTGTGAAAGATTTCTGTGACAGCATCGGGCAACAGCGGCTATCCTAGCCCAGGCATTGGCCACCGCAAAGCGTATTGGAGCCGTTTCCCGCCAGAAGGCGTTGCTCCAGACCAGCACTGGATTGCCGAAAGATCCCTAGTGGCTCATCGTCCTCAAAACGTCCGGCGCAAAAACGAGGACACCGTTCGACAGGATGCCGGCAAGCCCCGCGCTGATGAGCAGGATGATCGCCAACTCGCTCACTTGAAGCCAGAAGATGGTCATACGGCTGCAGCCGATCCGAAACATCGTTTCCATCTCGCGCTGGCGAATCCGCAGCGACAGCATCACCACCAGCACCATGAAGAGAGCCGTGGCGATAGCGACTAAAAGGAAATTGGCATCGAAGAAGCGTTTGACCCGAAAAACCACGCCAAGCAGTTCTTCGATCACTTCCAGAGGGACGAGCATCTGGATCGTTTTGGAAGCGTTGATCTGGCTCTTTACAAGAGTCGCCGACTTCACACTTTCCGGCAGCACAATGACAGAGGTCAGGGGAAAGTTCGCCCAATCACCGTGGAAGTGGAATTCGTTGATGTTGTCCCTTGTGATCTCGGCGTATTCCAGCACGGCTGCGTTGCCGACCACGTTCTTTTCTTCTCTTTTCAGAATGACGGAGCGGTCGGCCGCGGCGAGGTCGGTATGCCCGTGGCCGATGCCTTCGATGACCCAGGTTGTTTTGTAGTCCACAAAGACCGCGTGGTCGTCTGGTGTGTGCGTTTCGTTGAGGATTCCGACCACTTTCATCTTCAGTGGATAAACGGACGCGAGGTCGTAGAGGCTTGCCTGATCGGTGAGCAGATAGTCTCCCACATTCAGATTGAGTTTCCGGGCAACTCCGGCACCGAGCACCGCATCGCCAAGCATCAGCGGCAGGGTGCCGTCCTTTGGTGACAGGCCGCGAAATTCAAAATACTCCGGAGAAGTTCCTGCCACCGGCTGCCCTTGCGCGGAGTATCGAACGTGCAGCGGAATCGGGATGCCCCGCCCGCTGTCGAGGACCATCTCCACTTCCGACCAGGCGATGGTCTCCGGTTGTTCGGCTGTAAAGTAGAGGCTCTTAAGCACCAGGTCGTAGCGATTGCCCCGGGCGCCGATAAGCAAAGGTGTAGCCTGCGATCGTTCGATCAGATCGCGCTCGTAGTAATCAACCATCAGGTTGACGCACAGGGGCAGGAACATCGAGATGGTCAGGCAGATGACCAGGATGAAGGCCAGGGCTCGATGATATGTCAGGTATCGCCAGGCAAGGAGCAGCGTGCGCATCACGGTTCACTCCCTGACGCGAGTTCGTGCACATCCACCACTTGATCAAAATCAACCAGGAGTGAATGGTCGTGCGACACCATCAGAAATGTGGCTTCCCGCTCTTCCACCTGCTCGAGGATGAGCTGCATGATGAGCCCGGTATTCGCCGGATCGAGGTTACCCGTCGGCTCGTCGGCGATGATGATAGGAGGGCGAGTGATAAGCGCTCTGCAGATGGCCAGGCGCTGCCGTTCCCCCTGGGATAATTTGCCGGGCCGCCTACGCAGCTTGTCCCCAAGCCCGACGGAATCGGCCAGCGTCGCCGCTTCGTTGCGGATTCTGCTGTTCAGCACTAACGACCGGTTTACGAGGAACGGCAGCAGGATGTTCTCGTGCACATTCAGGTATTCGACGAGCTCGAACTCTTGAAAAATGAAGCCGATGTTCGAGATGCGGAAATCTCTGCACCTCCGGTCGGACAGTTCGGAGACATTGAAATCATTGACCATGATGGTGCCCGCATTCGGCCGATAGATGCCGGCGATCAGATTCGCAAGGGTCGTCTTGCCGCAGCCGCTGGGACCGATGAATGCCACCTTCTCTTTTTTCTCGATGGCCAGGCCGGGAATCCGCAGAGAGAAGGTGTCCCGTGGATATCGAAAGTGAAGGTTGTCGAGTCGAATCATGTCCATCGGTACATTAATTCGCACTCATTAACTGTGGCTGAGGCTCATCAACTTTTCCACGGTGGCGTTGGTTCTTTCCACGGCGTCCGTGGTCGCCGAGATCTTCACGCGCCTTTTCTGCAAATCTGGTCAGCCGTTCGACGATTTTCGGGTTTTCGTCCGCGACATCGCTCTTTGAACCGACATCCGTCACGACATTGAACAACAGCGGTTTGTCGCCCTCGCCCTTTCTGAAATGGGGATGACGAAGAGGTTCCTTCAGAGGGACGAACAGTTTCCACGGACCGCTTCGAACGGCCTGGAGCTGATTCATGTAATAGTAATAGAAGGCGTCGCAAGGCGATGTAGCGCCCGGATCGCCAAGAATGAGGGGGCGGATGTCGTGGCCATCGATGATGCGATCCTGCGGTTCCTTTCCTCCGGCCATACGGGCAAAGGTCGGCAGGACATCCATCGTTGTCGTGAGCTCATCGCAGACGGAGTCAGCGGGGATCGTGCCCGGCCACCACATGATCGTGGGCATGCGAAAACCGCCTTCAGATGTGGTGTAACCGCGGCC
The DNA here is from genome assembly GCA_030740295.1 of Planctomycetota bacterium. Next base: position 8,665 of record JASLXP010000384.1, read on the forward strand.
ATTCAGTGGAAGATTGCTGCCTCGTGAAAGGCTCCTGATATCGCGTGCCAGCGGGGCCCCGTTGTCCGATGTGAAGATGACCAATGTCTTCTTGTCGATGCCGAGGTCGACCAGCTTGTCGAGGATCTGTCCCGTCGACCAGTCGAGCTCTTCCATCGAATCACCCCACGGGCCATTGCGGCTTTTGCCTCTGAATTCCGGGCTCGCAAAAGGCTTTGCCGTGCTGCCGGGCATCGCGTGTGGGATGTAGAGAAAGAAAGGCTGGTCTTTTTTACGTTCTATGAAATCAAGCGCTCGTTCGGTGTAGCGTTTGGTCAGCCCATCTCGATCCACCGGTGCTTCGATGACCTTATCGTTTTCCATCAGCGGAAGCGGGGGCCAGCGATTGCCTTCAAACCGATCCGGTGCGCGTTTGCCGAGCTCCTGCGTCATGTCGTCGCTGTAAGGAACACCGAAAAACTCATCGAAACCGTGCCTGGTTGGAAGAAACTCCGGCTGATCGCCCAGATGCCACTTGCCGATGATTGACGTCGCGTATCCCTGTTTCTTGAGAATGGTCGCGATGGTGATCTCATCCGGATTCAATCCGTACGGCGATACCGGCCTGAGGACGAGCCCGTCCCTTGGATTGTTATGCATGCCGACCCGTTGCGCGTAGCATCCGGTCATCAGGCTTGCCCGGGAGGGAGTGCAGACCCCGGCAGTCACGCAGAAGTGGGTAAACTTACGGCCCTCCTTCGCCATCCGGTTGAGGTGCGGCGTTCGGTGTAGCGTTGAGCCGAAGGGCTCGATATCGCCATAGCCGGCGTTATCACAGAAGAGGATGATGAAATTAGGCTTGTCCATTTTGGGGTCTACGCGTTCGGCAAAGGTTAGCTTGAATAAGATGCTGAAAACAACGCATGCTGCGCAGAGGAATTGCGCTTCAGAGATTCTACTTCTTCGTGAGCTGTTCTTCTTTGGACGCCACATCAGAATTGGTGCGATGGCTGTTTCATTGGGCGTCAATCTCAGAAATCCCAATCACATCGCGGTGCAGGCAGTCGCAGAAGGTCATCCAGGGATTCGAGCAGAGATTCCGGCGCCTCTAATTCTTCGACTATGGCCAGGCCGGACGCGGGCAATACACCCAGCCAGAGTCGCGAGAATGCGTTCACCGTGGCTGTCATGTGCGGCAACGAATCATCGCTGCCCCGTTCTGCCGATGACTCCCTTCCGATCGTGATGACATATTCGCCGGCAACTCCGCGCCAGGGCTGGTCTTCATCAAGATACTTCTCAACAGGATCGGTGAGCGTGAGGCCGAACCGCACATCTCCGCCTGGCAGGCTGGTCTTAGCAAGGCAGGACTCGATATCACAGAGACGTATCTGCCATTTGGCGTAAGCACGGATGGAGCTTTGATGTTTGGAATTCTCCGTGAGCCTCTGATGTCTGAAGGGCTGTCGGAGCATGTTCTGAATGTGGATGCAGGCGGGCTCGAGCATCCTGACCGAACTTACCTGGTCGCCAAGGTTACGGATCAATGCCATGAGTTCGAGGAGCTGTTCTCGATTCCTCCAGGCAATGATGTCGATGGAGTAGGGGCCGGCACCTCCCTTCGGCTCACACCAGATGAAGTGGGTCAACGGCGTGCCGTATCCGAGACCGAATCCACCTTTGGTGAAACGCATCTCGCCTCGGGTGATAACCGCGGAGTCGATGTTGCAGGAGCCATGACCGCGCTGGCGGCTGAGCCGGGCCTGATGGATTTCCTCCCAGTCCTCACATGAGAGGCGACGTGGTATGCCAGCCGTGACGGGAACGGCGAGCTCCGCGGGATCAAAACAGACAATATTTTCGTAACTGCCTGTACCGTAGCCGAGCTTATTGTAAAAGCCCTGCTCGAATATACCCAGTGCACTGACTTCGGCGCCATCAGCCGCGTCCTCGGCGACAAGCCTTGCCGTCAACCTCTGAGCGAGGCCCTGCTTTCTAGCCACGTAGCTTGTCGTCACTCCGGTGACAGCGGCGAGACGGAGGTCCTGCTTCAAGTGCCGGATGCTCCCCCGGGCAGAGGTCACGAGGCATTCCGCTTCGCCGTTCACCTCACCGACCAGGGAGCGGGTCTCGGCGAGGAAGTCATCCATGGCCTCCTGGTATTTTTCTTCGGTGGCCCAGCCACACTCTTTCCAGATGCGGCGGACAGCAGCGGTGTCTGTCTGGGGGTTGAAAGGCCTGAGTTTCATCTTCTTCCTATCCGTGTTCCTGTTTCATCCGTGGATTTTCAGGTCACAACGTTCCGCGGCTCTCCCTGCAAAAAGGCAATGACGTTATCCACCGCGCCTTCATTCAGAAGATCCACACCCTCCGGTGTCATGTCCGCACAGTGCGGTGTGAGTACAACTTGTTCACATGACAACAAGGGATAATCCGCGGGGACTGGTTCGACGTCGTAGACATCGACAGCCGCGCCGCCGAGGTGCCCTGAGTTCAAAGCATCCACAAGCGCGTGCACATTCACGATGTCGCCGCGAGCGCCGTTGACAAGCAATGCGCCTGGCTTCATCAGTTTCAACTCACGCGCGCCGATGAGATTGCGGCTGTCTTCAGTGAGCTTCGCGTGAATGCTTACCACGTCAGCAGAGCGAAGCAGATCGTCGAGCTCAACGAATTCGACCTGCATGGACTCGGCACGTTCGGGCGACGGGTTGTAAGTCCATGCGATCACTTTCATTCCGATCGCTCTGCCGAGCCGCGCCATCTCGGCGCCAATGTTTCCAGTGCCGATGATGCCGAGTGTTTTGCCCTGGAGCATCATGCCGTCCATTCGAGGCCAACCACCGGCTTTCATTTCTGATGTGAAGAAGGCAGCCCTCTTTGCCGCGGCGAACATCAGACCGAAGGTGTGTTCCGCCACCACCGGCGCTGTTCTCCCTGGCTGGTTCGAGACGACGATGCCTCGATCACTGGCGGCATCAAGATCGATCATGTCCGTCCCGATGGAACAGGTCGCGATCAACTTCAGCTCGGGCAGCTTACTCAGAACGTCCTCCCGCCAGGTCACCGATCCCCGTGAATTGATCACGACATCCGCATCCTTCACCCTTTCGATCTTCTGCTCATCCGATGAAGGACGGTCTGTGTAAACGACCACTTCCCCGTAGGGCTTCAGTCGCTCAAGGTGAGGCGAGTTTTGAATCTGTACCGGGTCATCGCCTGGAACGACGATGGTTGCTTTTTCTGTTGTTTCCATTGTCTTTGCTCTCTCGAAGCTGAGATGTTGTTAACCGTAAAACCTTCACGGGTTAAAACCAACAGCGAACAGGAAGTCAAGAGAGGGAGTCTGGCCAACCCGCTGCCGGCAGGGGCGGTCTGTCTTCGACAACATATATTAGAAGGGCTTTTAACCTGCTTATTATGATCACGATTCAGGAGAATAGAGTCTGGCTTCGTAACTTCTCCGCGTGGCGCGGAGATAATCGTGGTCTTGGCGCTCCGCGACAAGTTGCCGCGGAGCGTCAACACCACAATCCCATTGCGGTGCAGGATAGACTGCAGATTTGAGAGCGATAAAAATGATCATGAAAACTGGCCTACGTGCGATTTGCAGTTATTTCGAAGCGACCACTTTACAAACGACGCGACTGCTATCCGTGTTAATCATCCTTTCGTTCGCGCCTCTTCAGGCTGAGCCGGAGATTCTGCAGCGGATAGTTCTCCAGGAACATTTGAATCATGCATGGACGAACGAGCTTGTTTTCTTCAAGACGAACGACGCGGTCGAAAAGCTGCATCCGGAGAAACTGACACTTTGGGATAGCCGCGGCAACGAGCTTCCCTTTCAGTTGGATTGGACAACGGCAATCACACGCATTGCTTTACTGACCGATCTTCCTCCGCTCTCCCGCAAGGAATTTCGACTGGTCAGAAAAATGCCTCGGCTCAAACAGGCATCGCAGATCAAGCTTGAACAGAAACAGAACTTGATACGCCTTTTCAATGCATCAACGGGTGTTGAAATCCCGACCTCTCAGGGAAAAATCAACCAGGGGCCGGTCACCGCTTTTCGCCTCAAGTCTGGCAGATGGATGGGGGGCAGCCGGCTGAATCTGGGAAGGAAGATTGTGTCCTACGAAGCGAAAGTCGTTGCTTCAGGTCCCTTGTTCGGCGAAGTTGAGTGCCTTTACAGATTCGAGGGAGACAGAGAATGGCGCATCCGTTTTCGCGTCATTAGTGATGAGCCAGTAGTGGTCATCAACGAAACATTCGATCTTGCGGACAAGTCGCGCTGGGAGCTCCTGGTCAGCCCAGGCTTTAAGCCGAGCCACGCGTTTTTTCGTGCGGCGACCCCGAATGCGCCGCAGAAGGGATCCATGAATCAGAACTCGGTTTTCAAGATTCGCTACGGCAAGGATCCGACGCCGCTGACTCTCTGCTCCTGGATTCCATGGTGGGCGCCCGGGCATGCCTGCTTTTTGGGTCTCTTCCGCGCTGAACCTAATGTGCGGTTTGTTCGAGAGAGACGGGGGAGAGTTTCGGGAATGTGGAAAGTCAAGATTCCGGACAAGAAACCAAGCCAGGGGCTTCTTGACGTTGGTGAAGATGAGGACAAAGACTTTGCGAAACTTGTCGAAGAGGATTCGGTAAAGAAGGACCCAGCCCTCGATGACATGTTCATCGCCGCGGCCGGACGTGGCGCGGACTGGGCGAGGCCCAGAGAGAATGGCGGCTCAAAGAAGGTGCCGCTGAAAGCAAATGCGGAAGGAGAACTCTTCTTCAGCCTTCAACTCGCCGGGCCGGCAAGGTCGTGGATTATCGGTTCAGTGTCGGCTGAGCGAGCCATTGTCCCGGACCAGAAAGTGTCTGATCCGCAGCGCCTGATGGTCAAGCATTGCGAAACATCTCTCGATGAGGTCAAGGACCTGATTCTTGACTGGGAGGCGGCGGACATCTCTTACCCACGGCTGGTGTTCGACCGGAAGGAACTCGAACGCCTTCGTAAAGAGGAGCGAAAGGTGCAAGACGGGGACCAGCGGCGCCGCATCATCAAGCAGTACCTTCTTACCCCCGATTCTGAGATGGGGAAGAAGGTCGCCGGAGCTGGACGCAGGGCAATTGACGAAGGCGTGAAGCACTTTCTGGAAGGGAGCTGGCAGCAACCTTCGCATTCCGCATACACGCACCACATCACCATGCGCGTCGGCCGGATGATAGGCGCTGTGGACATGTTGCTGGGAACCGACCTTTTGACGCCCAGAGAAAAGAAGGCAACGAGGTCCCGAATCGCATTTCTCGGATACAAGATTCACAGCCCTCACTTCTACTCGCGGAGTCGGGGGTACTCTGGCAACCCGAACATGACGACCTCGCGTAATTCCGTGCTGGGCCTGCTGGGCTGCCTTATCCCGAAGCATCCGAAGGCAAAGGAGTGGGCAAAGGCCGGGCTGGCCGAGGCTGGGCGAGAACTCAAGCACTGGTCCGGCCCGAATGGTGGCTGGCTCGAAGCGCCGCACTACCAGACGGTCTCGATGGCGGAGATTCTGATCCTTGCATTTGCTGCGAAGAATGCGGGATTCGTCGATTACGTAAACGATCCGCGGCTCGCACGTACTATTCTGTTTCTCGCCAAGCTCAGTACGCCCCCAGACCCGGCCCTGGGCGGTCTGCGGCACTTCCCGCCGATTGGTAACACTTACCTGCTGGAGACTTCATCTCTCTTTGCGATCATGGCGAAGATTTATCGCAAGAAAGATCCCGGGCTTGCCGACCAGCTTCAGTGGGCCTGGAAACAGCAGGGCTCGCCACCGTGGATTGGTATCGGCGGCGATTACAACATTCATCATTACAGCGAATTTCTCTACGACGATTTCGAGCCGTCGGGCCCACCGGGCTGGAAGAGCGAACTTTTTCCCGCGTCGGGCGCGGTCATGCGCAGCGGCTTTCCAGGAAATCGTGAGACATACCTCTACACCATTCAGGGGCCGCATCATCAACACTTCGATCGAGACCTCGGCAGCATCACGCTCTGGGGCAAGGGACGGCCGTTATGCCTCGATTGGGGCTACCACGGTTCCATGCCGGCCTGGCAGCACAGCCGGGTTGATATCGAAGGGCGACCAAAAATTCACACCTTCGTCCCGCAGGGCAGCGTCGATTACCAGCACGGGAATCAGGGCGGTTGGGATCGGCAGATCCTGTTCGTGAAAGATGAGGATCCGCTCGGGCCCAATTACTTTCTGATCCGAGATTCCACTTCTCCAAAGAACAGAGAGGCCAACTGGTGGCAGTGGGTCAACACCGCAAAGCACCCGAGGCTCGCGGGAGATGTCGTTCACGCTGCCGGGCGCGATGATGTGGATCTGGATATATGGTTCGCGCCCCCATTGGCTCGCGCTTTCAAATTCCTGACAGCCGCGGAAGCCGCTGAGCACAAAGCCCCAGAACTCGGGGATATGGAATTGCAGGAAAAGAAAGATGAGACAGGGATCAAAGAGGTGGTGCTCACCGAAGAAGTGGAAGAACTGAAGAAACCCACCAGTTTCATCAAAACCACCGATGTGACCATCCCCTGTTACGGGGGCAATGGCAGAGGCTATTGGGAAATGAAAAAGACCACGCAAAAGGGGCTGCATCTGAAGCTTCCGCCGGGCGGCTCGTTGCTCTTCGTTTTGTACCCCAGGCTGCAAAGTGAGGCCGCCGCAAGCTTTGAATCCATCGCCGATAGCCAGGGCCTCAAGATGGTCAGCCCACACGGCACTGACTACGCATTCCTCTCGCTGAAGGCTATCGATTTCAAAAGTAAGAACATCTCATTCCAAGGCACTGCCGGTTCCGTTCAGATACGCGCGAAGAAGGTGATTCTCACATTGTCTCAGCCAGGCATGATCCGCTACCAGAAGTTTGAGCTGAGAGCAGGCGAAGCCACTTCTAAAGTCTTCGAATTGGAATAAAGATGCCACCGGTTCACAAAAGAGATTAACCAACAGGCCCAATGCAGATGACAAATGTAGACGTGCCCAGCCATGTTCCTCGGTGTTCTGAAGCCTGGCAGACCTGCCTTGGCGCGTGCCTGATGTTTGGATTATTGCTTCCGGCCAACGCGGAGAAGGTCTTGTCTTTCCAGGAGGCATACAAGGCCAAAAAGGCAGCGGTCATTGAGAAGTACACGAGTGAAGAGATATGCGGGCACCCTCGCGATGCCTTTCTGCTCTTGAGGGAAGGCAAAGGTGCTGAGAAGGCCAATGCCTTTCTCGATGGCAAGGCCAGGAAGCTGTCAGAGCGCAGCCTTGACGCCTGGGTCTACTACCTGATCCTTGCGCAGAACAGCCCGCATCTCAGCAAATTGGCGCGGCAGAATCTCGTTCGCCTGGTGGATAAATCCTACGGGGCGAAGCTCCCGTCATATGTGAGTCTGAAGCGCAAATACGACCCCTGGAACTATCTCCTCACCGCGACCCCAACCGAAAACCATCTACTGAATGACACGGCCAACCGGCTTGCAGAAACGATTGTCTTCCCAGACCGGGTTTACTCCGATGGGCACAGGGCCTCTGAATACCGCATCTACTGGGAGGATGCCTTTCGACGCTTTGTAGCCGCCCGAGTGAAGCATGGAATGCGTGAATGGCGCTCTACCGTCTATTGCCATATTCCATTCAACAGCGCCCTTCTCGTTTACCATATCATGCCGGATGGACCGACTCGAAACGCGGCAAAGATGCTGCTGGATTACATGTTCCTCAGCATTGCCGTGGCTTATCGGAACACTCTCTGGACCGGCCCGCATTCCCGAGTGTACAACGGCAAACACGCAAACATTCTTGACCACTCGACTCAGGTATACCGGCACTTTTCATTCAATCTGCATTCCGGGCATATCATCCCCGAGATTGCGGCCAGCGATTACATTCCACCTGAGGCAATCGCCAACCTACCAAAGGTGAAAGAGAAGTATGCGTCGATTGAGAAAGTCGGACCGAGATACCATCCGCCGGGACAGGGCGCGGGGATCTTCAATCCCGACAGGTATAACCCATACCTCTGCAAGAACGACCGTGAAGACGCGGGCGGCGATGGAATTCTATACAACTACCTCACCCCCAGATACGCGCTCGGTTCCATGCAGGACTGGGGCTGGTACGGGGGCGAGTTTCATATGCATTGCATCCCCTGGTGTTTCCAGATTGCCACCGGCAGCTACACCGACACCGTGTTCTCTTTCGCAGGCTCAGAGACCGAGTCGCAGGCCGGCTACAACCAGGGCGGGTACATGACCTGGCCCAACGAGCATAACGATCAGGACGCCACCATTTTCCAATACAAAACAGTGCTCTTTTCTCAGATGCGCGCTCACTTTCACGCCGAGAAAGTGATCCATAAGAAGGGGCCTTTTCCAGAAGCGCCCTGGACACGCCAACAATACAGAATCCTCGGATTCAAAAGGGAAAAGACGTTGCTGAAGACTCGCTTTTACATCGCCAACTCGATTGGCAAACCGATACTGGAAAAGGGATGGGCATTCGGTGAAAAGGACGGGGTGTGCTTCGCCATTCGCAGCGTGCGCGGCGATTTCAGGCTCGAGCTGCAGAGCAGTTGGGTAAAGGGACGAGTCTATTACTGCGACGAGTGGGACGACTTTATTCTGATGGAAGTCGGCGAGGTCAATGATTACGGGACGTTCGAACGCTTTCGCCAGAAGGTAATAAAGGCAAAACTCGACTGGGATGGATACAGGGTCCTCTACCAGTCAACCAAGGGTGACGAGATCACTTTCGCCTGGAAGGAAAATGCCGCGCCTACTGTAAACGGCAAGACGCCGGAGTATGGTGGAAGAAGATTCAACGATCCGTTCGTCAAATCGGAGTATCAAAGCGGCGTCATAACCGTCGAGTGCGGCGGCGCAAAAGTGACACTCGATGCGAGCAACCCCGAAAGGATGAGCCGTACGGAAGGGCTTTCTGATTAAACCGACAGCACGGGGAATGGGGGGTATCTCATATCCGTGCCAGGAACTGCTCTGCAAGACATGAACGGCCATCCCTCACAGAAAAGTCTCGATGTAATCATCCTTGGCGGGACGCCGGGAGGAATTTCCGCGGCCATTGCCGCGGCGCGGCTGGGAAGAACGGTCGCCATCATTGAATATCACGACCACATAGGCGGGATGACAGCCAGCGGCCTCGGTAAGAGCGATATCGAAAACCGAGAGATGATCGGTGGGATCTTTCATGAGTTCACTGAGCGCGTGCGACAGCATTACGTTGAGCAATACGGCGATGATTCCGACAACGTTGAACTGTGCCGAGACGGTTATTATTCAGAGCCTTCGGTCGCGGAAGCAATCTTCGAGCAGATGCTCGGAGAACAGCCAGGGATCACGGTAATGAAAGGCTGGCGGTTGCAGTCAGCTTCGTTGAAAGAAGATCGGCTGACGGCGATTGAAATCGTGAATCGCCGAACTGATGAAGCGTCTGCCATGCGGGGCGAAGTTTTCGTTGACGCCACCTATGAAGGTGATCTGTACGCGGCAGCCGGTGCCGAGTATCGGCTCGGACGCGAATCACGCGAGCATTTCGGTGAGCCCCATGCAGGAGTGGTTTATTTCGATTACCAGAGCGGGAAGTTTCTGCCGGGAACAACCGGTGAAGCTGATGAGCGACTTCCCGCTTGCACTTACCGTCTTTGCCTGACGACCGATCCGGATAATTCGTTCGCTCTGGGTGAAGAGCCTCCAGATTACGCCCGCGAAAACTACATTGGCTACTTCGACGACCTCGCTGCAGGCCGATTAGGCGGGCCGAAAGTGTTGAAGCCGGGTCGCGGCTACAACCCCGCTCATTTCGACACTCTGGTGCGGGCACTGTCAGTGACTGACATTCCTAACAACAAGACCGACGTCAACATCAATCCGCGGCCACTCGCCTTCCCGTTTCCTGAAGAGAACCGCGGCTATGTCGAAGGCGATGATGCCGCACGCCAAAGCATCTGCGAACGGCATCGGCACCTTACGCTCGGCCTGCTCTGGTTTCTTCAGAACGACGAACAGATTCCATCGGAACACCGCGCCATTGCACGCCGGTACCACCTGCCTCTGGATGAGTTTGCCGACAACGGCCATTTCCCATTCCAACTTTATGTACGTGAGGCCCGCCGGTTGGTTGGCGAGTGCACACTCACTGAACAGGACATCACCCGAGACGGCGAGGACGGAGGGCCCCGCCAGCATCATGACACCATCGCCATCGGCGAGTTTCCGATCGACAGCTTCCCCTGCAGTAAACGGCAACCGGGAGACACGGTGGTTCTGGAGGGCTATCTTGGGATGCTCGATGCGATTACCAGGCCTTACGAAATCCCATATCGCATTATGTTGCCCACGCGCATCGACGGACTGCTCGTGCCCGTTGCCGCATCGACGACTCATGTCGCATATTCGTCCATTCGAATGGAACCTACCTGGATGGCGCTTGGGCAGGCCGCGGGTACCGCCGCTCATCTTGCATTGAAACATGATGCCGTACCACGTCGCGTTCCAATCGCCGGACTGCGGCAATTACTCTTTGAACATGGACAGGTGCTGAAGCACTCAGGAGATCAAATGATGAAATCTGGAATTTCGAAACACAAGGTTGCGGTTGGTAGTGCGCTGGCCGTCGGGCTGGCCTGTTCCGCGCCTGCAGCCGGTGAGCATCCGGACGCGCCTCATCCGGTGAAAAATCCCGACAGTTCACTCATGCTCGACCTGCCCGGCATCGGGAGGAAGCCCAATAAGATCAGTTTCAACAAACTGCCGCGGATGCCGGCTGAACACGCGGTCATCAGTGACGTGCGCGACCGCGGTGGCAAGTGGGTCCATCAGCATGCTTACCTGGTACATCATGGGGGCCGGTATTGGGCGATGTGGAGCGACGGACCGGGTGTTCCTCAGGTCCCGGCCGCACGGCATCGCAATCGCGTTCCAGGACACGACCGGCCGGATACGCGTGTATCTTACGCCACAAGCAAGGACGGCTTGGAATGGAGCAAGGTCGGTGACATGTCCGGACCTCCCAGGACGAAAGGCTTTGGCTGGATTTCCCGCGGATTCTGGAAACGCGACGGGGAGCTCCTGGCGCTGGCCAGCCATTTCAACGCGCCGGGGTATCCGGGGAAAGGGCTCAGCCTTGAATCGTTCCGCTGGGACAATACTGCAGACAAGTGGATCGCGCATGGCACTGTGCGTGACGATTCCATGAATAACTTTCCGCCGAAGATGCTGCCCAGCGGAAAATGGATGATGAGCCGCCGCGACCATCGCCGGCAGGTCTCCGTGATGGTCGGTGGTGTCGAGGCATTCAATCAATGGGAGATTCGGCCATTAGCCAACTACGAGGGCAAGCAGCAGCCGGAGGAGCCGTACTGGTATGTCCTGCCCGACGGAGAGAACCTGGTCGGGCTACTCCGGGACAACGGCGGCTCGAAGCGGTTGCTCCGTGTTTTCTCGACGGACAACGGCACGACCTGGAGCAAAATGGTTACGACCAACTTTCCTGACGCCACGAGTAAATTCTTCACACTTCGGACGTCTCGCGGTTACTACGCGATGGTCTCAAACTCCAACCCTCGCCGTCGAGATCCTTTGACGCTGGCGATCAGTCCTGATGGCCTTGTCTACACTCGCCTGTTTTACCTCGTTGGCGGACGTCACATCGATTACCCGCACATGATCGAACATGACGGCCATCTGATGATCATCTTCTCCGGCGCCAAGCAGACTGTGGAAGTGCGAAAAGTGTCCCTGAAGACTATCGATGAACTGATCGCAAAGCCGAACCCCTGATGTATCTGGACGACATGTGTTTTTCAGGCCCACACCTTGGGGATCTAAAAGTAGATAGTATCTGTTACGGATATGACTCTGGGTCACGTCCGGGGCCTGCCCCCGGCGAGCCATGATTGGTGGCTAGATTGAGAATCCCTCGCAGTACCTTGCCAACAGCGCATCACGGGGGCAGGCACCGTGGAGGAGGAAAGACGTATCCGCAACAGAAAATCAGATAGTAAAATAACCCTCAGCCGCTCAGCACCTCGATGTTTCTGTCCTCCCCAGCCAGAGGCAAGTCTGTCCAGGACGCATTCCGTCTGTGTGAAGCATGAAAGCCGACGATGGCCTCGAAGGTGCGAACGGCCTCCGCAGGGGGAGTCGAGAACGGAGTGTCATCGTCCAGACTCTTCACGATCTCGCTGACTGCCACATCCATTGAAGAGCACTCTTCATTTCGCATCGGCCATTGCTCGGTCCCGCCTTCCCAGGGCTCCAGCCTGATCCCTTCGCCATCAATTACGACTCGGCCCTCGGTGCCATTGATTACATTGCTGAAGGGCGCGACCGAATAATCTCCCGCGTCCACCGTGCACATGAGTCCACCCTCCAGGCGCAACACACCCCATCCGCCAGGATCATTGAACTGCGGCCCACGGCAGTCTGGCTTACCAGCAGAATCGAGTGTCCCTGAGACCGCTTCCACTTCTCTCCCTGTGAGCATTCGAAGCGCATCGAACTGGTGAGTCGCAACATTGCCGAGTCGGCCGGCTCCCCACTGAAGCGTGCAGGAGGTCAGTTCACCTATCGCGCCATCCGCGATGAGCGCACGGAGACGTCGATGGCTGTGCATGAAACGGCGATTGTGATTTATGACAAGAATCGCATCAGCATCGTCGCATGCCTGGACCATTCGTTCGGCATCGGGCAAAGTCGTGGCAATCGGTTTCTCACAGTAGATCGCCCGGGTGCCCTGCTCCGCACAGGCCACGGTGATTTCTGCGTGGAAAGGCGCATACGTCGCCACGCTGACAATGTCGAGCTTTTCTTTCTCGATCATTTCTCGCCAGTCTGCGTAGGTGGGTTGGATGCCCGTACTCTCGGTGAATCGGATGCGCCTTCCTTCGTCTCTACTGCTGCCCGCGACCAGTTCAACGCGGTCGTTGCGAGCAAGCGCGTGGAGGTGCGTGCCATCCAGGTCGATTACTTGTTGTCCAATTGCATCGCCCGAAACCTGGTCAGCTCCGCCAATGTAACCGAGACCGATTATGCCTGCTCTGTACCTTGACATGAGAGTGAAATATGTGCGTGATGAAAGCTCACTGTCGTTCATCAGCAAGTGAATGGCAGTTTTCACTCGATAGACAGTTTGCTCAACCGATAGAGATCAGAAGTCCAGAGAACCCTTGACTTAATTTCGCGCCATTCCCCCATCATTGCAGAGAGTGTTCCCAGCTACGGCCATGGGGGTCTGTTGCTCTGACTTTCCATACCGTCTCATCCAGCGGGTAACGAATCGTATCGACATCTTCCTCCCATGAGTGAGTACACAGTTTGGGAAGGGCATCGGGATGCTCCCCTTTGATGTCGTCCACATCGGCGGTGATTCCTGTCGTCTGGTAGCTCATGTCATTCCAGCCCTCGTCATTTGCCTGGCACTTGACGTCCCAGCGTTCGCAGCCATCGAAGACATTCACTTTGAGTGTTCTGAAGCGGCCGCGTGAGCGATCGTCCGGTTCGAACATGACGGCCATCTGGTGATCGATGCTCTTGCCAAGTGATTTGTAGAGAGACTGAAAGTTGCCCACGCTGTCCAGGGCAGCTATCCGGTAACCCATTGGCGCTCCGTCCGGATTGTGGGGCCAGCGATCCCAGTCCCACCACGAGCCGCAGACAGCGCCAGTGCAGATGTACTCAATACCGTCTTTAAGGATGTTCTCGTTTTCATGAAAGTGGCCGGCCAGAACAGCCTTCACAGAGTGGCGAGTGAACAGTTCATGGGCCTCGTCCGCGTTGGCCACCAGCCAGGCCGGCACACGGTTGGCCTCGAATCCGCGCCGCTCCGGATAAGTGCTGAAGAGTGGGATGTGACAGAAGGCAACGATGGGGACATCCGGACCGGCAGCTTCGAGGTCGGACTGAAGCCACTTGAGTTCGTCCTCACCCACCTCGCCCACTACGTTGTGCCAGCCCTGCTCGTGCGGCCGGCACGCCAGAGAGTCCATGACAATGAAATGGGCGCCGCCGGATTCGAAGCTGTAATAGTTGTCCCGGCCAGTGAGCTTTCGGAAATTGACCTTTGGACCTGATTCTCCGACCAGAACATCATGATTGCCGAGCCCGTCGTAGAGGGGAATCTCGAAGCCCTCACAGAATTTCCGATAGAGGTCGCCCATGCCGGCCTGCAGACAGATGTCACCGGTGTGTATGGCGAAGCCCGGCCTGGGGGAAAGGGCGTTCACCTCATCAATCAAAGTCTGAAACGCTCGCTGGCTTCGTTCGTCATGGGAAAGATGCAAGTCAGTGAATTGAATGAAACTGATCGATGAGGACATGATTCAGCGTGGGAAGGAATGATGGAGTGATGGAATGATGGATGAGTCTCGGTGCTCCGCAACGAGGTCGCTATTCCCAGGGCGCCCCTGGGTCGGCACCGTACTCATTTCTTCAGCAATCCAGACTGAACAGTTGCCGACGATCTTCTGGATCGCCAAAAGCGCTTGCGAGTGAGAGGTGTTTTCCATTCACTTCCCCGGCATCCCGGGAGCGAACTCGCACAAAGAGAGCTTCCTCTGGTTTTCGCGTTGTTGTGTGACGCGAGTTCCGTTTTGATGACTGCAAGCCGATGCCGGCGATGCGGCCAGAGAAAAAGGACTTCAGGCAGACGTCAAAAGACATTTCTTCATGACGAAGCAAAGCAAGAAGATTCTGGTGACCATTCTGAAGCTGGTAATGGCGTTCGGGGTGCTGCTGTTTCTCTACCACAAAAACGATATTGATGTGGCTCAGCTTCGCGAGGTTCTCGCCACAGGATGGCGATGGATCGCAATTGCCGCGGCCCTGTTTCTGATCACGATCGTCATGACCGGTTTTCGCTGGCAACTGCTGCTCAAGGCGCAGGGGATCGATATGCCGGTCGTGCTTGCGATCCGGCTGACACTGGTCGGGCAGGCATTCAGTATGATCTTCCCGGGTGCGACCGGCGGGGATCTGGTGAAGGCATATTACGTCTACAAGATGGGAAAAAAACGGGCGGCCGCGGTGACCACGATTCTCGTCGACAGGGTGATAGGGCTTTACTGCATGATTGGAATTGCCTCGGTGATGGTGCTCCTCGAATCCGGGCGGCTTTGGGCCTTGCCAAAGGCGCAGCCGCTGGTCTATTCGATCCCGCTGGTCTTTCTCGTTATCACGATCGTGTTGGGTTCATTCTTCACCAGTACGATTAGGAAGGTCTTCACCGCGGCGGGCGAGAGCGGGCCGCCGGTGTTGATGGGTGAACAGCTTTACAAGGTCTATACCGCCGTCGATCAATATCGAGAATCCCGCAAAACGATCGTTCACGCCATACTCATTTCTGTTATCTCCATCAGCAATATCTGCGTCATGTTCGTATGCCTGGGAAAGGCGCTGGAGGTCGAGGGGATGTCGCTGCCGGATTATTTTCTGGTGACACCAACGAGCATGGTGATTACGGGGCTGCCGATATTCCCGGGCGGGCTTGGGCTTGGCGAGTTTGCCATGGGCGAGCTCTTTGAGATGGTGGCGAACAGCCTTTCCGGCCAGGAGGCGATGCTGCTCTGGCGAATCGTCATCATTTTCTGGAGCGTGATCGGTCTGGCTGTCTATCTGACGCTCAGGTCGGATGTGCGCCAGGGCGAGATGGAGGACGAGGCCGAAGAGCGTGTCCGAGCGGTGTTCGATTACAACGGTACCGAGCTTCACGATTACTCGGGCGCGATCCATTTTCACACGACGTATTCCGACGGCTCTGAGTCCATTGAAAAAGTGATCAGCCAGGGAAGCGACAGCGGTCTCGATTTCATGATTGTCACCGATCACGACACCTTGGAATCGAGGGACGATGGTCATCAGGGATGGAAGGGCGGGGTCCTGTCCATCGTCGGTGTTGAGATTTCGCCGCCGTCCGGACATTGTCTCGCCGTTCGGCTGAAAGACTGTGAAGGGATGGTTGAGCTGACCCCGCCGGAATATCTTTCGAAGGTCCGCGAGCAGGACGGGCTCTCATTTGTCGCGCACCCAACTGCGCCGCAGCGGCCGGAATTCTATTATCAGATCGAAGGCTGGAAATACTGGGACAATGAGGATTTCAACGGCCTGGAGATCTGGACTTACATGCACGACTGGTTAAAGAACGCGAGCCGAATGTCGCTGCTGCATCATCTTTTTAATCCCAGCCGCGGAATTGAAGGTCCTGACCCGGAGCTCCTCGAACATTGGGATCGTCTTGGCCAGGCGCGGCGCGTCATCGGCATTGGAGGCATCGACAATCACGCCCGGAATCTGCCATTCAGGCGTCTGCCGATTTACATCTTCAAAGTGCTTCCGTTCCGATTTGCGTTCAAGACCGTCCGTACACACGTGCTGGCCCAGCCTTTTGAATCCGACGATGAGGCTGACATTAACCACGTTTGCGATGCGCTGCAGAACGGTCACTGCTATATCGCTTACGATTACCTTGCCGTTGCCACCGGTTTCAACTTTTCCGCCAGGCAGGGCGACAGGACGGTTTTGATGGGGGATGAAGTGACATTGAGTGGAGGGATGACCCTCGAAGTGCGCAGCCCGCAGAAGGCGGATATCGCGCTGCTGAGAAATGGTGAGGCCATCCAGACTGAATCGTCGACAGGATTCGGCTTTGACATAGATGAGCCCGGCGTCTACAGAATTGAGGCCAGACTGAATGACACCCCTTGGGTTTTTACCAACCCGATCTATGTTCGTTCCTGACGATTCTGAGGCGGAGCGTGGCTAAGAAAGGAACCGCAATTTATCAACAGGCTCGCGACGCCCTCGAGGGGCAGGCCGCGAGAAACGGCGCAGACCTATCGGTGCTGTTGGCCGAACACGAGGATTCGAGCTACAGGACCGGACTGAGGTTCCTGCATCGTCTGGGCGCGATCCATGGAAAGCGGAAGGAGCTGTTCGAAAAGCGCGTCGGGCAGATTTTTCGGCATACGCAGGAAGAGTTCGGCGTCACCGAGACTGAGGTGCGGGGCGTTCTTGGATTGTTCGGTAGCGATGCCGCGGAGATCGGTATCTGCAGTAAGGAGCCGGTCTGCGAGAAGTGTCCGTTTGAGTCCGAGTGCCAATGGGCGAAGAAGAATCCCCGGATTCTGGATATGCCGTTAAGCGAACGCCCGCGGGAGCGTCTCATCAACGAAGGCGCGGATTCCCTCAGCGATGCGGACCTGATTGGTATCATCATTCGAGACGGCCAGCCGAATCGCACCGCGGTGGACCTGGCGAGGCTGCTGATCAGCCGGCACGGCAGTCTGAGAAGCCTGGCGAATAAGACGATTAAGGAACTGTGCGAGATTCCCGGCATCGGCGAGGCCAAGGCGGCACAGATCAAGGCGGCGCTTACCGTCGGTATTCGGATGTCTGAAGAGGCCGGGCTGCGGCGGGGCGACCCTCTAAGCAGCAGCGAGTCGGTCTTCAAGAGATATCACGCGAAGCTCAGAGACAAGCAGCACGAAGAGTTTCACACCATCCTTCTGGATCGTAGACACCGGGTCATTCAGGACGTGCTTGTTTCGGTCGGCTCGCTCACGGCCTCGATCGTTCATCCGCGGGAGGTGTTCAATCATGCGGTGAGTCACTCCGCGGCCGCGATAGTCTGCGTTCACAACCATCCTTCGGGCGACCCCGGTCCAAGCAAGGAAGATCTGGAGATCACAAAACGTTTGAAGGAGGCGGGCCGAACTCTGGGTATACCTCTCTTAGACCACCTGATTATCGGGGACCAGCGCTATTACAGTTTTGCTGATGAGGGCCTTCTAAAGTAGCGAACGGCTTTCGCCTGAGCGTCATGACTTTATAATCCGGGTTCAGGTATCTTTACCACAGACCTTTTTCAGGAACATCTCATGGTTGAACATATTGTCTTATTCAAAGTGCGTGAAGGAACGCCGCAGGAAAAAGTCGATGGAATGTTGGCGGGCATCAATTCCCTGAAGGATTCCATTGACGAAGTGGTCAGCGTTTCGACGGGCACAAACTACACGGATAGAGGACAGGGCTTTACCCATGGCGTGGTCGTGCGCTTTAATGACAAAGAAGGCTTGGCAACCTATCAGCCACATCCGGCGCATCTGAAGGTCGTTGAGGAGGACATCAGGCCGATTGTCGAGGATATTATTGCAGTGGATTACGAGTTCTGAGCCGCTTCATATTTCATGACACGTTTAACCGGAAAATCTCGCAGTTTGTTGACGGCGTTCACGCTGTGCGCGTGCACGAGCGCTTACACCGAGGTGCCCACGATTCGCGGTAAGGTGTTGACAGTGCGAGAAGGGACTCGAGATGCGGTTCTGAGCGTGGGCGAGGTGGACGGTGTGAAGCGGGGAATGACCTTCCGAGCTTTCAGAGAGAAGACTTTCGTGGCCCTCATGCAGGTTTATTTTGTCAGCCCGGACATGTGCGCGGCCAAGATCTCAAACCAGGCAAAGCCGCTTCAGATGGGAGATAGGGTGACGACGCGCCTGCTGGTGGCGGACAGTTCGAAAGACGTGCCCGTTGAACCCAACAAGGCTCTTCTGCCGCCTCAATTGCATCTGCCGAAAGTAAAGGGCTCTATCTGGGGAGTGCAGAACGAGGTGAATCTGGTGCTGTTCGGGCTGGGTTCCCGCCAGGGCGTGCGAAAGGGCCAGCGGTTTACAGTTTCCCGCGGTAAGGAGTGGGTGGCGACGATCGTGGCGGATCGTGTTCACGGCAACTGGTCACTCGGGCTTGTGGAATCCAAGAGCAAAGAACTGCGCAAGGGTGATCTGGTGTTCAATCAGAAAGATTGATCACAGCTCGAAGATTTTCCTGAAGGCCGCCAGGCCGTCCGTATCATTCGCGGCGAGTTTTTCATAGACCAGCAGCAAATCTGCAGGTGGGAATTTTTTCCAGGCGATCGTCTTTACGGATCCACCTGTCTTCAGAGCGACGCTTCCTTCAAACGCACTGACAACGGTGGCGGTCTGTTCCGTTCCAGGAACCTTCAACGTCAGCGGCTGAGAAACCTGGCGGATCTGCTGAAGGAGCTTCCTGTGCAGGGCCTGCAGGCGGGCGCTGTCCTGCAACAATTGCTCCACTGCATCCCTGTCAGCTTCGGGGTGCTGGAGGAGCTTTTCGGCCATCGTGACTGCAGCCTTGAATCTGAAAGATCTGAGCTCCTGGAGAATGTCTCCCGACGAGTTTTTTGGCGGAGCTATTCGCGGGGGTGTTACAGTCCCGTCGGGGGAGGTCGTCTTGCGACTGCTGGTGGCGACCGCCATTCCGAGTGCCGCGGCATCTCTGGTGATCCGTGCCCTGTATCGGCTGGATCTGTTGCCCTTGAGGTAGCTCTGATAAATTCGGATTGCCCTGCCTGCCTGGCCTTCTTTCTTGTACTTTTCAGCCCAGCCTACTGTTCTTCTGACGGCATCTCCTTCCAGCTTCACCCTGGCAAACTCGGTGCTCTGAATCACGCTGACTGCGGCAAGGAAGAAGTTCATTTCCTCGACGCTGCCTTCCAGGAAAACTTCCTGGCTTTTCTGCAGCAGGCCGCTCTGATTCTCCGATGCCAGCTTCTGGATATTCGCTATCGCGCTGGAAACCCAAGGGTTGTCTTTATAGAGGCTCTGTCTGGTATAAAAATCGGTAAAGACGCTGAGTTTCATGAACAGAGTGACCGCATCGGGCTCGCCCTGTCGATATGAGGTGCTCAGGCATGAATGGTAATCCCCGGCGATCCTTCCTGCGATAGTTGAGATGAACACCGAAGCTTCCGGATTTGGCTGGATGGATGAGCGAAGCGGCTCAAAGCCTTTTGAGAGGACATTGATTACGGCCGGAAGGATGGCGCCCTGGGCTTCCCCGGCATCCTCTCGGTCCGCAAACTGCGGGGCCAGCGGCGCGGCGAGAATCGGGAGCTGAATGGCAAACAGGAAGGCGGCATGAAACCCAGAGAATCCAGCCAGCACGCCAAACAGAGCCCCTCCCAGGCCGTTTACCGCGGCAGGGATGGGCTTGCCCTCGCCGTGGGCCAGCTTGTTGAGCACAGATCGGATTCCCAGCGTCAGACCGAGTATGAGAAATCCAAAGAATGAACAAGTGCGGACCAGGTAATCCGCGCTTCCGAAGAGTTTGAACATCAACCAACCCAGCAGCGCGGCAATGGCCAGCGCGCCCGTTTGTACGCAGATGATTGCAGCCGCGAGCCCAGCCGCCTGCTTGAGGCCGAATTTCAATCCCAGAATCAGACCGGCGAACAGGAACCCACCAATAAGTGCATCCAGAATCATGACAGTGTCAATTCCATCAGTGTTGATATTGCAGTCATTGTGACCTGGCCGATGCCGTTGAAGCTCTGCGGAGCCCCGCCGGGCCATCCGATTTCGACAGAGCCATTTAGTTCACGCCGCTGGCATGTCCCACGGTTCGACGTCCGCATTGGCTTCAGATGAAGATTGTTGCCCTGGAATGCCTCCCTGTCTCGTCACTTCGGCGCTTTGCTCCCGGATCCTGTCAACCACTCTGTGTCAGTCCTCTTCTTCTTTCTCTTCTCCTTCTTTTTCCCGTTCGTGTTTTTCCTGTTTCTCTTTGTGTTCCCTTTCTTTTTCTCTTTCTCTCTCTCTTTCTCTCTCTTTTTCCCGTTCGTGTTTTTCCTGTTTCTCTTTGTGTTCTCTTTCTCTCTCTTTTTCCCGCTCGTGTTTTTCCTGTTTCTCTTTGTGTTCTCTTTCTCTCTCTCTTTCCTGTTTCTCTCTGTGTTCCTTCTCTCTTTCCTTTTCTCTCTCCCGCTCTCTCTCTTTTTCTCGTTCATGCCGGTCTTGTTTCTCCCTCTGCTCCTTTTCTCTTTCTCTTTCCCGCTCCCTTTCTCTCTCCCGCTCTCTGTTATCGCCGTCTCCGTGTTCTCTTTCTCTCTCCCGCTCCCTTTCTCTTTCCCGCTCTCTGTCATTGCCGTCTCCGTGCTCCCTTTCTCTTTCCCGCTCTCTTTCTCTTTCCCGCTCTCTGTCATCGCCGTCTCCGTGTTCTCTTTCTCGTTCCCTCTCTCTTTCTCTCTCCCGCTCACTGCCACTGCCGCCTCCGTGCTCCCTCTCTCGTTCCCGTTCTTCGTCTCCATGCTCCCGCTCTCTGTCATCGCCGTCACCATGCTCACCGTCACCTTCCTCGCCGTGTTCTTCCATACCTCCGCCGTGATCTCCACCTTCGTGGTCTCCTCCGTCGCGATCACCAGGGAAATGGCCCGGACCTCCATCTTGGTCCAGTGGTGGTGTGTCGCCGTCTCCCTCGCCTTCATCATCGACAGGTATGTTCGTCTCGAAGTAGTCCCGGCTTGTGAGCTCCTCGGTATAGACCTCAGGCTTCACCAAATCCACGTGCCAGTCTGCATACAACACATTGACCCCATCGAGGCCATGGTTGTCCAGGTTATCCATCGTGCCGATCTGGCCTGTCTCCACTTGGTCTTGGACCATGGGAATCTGAGAAGCGGTGTTGGAAGTGTTGTTCGCGTCCTTATGGACAAAGCCGTCCAGGTAGGTGAAATGAGGGCGGTATTCATAGCTCATGCCGCCGGTGTTAGTGCCTCCACTGTTGTTCGTAAGATCTGCCGCGGCGGTGACTGATACTCCGGAACTTGGGCATTCAAAGACCCTGACTTCATCCACGAATTTTGGGTACAGGGCTGAAAGGTCGTCCTCAAAGGGCGGAAGGCCAGCCTGCGGGTATTGTCCCATGTACTCGTTGGAGTAGAGCTGCATCGCCACGCCAATCTGACGCAGGTTCTGCTTGCACTTGACCATGCGCGCCTTTTCCCGAGCTGACTTCAGACTGGGGAGCAGAAGGGAAGCGAGAATAGCAATGATGGCGATAACCATCATGAGCTCGATCAGCGTGAAAGCACTGCTTTGGCGAATTCTCCGATACATGCCAGAAGACTCCTTCGAGATTTGAGCGGGGTTGCGGAGAGTTAAGCAGGATTTACCTGCCGGTCAATCTCTCAATACTTACATGGCAGAGAAAATGTATGGCCATAATAGTTGTGGTATATGCTGCTGAACCAGTAAGTTGGCGGCTTCCGACCGGTTGAAGAGGCCGGTCGCACTGAACCCCAACCTGAATATGTCATCTCTTAAACTGTTGTCAGCTTTCTGCTTTGCGATTGCCATCATCGGGAACGCGCAGGACGTCCTCACCTATGAAGCGGAGGAGGTCTCCACACCCGAAGATGCCTGGGCTGCAGACATAAATCCCAAAGACAAGTGGAATCTGTGGAGTAAGGACACGGACGCTCACAAGAAGTGGTCAGGGGGCAAGGTTCTTCAATCCCCCAAAGTTTTGAAGGACCGTCTGACCCCTGAAGCTGGCGCGCCCGTGCTCCATGTTGTCATCAATGAAGTACCCAATGGCACGTGGCAGGTGAGCATAAAGCACGGCCGGGCCCTGGCGGCTTCGCTCGACGGGAAACAGTGGCGCGACCTTTCCAAGACGGGCGGCCAACTCGGCACTCTGGAAATCAGGAATGGCCGATTTGAATGTTGGGTGGACGACCGGTTCGCGCTGAAAGCTAATCCCGGTTTTTCATACTTCGACACGATTTCTCTTTCTACGCCCGTCCCGGAAAAACTTGGAGTCGTCAACGGCGAATTCGAGTTTGGGAAGAGTTGGAAGAATAGCGGCTGGGGTTGGTGGTCCCGTGAGGGGGACGGCAAAGCAGATTACGGAGAGGTAGAACTCAATGAAAAAGAGGGTCCATCGGGAAGGTGCGTTCACATCGAGCATCCCGCGGGCAGAGACTGGGCTCTTACGAACCGGGGAAGGCTCGACGTGAAACCCGGTGAGGTCTTCCTGGTATCCGCGTGGATGAAGTGCACGGACACCGAACAGGCCGGCGTTTCAGTGGTCGCTCTTTCGGGTGGGCAAACACTCAAGTGGAGTATCGGTTCTGACGGTCTGACCGGTACGCACGAGTGGAAGAAGATATCGGCCAAGTTGTACGTGCCCGAAGATTGCGATCAGATATATGTCCGCGCGCGGGGGAGTGGCAAGACGAATGCCTGGATAGACCGAGTCACGCTGGAGAGAGGTAAACCCGATCCGCCCCGCAAGCCTAAACCGAAAGTCGAAGGATGGGCGGAGAGGCGAGTCGAAGAAAGATTGGATCGCGGCCTGGTAGCGACTCGCCATAAAGAAGGCGTCTACCTCAGTTGGCGTCTGCTGCCTTCGGACCCTCCGGACGTCTCCTTCCGTTTGTCCTGCCTCCGCGAGGGTGGAAAGCAGGAATTGTTAACCCGCGAGCCTGTGCACTCCACGGATTACCTGCATCAGACCGCTCCGCAATCGATCCCGGTAGGCTATCGCGTCCAGACGATCGTGAAAGAGCAGGAACAGAAGTCTCTGACTCCGAATGCCGATGAATGGGTGGGCCTGCGCCAGTTGGAGGCTGAGCGATCATATATCTCGATCCCTCTGCAAGGGGATTACACATTCCAGAAAGCAGGTATTGCAGACTTGAACGGCGACGGCCGGTACGACTTTGTCATCAAGCAGCCAAACTCCAACATCGATCCCTATCGCTTCTACTGGTATCCAAGCCCGGAGTCATACACCCTCGAAGCCTATCTTCACGATGGCACTTTTCTTTGGAAGCGGAAACTGGGCTGGTCGATCGAACGCGGCATCTGGTACTCCCCCTATGTGGTTTTTGATTTTGACGGCGACGGCAAAGCTGAAGTGGCAGTCAAAACGGGCGAAGGCGATCCACGCAACGAAGACGGCCGCGTCTTGAAGGGAGCAGAATATCTCTCAATTCTGGATGGGATGACCGGCAAAGAAATGGCTCGGGTGCCTTGGCCTTCGAGGAAGGGGTTCAAAGGATCGTATGCCTACAATCTTGCTTCGCGCAATCAGCTCGGCATCGCATACCTTGATGGAAAGACGCCGTGCATCATGATCGGCCGTGGCACTTATACGCTTATGAAGCTCGAAGCCTGGCAGTTTCATGAGGGCAAGCTCGAACAGCTCTGGAATTGGAACAGCGAGGAAGAACCGGGCGGCCGCTACCGGGGCCAGGGCGCACATTTCATGCATTGCGCAGATGTAGATGAAGACGGCCGGGACGAAGTAATACTCGGCTCCTGCGTCATCGATGACAATGGTGATGGCCTCTGGTCAACAGGAATGGGACACCCGGATCACTGTTATTTGGGCGATATCGATCCGTCGCGCCCAGGCCTGGAGATCTACTACGGCATGGAGACCAGACAGCTTCGCAACGGGACATGCCTTGTCGAAGCCAGGACCGGCAAGGTCATCTGGGGCTTGAAGGAGCGGACCTACCACGTTCACAGCACAGGGCTCTGTGCGGATCTCGATCCTCTGACGCCCGGCGTCGAGTGCTACAGCGGCGAGAAAGAGATGCCGAAAGAAAAGCCCAAACGCTGGCTGCACTCTGCGGCCGGTGAGCTCCTGGAAAACGAGCTCTCATGGGACCGTGGCCTCAGCCCGAGAGCTGCCTACTGGGACGGGGACCACCAGCGGGAGATCCTCTTCCGAAACAGCATCAGCAATTATCACGGCGAGAAATACACAACGAAAATAGAAGGCAGACAGATCGCCTGGGCTGACATCCTCGGCGACTGGCGGGAAGAGATCATTACCACCGTCCCCGGCGAGCTCCGCATCTATACAACGACCATCCCTGCCAACGATCGTCGCGTCACATTGATGAAAGACCACATCTACAGAAAAGATGTCGCACACCTGGCGATGGGCTACCCCCAGGTTCCGATGACCAGTTTCGTCATCGCATCTCAGGCCAACATTGCCGCGATACAGATACGCCTCGAAAAACGACAGCTCAAGCCTGGAGAGTCCACCACCTTCAGAGTTGTCGTAGTCTCACCACAGACCGCAGAGCCGTCCCAACGCAACCAGGAGCAAGGCAATCGGCCCGGCCCGGTATCGATAAGAATCGAAGGTCTGGCAGCAAGGGCCGAGAGCCAGAGCAGTCAACTGCACCATGAAGGTCACAGATTCGAGCAGTCCTTCAAACTGACCATGCTCCAGAACAGCCAGCCCTTTTCGCCTCTGTCGGGCAAACTCACCGCAACCTGTGACGACGCCGGAGAAAAACGAAAGGCATCAGTAACCATCGAACTCGAGGACACCCCAATTGAAGGCCTGAAGCTAGAGGCGGAATCCTTCACCGCACAGGGCGGAGGCGAGGTCAAGATTCGTGAAGACAAGATCGGGCACTCGGGAAAAAGCCTTTCGCACTGGGATGACAAGGGCCACTGGCTCGAATGGAAATATCGGATCCCTGAATCTGGAAATTATGTCCTGGGGTTGCGCTACGCCACGCCGTATTCCACCAAACGTTCCGTAGAGTTGATCGGCCGGAAGTACGACGTCGAATTCCCCGCCACGGACGGTTTCAGCTCAACCACCAACGATTGGCGCCACATAAGACTGATGAGCAAAGATGGAAAACCCCGTGTCCTGAAACTCAAAGAAGGAGACACAACCATCAAGATGACAAACCTGGATGGCCAGGGCACGAATCTGGATTACCTGGTGTTGATGAAACAGTGACGTGAACAGAGCCATTTCTCTGTTCCCCCATCGGAGCAACATCGTTAATATCCCCGGTTCATTCATTCTGGGATTTTCGAGGAAACAAACATGAGCTGGGAATTTGAAAGAGTCGCCGGTCCGTATCAATTTACCGAAGGCCCCGCGTGGGACGGCACCGGGATGCTTTTTACCGACATCCCCAATAACCGCATCATGCGTTTCGACCCCGAGACAGGGGAAACGGCCGAGCACATCAGCAAAACCAATGAAGGCAACGGCCTCATGTTCGATAAAGACGGCCTCCTCTACGTCTGCGAAGGCGGAGGACGATGCATGTCCCGCTACGACGGCAGCACACGAACCGTTCTGTGCGACAGCTTCGAAGGCAAACGACTCAACAGCCCCAATGACTGCGCGGTTGATGCTCAGGGCCGAGTCTGGTTCACCGACCCGCGATACGGGGGCAATCGTGAAGACATGGAACTGTCCCACGAATCCATATTCCGGCTCGACCCTCAAGACGGCGGTTCATGGTCCATTAAACGGATGACCTTCGACACCACCCGCCCCAACGGGCTCCTCGTTTCGTCCGATTGCAGAACACTCTTCGTGGCCCAGAGCGATCCGGGCGAAAGCGAAAAACGCGAGCTTCGCGGATATCCCATCAATGACGACGACACCCTCGGCGATTACGAAATCCTCCACACCTTCTTCCCTCATCGCGGCATCGACGGAATGTGTCTGGACGTTGAAGGAAACCTTGTTGCCACCGCGGGCTGGTCCCAGAGCGGCCCCGGCCCGATGATCTACGTATTCGCACCGAGCGGCCGCGTGCTCGAGACACACCCCGTGGAAGTCAATCCCACCAACTGCACCTTCGGCGATTCCGACCTGCAAACCCTCTACGTCACGAACGCGGCAGGCGAGCTTTTGCGAGCCCGAACAGATCGCAAAGGCTGGCTTATCTATCCTTAGAATGCCAGATGTCCCATGTCATCAGATCACCAACAGGAAACACCATGAAGTATTGGTCTGTCACTCCCCTGATCTTCGCCATCCTGGTCCCATCATTTGCCGAAGAAAAGGCGCCTCCCGCGCGCACCCACTACGAAGGACGACGCATTGCCCAGACGATGCATTACAAGCGCGCGCCGTGGTTGATGCGCGAATCGCGCCAGCGTGAAGAGGACTGCACCACCTTGCTGAAAGAGCTCCAGGTCAAGCCGGGC
>JASLXP010000385.1 GCA_030740295.1 Planctomycetota bacterium
GTTCTGGTGATGATGACTTTCGTCTTTATGAGTCACTACTTCACCGTCCGAGTGGGACTGTTTACTGCGTTGTCGCTCTTGCTGATGCCGAGGATGTTCGGCCATGCCCACTTCTCAGAGCTCGATATGCCCATGGCCCTGGCCTGGTTTACCGGCTCAGTTGCTTTCGTTATTGCTGCTGAGAAGGGGCGCTGGTGGCTGCTTGCTTCTGCCGCGGGATTCGGTCTGGCCTTGCTGACGAAGATCAATGCCTTTGCCATGCCGATAATCCTGTGTCCGTGGGCCATCTATCATTTCAGAAAGAAGAGCATTGGTGTATGCCTGTCACTCATCGGCGGAATCGCCCTCTTCTTTATCGGGTGGCCCTGGCTTTGGATTGACCCCATCGGGCATCTGTGCGGCTACCTGGGCACTCTTGGTGCAAAACGGACGGTCATCCCGGTCTACTTTTTTGGTGAGGTCTACGGCGAGGGGAATCGCCCGCCGATGTTTTACCCGCTCATCATGGCCCTGGGTACCGTGCCGCTGGGCACTGCTCTGGCTGCGCTGTGGGGTGGGTGGCATTCAGGACGAGCTGTCAGGAACGCCCTGCCGGTCGAGACGTTTCTTCTCGTGAACGCCGGGTTCATCATCCTGTCCGCGTGCTCGCCCAATGTGCCGAAGTATGACGGCACAAGACTGTTCCTTCCGGCCTTCCCGTTCATCGCCTGTCTTGCCGGATTGGGTCTGGACAGGGGTTTCAAATGGCTGCGGGAAAAACTCGGCTCAGAGCAAAAGGCCATTGCTGTTGCGGGTCTGTATCTGACCATTCAGATTGGCGGCCTCGTTTGGATTCACCCGCACTACCTCTGCTACTACGGGGGCATGCTCGGAGGAACTGCAGGCGCGCACAAGCTTGGTATGGAAACGAACTACTGGAACGAAGTGTTCGATGACGAAGCGCTAATGTATGTGACAAAGAACACTCCCCGCAACGGAACATACTGCGTTTTCCCCTACGGGCACTTTGCCTCAGAGCAGCTCCTGGATCCGCTGGTCAAGAATCTTCGTCCTGACATCCGCCGCGTTCCATTTGATCCAGCCGATTGGGACTTGCTGGTCTTGATCTGCCGCCAGGGCATGTTTACCGAAAAGGCGTGGCAAATTTACCGGCACCAGGAACCGGCATTCGTCAATAGCCGGCAGGGAGTACCCCTGTGCATGATTTTCGAGAAGGACACTACTGGGAATTAGCATTGCGCGGAAGCTTGCGTTCCTGTGAGACGCTGCCGCTCCAAGGGCTCATCCCACCACTCGCGTTAACAGTTTCAGTGTCGCCTTCCTGCTTTCGCGCCACTCGAAATCCTCTTCGCTTGTCTCCATGAGAGAGCCGACTGCTGAAGGCTGACCCACGCATGATGGGCAGCCGTCGCGGCAGGTGCACTCCTCCACGAGCTTCCGGCTCTCGACCAGAAGTTTCTCCATCATGTGGTAACCCTTCTCTGCAAAGCCGAGCCCGCCCGGATATCGGTCGTAAATAAAGAGCGCAGGAACACCGAGGGCCTGCGAGGTCACGACGCCTCCGATGTCGTGGCGATCGCACATGGCGAACATCGGTAGCACGGACATCAAGACGTTGCGGAGACCGGCGAGCACACCCATCTCGCCGGGATCGAGAACTTCCTCGCCAAACTTGAGCCACAGGGCCTTTGTCTCCAGCGTGCGAGGCGGCAGTTCGAGGCCGTTGTCGTCAAGCTTTTCCTGTGTCACCTGTTTGATGCGCGAGAAACCCAGCACTTGCCGGGTCACATCCACTTCCCCGAAACTCAGCTCGACAGGGCCCGTTTTTCGTTCCATCTCCGTTTCCTTCACACGGGTCTGCGAGACGACCGTCGGGCGGGTGTAATAGTCCGTCTCTTTGCGTTCAATGAACGCGTTTCTGGATTCCGTGTCGAGGGCGTTCACGACATAATTCTCACCCGCGTGCAGGTAGACAGCATTCTCGTGGATCACCTCGAAGGCCCGGTGCCCATCTACCTGGCCAATCACTTCCAGCTTGTCTTCGGATGCGTTGGTCACCGTAAAGTTATCATCAGAAATATTGCGCAGCCCGAACTGTCGCGCCGGCTCTTTCGCCGTCGACCAATACCACTTTTCGCCGATGCGTTTCACGAGCCCTTCTTCAGCAATAATCTCACAGACTCGATGAATGACCGGTCCGAAGTATTTCTCATCCTCCGGTGTCAGAGGCATCTCGCTCGCCGCGCACATGATGTGGTTTGTGAGGATGTAGATGTTGTCCGGATCGATGATCGCGTTTTCCGGATTCTGCTCGAACAGAAAATCCGGATGCCGCATGAAGAACTGATCGATGGGCTCATTCTGAGCAACCAGAAAGACCACGCTCTCATCGTTGCGCCGTCCGGCTCGCCCAGCCTGCTGCCACATGCTCGCAATCGTGCCGGGGAACCCGACCAGGATGCAGGCATCGAGCGCGCCAACATCAATGCCAAGCTCGAGCGCGGTCGTGGCGGTGACGCCGAGCAGTTCGCCCGAAAAGAGCCTCTCTTCTATCTCGCGCCGATCCGAAGCCAGGTAACCGCCCCGATAAGGTGACAGACGATTGGCCAGTCGTGGTGATTCCTTTTCCAGGGCTTCGACCGAGTAGCGATACAACAACTCGGCCACCACTCGTGCACGTGTAAACGCAATCGTCTGCACGCCCTCCATCACCAGACGCGTCAGCAATGCCTGCGCTTCCGAATTCGAACTGCGCCGTCCTCCGAGAGCGCGGTTCGTTTCCGGTGGATTCCATAGCACGAAGAATTTATTGCCGTGCGGAGAACCATCGTCATCAATGAGGGTCACCTCCTCGCCGAGCACCTGTTCGGCGAGCTCCTTCGGATTGTGAATCGTGGCGGTGCATGCAATGAACTGCGGTTCAGCCCGGTAAAACGCACAGACACGCCGCAACCGCCGAATCACGTTGGCGACGTTTGAACCGAAAATACCGCGGTAAGTGTGGAGCTCATCGATCACCACATACTTCAGATTCATGAAGAACTTTGCCCAACGGGCATGGCCCGGCAGCAGGTTCACGTGCAGCATGTCCGGATTGGAGAGCACGATGGCCCCGTTGTCCCGAACCGCGCGTCTTTGATTCTGCGGCGTATCGCCATCGAACGTCCCTGCCTTGACGACGCTCTGCAGCCCTGGATGTCCATCCGCCAGCAAATCGAGTGTCCGCAGTTGATCCTGAGTGAGCGCCTTCGTCGGGAACAGATAGAGAGCCCTTGTTCTAGGCTCTTTCAAAATGGTCTCGATCACTGCTGCGTTGTAGCAGAGGGACTTCCCGCTCGCGGTGCCCGTCTGCACGACAATATTCTCGCCGCTCCTGATTGCCTCAATGGACTGCGCCTGGTGCATGTAGAGCGATTCAATTCCCTGGCGATGTAAAGCCTCCAGCAGGGGGGCAGGCAGTGGCTCACTCAGTTCCGCCGTTTGTGCTGGACGAGCCTCGATGGGCTGAACGTGCTCAATCTGATCTTCGTATTCAGAATCGGATCGGATATGGGAAAGGAAACGAAGGGCATCCATGCGAAAAAGCAGACTTGGGATTCAGAGGGCCGGTTTCAAGTGCGACGTGTCAGAATTTCATTATCCGACCCACCGCCAAGAGAGAAAGCGGTAACAGACCATTCACCATTCACCTCTTCATCTACCACCTTTTCATTCACTCTCCCCAGCCTTCCACAATATCTTCACCTGGTCTGCAGTCACCTCGAAGCCGAGCTTCCTGTAGAGGTTAACGGCCGGTACGCGATAGTGTTGAGTCACCAGTGTGCAGTATGACGCGCCCTTGCTTTTTACGTGATTCATGCAGTGCAGGCAGATGTATCTGCCCAGCCCTTTGCCGCGGTGCTCATCCAGTGCCCCCACCCAATCCAGGAAGATTCGATGGCAGGGAAGGCCACCGAGCCTGGTCTGGTGAAACACTCCTGCGCTGAATGCGACGAGCGAATCACCGTGTTCGACAAAGATCACCTCATTGGGGTCGAAATCTGCACGTCCGGAATAGTAGTTTTCGAATTCATCCGCAGATGCGCTGCCGAACACAATCTCTTTTGCCTGGGCCCACGACGCATCATCGCCTGGCCGAAAAGTGTGCGAATCGTAGCCCTCTGCAAGGGCTGGAACGGGCTCGATGTTGTCCAGTGGCATTCCCATCAGAATGTTTCTTTTTTCAGGAAACTCGATGGTGACACCTGCAGCTCCGAATGCCGACGTCATCGTTTCTGCGTCATCGCACGCAAGCCAGAAGGACGCTTCAATCCCACGACAATCCTCCTCTTTCAGGGCATCCAGACACCGAGACAGCAGACTGGTCACGATTGTTTCGCCATTCGCCTTGTCTGCCGCGAAGCAGACGATCTGGCCCTTATTTTCATCCGCCGTCTTCGCGGAAATGACTCCCTGGATTCTGCCTTCGTCTTCAGCAATAAAGGTCATCTCTGCCACTATTTCACCGGACAGAACTTCGCGCGCCTTTTCTGCCCTCGCCTCTATTTCCTGAATATGTGGATCGAGGTGAATGAGGCTGATGCCGCGGCTGAAAAGCCCGGACGAGGCTTCTGCGTCGTTCGGGTTAAATCTACGTATCTGCATTTATCGAGATCCTGCTGAAATTCCTGGAAGGCATCGTTTGGAGTCACAGGCATTGCTCCGGTTGGGGCCACCGTACGAATTGTGAGAAACGCGCGCTAATCAATCCACTCCCGATATCGTTCCAAAACATTCTCCTGGCTCAAAAACGGCGCGTAGATCAGTTTGCCGTTGAATCCGATGGGTTCGTTGAGCGGAAAGTTCAGCCATCTAATCTGCTCGTATCTCATGATGTCCTGGCCCGTTTGCTACGCTTCAATCAACATCCTTGCAGGATTTTCGATACATTCTTTCACGCGCATGAGAAAGGTCACGGCCTCGCGTCCGTCCACGATACGGTGGTCGTAAGTAAGAGCGAGATACATCATCGGCCGGATGACCACTTCACCGTTTACCGCGACGGGCCGCTCCTGGATGGCGTGCATGCCAAGTATTCCGCTCTGCGGCGGATTGATGATGGGTGTGGAAAGCATCGAACCGTAGATGCCGCCGTTCGAAATGGTGAAGGTGCCGCCTTTCAGTTCTTCTACTGAGATGCGGTTCTCACGTGCTCGCGCCGCGTATTCCGAAATGGTGAGCTCGATCTCCGCGAAGCTCAGCCGCTCTGCATTGCGAATCACCGGCACGACCAGCCCCTTGCCTCCGCCGACAGCAATGCCGATGTCAAAATAATTGTGGTAGATGATGTCGGTGCCCTGGATCTGGGCGTTTATCGCCGGGAACTGCTTGAGCCCATCGACGACCGCTTTCACAAAGAAGGACATGAATCCCAGCTTGATTCCGTACTTCTTTACGAATGCTTCCTGATGTTCTTTGCGGAGTGACATCACGGCAGACATGTCCACATCATTAAAAGTGGTCAGCAGGGCGGCCGTCTGTTGGGCCTCGACCAGCCGGTTCGCAACTGTTTTCCGGAGACGGCTCATGGGAACGGTTTCCGTCTGGCGCCCGGCCTCCGGGTCGACGGTGGGCTTTGGCTGAGCATCCGCCTGTTTCCGCGAGGGCATTGACGGGGCTTGTCTCTGCGATGGCTGTGGTGATGCTTCGGCTTGCGCGGGCCCGGCTGGCTGTTCGCCGGCCGCATGCCTCAGGACATCTTCTTTGAGGATTCGGCCACTCCGTCCTGTCCCTTTGACTTCATCCAGATCCACTCCTTCCTCTTCTGCTGCCCGTTTTGCGGCAGGCAAGGCGATTGTGGCAATCGCGGACTGGGTTGGCGGATCGGATTCGGCCTGCTGTTTGACGCTGGCAGACTTCAATCTGGTCGTTGATACTTCCTCTTGTTCATCATTCTCGACCTTATCCTTCGACATGTCAGTGTCCGTCGTAATGTCGGCCTGCGCGTCCGAGCCGTCCCGCGCGATGCTGCCCTCTTCCAGCACTCCCAGAATTTCGCCCACATTTACCGTCTCGCCTGCCGGCTTAAGGATCTGTTTGAGGATGCCCGCGGCCGGCGCGGGTAATTCCATGCCTGCCTTGTCTGATTCCAATACGACTACCGGCTCGTCCAGTTCGACCCTGTCCCCTTCCTGTTTCAGCCATTCCTCAACCTGGACCTCGGTAATAGATTCACCTGCTTCAGGCACTTTCAGTTCGACAGCCATTTAAGACCTCAGAGGATGTAGGATTTTCGGCGCGCATTCTAGATCAGGATGAATCCGTGCGTCCACCATGCCCGGCAAGAGGAGTGAGTGAGACAGTGGCATGTTCATTGGAGTGGGCCA
>JASLXP010000386.1 GCA_030740295.1 Planctomycetota bacterium
AGAAGAAATCGGGGGAGGCGGGAAAGAAAAAGGACCAGCAGTATTCAGGATTCCCATCAAGAAAGTCCGGCCCTCTGATCTGATTCTGGATTTTCCGGCCGGGGTCGTTGGCGGCATTGGTGTCGGCTCTGACATCTCCAGCCTCAAGGGTTTGCACGGAGGGCTCAAGTATGTCCAGAGGGGGAGCGCGTTCTATTGCCGGGAAGCAGGCCTGCGTCTCGAAGTGACCAGCAATCTCATCTACAAGATCACGGTAGCGATTGCTCCTCACCTTCTGGATGGCCAGCACCTCGACCAGTTCCCCGGCAGGCTCGTTCCAGATCTGGGCGTGCAGGTGGGCCGTGAATCGGCTGCCAGGTTGCTCGGGAAGCCTACTTTACAGGATGCTTCCAGCCTGGTGTACCGGACGCTGCGACGGGACGCGATCCGATTGAGTTTCGGCAAGAAGGGAACCCTTCAACGGATCACTTTCGAGGCAGGTCAGGATTTTTTCAAATATCAGAAACTCGCCCGGCAGACACCCGTCCGTCATCCCGATTCCAAGCCATATCAGTTGCCGGAGGGCGGAGGCAAGAGAGCGAATTTTGATCTCGGCAGACAGGTCGGTGTCGGCATGCCTCTCGGCGAACACTATTCGCACATCGCAGGCCTGCCTGACGACATGATCGTCGAAGAGGCCGAGGGGCTGGCGTATTTCGCCCCTGCCGGGCTGGTCGTACAGGTGGAGGAAAAACGGATCATCAAAATCGAGGTCTTCGTGCGGCCCGAATTTCAGGACATTCCGCTCAAGCCTTACAAGGGGACATTTACCCACGGCATCCATTCCAAGGTGAAGCTCAAGGAAGTGAGAGATCTTCTCGGCCCTGAAAACGGTTACGGAGAAGACGCTCGAATGCCTTCGCTCTACTACATCATGGAAAACTCGTACTATCGTTTCAGTTTCACGCCCGGCAGCGAGGAACTGATTTCGGTTACCATGGGGCTGGTGAATGAGGTGGCTGAGATGCCGGTAAAAGAATCGCTCGATTCCCTCAAAGCGATCGTTCAGAAGGGCCCGATATGGCGCAACCAGAAAGTGGTCGCCTTCACGGATGCCGGGCAGGAACTTGAAGCGGCCAGCGAGACAAAGAGCTTTTACAGTGTGAAGACCGGCGATGTTACCGGTTGGATAGCGAAGACGGACGCGCGCAAGAGCTCGGAAAGTGCCATCTGGCTGGAGGTGGCTCATAAGGTCCGATTTCGTGAGAGCGACAATCCCGGAAAACTGATCGATGCATCTTTCATCGGAGGCCCAAATCTTATTGCCGCCGCCGGAGAGTTTGCCGGAATCAAACGGGGCTCACCGGATGGGGGCATTCATATGTATAAGAAGGGAGTACGTGTCCCATTCAAAACCTACAAGGGCCGCCCGGTCACGAATGTGGTCCCTATGCCGGAAAGCGGTGAGTTTCTCTCAATCGCCAATGGCAAAAAAATCCTGACTTTTTGCGTATACAACCAGACGAAGAATCAGCCCCTTTCAGTCCGGCAGTTCGAACACGAGGAACAGCGGAGCGCGGAAATATTTCGCGTGTGCGAGCAGGGCCACACTGCCGCGGTGGTGTGGAAGCAGAAGGTCTCACTCGTCGCACTGCCTGACGCGGATCACATAAAATCTCTCGATACGCAGGATACTATTCAGGACGTAGCCCTATCGAGTGATGGGAAGACTCTGTGGATCCTGCACTCCAGAAGCGTCATCATCTGGAACGCGACCACCGGTAAAACTCAGACAGTCGGGCTTGCCGGCAGGCGGCATCTTTACCGTGTACCGGGGCACAATACCGTTCTCGCCCTTTCAAAATCCAGGCAGAGGAACATCCCGTTTGTTTCAGCGTTTGACCTCCGGAGCGCCCGCCCCCTCTGGCAGTCAAATGACTTTCTTGTCATCCCGCCCAGCATTGGTGGGGCGTCGCTCGATGCAGACGTCCTGGTTGGAGCGTCCACCCTTGGCTCACTCGCAGCCGTTCTGGTGGACCCGCGGACCGGGACTGTCAAAGAGTCCGTCTCTCTGGGCGATGAACATCGCATCAGCCAGCTTCGGGGCCTGAAGATAAGCCCGGACGCGGTTGAACTGTTGGCTTGGTTCAGTGA
Organism: Planctomycetota bacterium; assembly: GCA_030740295.1. Next base: position 2,134 of record JASLXP010000386.1, read on the forward strand.
CGGCACCATGAAGAGGGTCGAGGTGGAATCCCGGAGCGCTGAAACCTATCGAGGTTTCATTCGCAGCTTTCATCCCTCTTCCTCGGTGCGCGGCGGCGCCATATCCGTGGTGGCAGAAGGCGCAAAAGTATTTGTTTACGTTGGCAAGGCGAAAGTCCCGGAAATGGTCCTCGAAGCGAGTGCACCAGTCACAGCCCTGGAGATTTCGGCTAAGAAGACCTGGATTGCCGCCGGGGATTCGAAAGGAATTATTTATGTCTGGAACGCGACGAATGGCAATCTCCTCAAGACCTTCAAGGATGATCAGAGCAAGCTTCCGGCCATCAGCAAGATTCGCATCACGTCCGACGACCAGGCGATCCTCTATTCAGCCAAAGGCCATCTATCGGTTGTCATGAATTACCTCGTTCCGCCCTATTCTCGTTTTGAGTTTTCCCAAGGGGATGTGGTCAGCGATTTCGAGCTTTCACCCGACGGGCTCAAGTGCATTTCACTGGCTACAGGAGAGGCCACCAGGCTTTATGCATGGAATCTCGAAGACCGTAAGCGCGAGCAGGGAATAGGAATGGGGCAGCCCGCGAAGAACGGCACGCTGGCATTCGCCCCCGAAATGATCTTCGCCTTTCTTAATCTCGACGGAAAGCTCTTCAAATGGCAACTGCCGAAAAAGGGCAAAGGCCGGGTAAGCCCGTACGAGCTGCCAAAGCCCTACACCGCCGGCCCCGGCCTCATCGCCCCTGATGGCCGGCATCTGTTCCGTTTCGAAAAGGAAGGCGTGCGCATCTGGGACATCGTAGCCGAAGAGCCAATCGCCTACTCCGCCACAATGCGTCGCGACGGACGCTGGACCTTCTCATCCGACGCTCGCACCCTGACTCTGGCCCTCGACGGTGAGTTGGAGGTACTCAGCCTGATGCGCGAAAAGTGAGTCAAGCCACCGTACCCAAGATCTTCACTGGAACTGTCTCATTCTGGCACCCCCCAAACGCATGTCCTGCCAGATGCACGTGATCTTCTTTTTCTTCACGGTGGAACCCTCCCTGCATTTCCGAAAAACGCCGGTTCCAGGTAGCATGCAAAGGAATGCACTGGTCTGAGGCCAGCTTGAGAACAGAGGTTATGGCCTCAAAGCACGCAATATGCCCGAAAGCATTATTCGCGTCGGGGATCAGAGCGACCGGCCTTGACTCATCGAGACATTTCCTACGACGGGCGACTTGCCTGTTATCACATCAGACCAAAGGAGAAGACCATGGCAGGAATCGGATATGACGATACACCAATGATACCCGGACAGGATTGGCGAGTGCATGACAGCCGCCGTCCACAGCCGCGCATTGTCACTCCACCCACAGCAAGCACTCAGAAACAGGCGGGAAACCCACCGAGCGACGCGGCGGTCCTGTTCGATGGCACGGACACCTCGAAGTGGGTTGGCAGAGATGGCTCGCAGGCAGGCTGGATGGTGGAAAATGATTACATGGAAGTTGTGCCCAAGACCGGAAACATCCAGACCATCGATTCCTTTGGCGATTGCCACCTGCACGTTGAGTGGGCCGCACCCGTCGAGGTGAAGGGCGAAAGCCAGGGACGCGGCAACAGTGGCGTCTTTCTACTCGGACTCTATGAAGTCCAGGTGCTCGATTGTTATGACAACCCGACCTACGCGGACGGTCTGACTGCTTCTATCTACGGGCAGTTCCCGCCGCTGGTAAACGCGTGCTGCAAACCGGGTGAATGGCAGACCTACGACATCTTTTTCTACTCGGCTCAGTTCGATGGAGACGAAGTGGTCAAGCCCACGCGCATAACGGTGATTCAGAATGGTCTGCCCGTGCACATCAATAAGGAATGCCTCGGCCCCACCGGCCATCGCAACCTGGCAGAATACAAGCCGCACGGACCGACCGGCCCGGTCATGCTTCAGGATCATGGCGACCTGGTACGATATCGGAATATCTGGATCCGTAACATGACGGATTACGACGAACAGTAATGGAGTAGCTCGATACGCAGTACTCCAGCCGCTGAATGGTGCTGACGCGATCTGGCATCGCTTGTGTCGTTGTGGCACGGGCGAGACGCCCGTGCCACGTTCGCCTAAGTCAGTGCCATTCCTCCTGCCGCAACCATCTCCCAACTTCCATACCCGAAAATATGTCTGACTTCCTCGGCATAACCGTCATGTCCCCTTACATTCAGAACGAGGGGATTGACGGCATACTCAAGAGTCTCGATCTAGCCGGTGCGAACGCGGTTGCAGTCAATACTTCTGTCACAGCACCGTGCGCGGAAGGCGAAGGATTTTGGATGCCGCCGACTGATGCCGGGGCCAGCCCTCGAGTTTTCGACCGTCCGCTCTGGGGAAGAACGGCCCTTTGGGCGCGGGGTGGACCAGCTTTCAAGTCGAAGGAAGAGTTTTACGAAGGCTGCGTCTATCGGCCGCGACAGCCGAATGATCTGACGGAATCAGACGGCGCGATCATGGGCGAGTTCATTCGAGAGGCCAAAGCCGCGGGTCATCGCGTTTACATCCAGATGGGCGCCGCCCAACCGCCCGGCATGCTGGAGGAAGATGTGCCGCGACTACCGGACGGGAGCATCCCGCAGGATCGAATGGCCAATACCGCGAGCCTGGCCAGTGAAGCCGTGCGGGCCTACAACCGGGCATTCATTCGCGATGTATTCGAGGAGTATCCGGAGATAGACGGCTTTCGTCCGGACTGGCCGGAGTATCCCTGCTACAAGCTCTGTGAGGCATTTCAGGATTTTGGCTCGCACGTGAAGCAATGGGCAGAAGAGCGCGGGTTCGATTTTGATTCAGTTCAACGCGAGGTCGCCAGGTTCTACGCTTACATTCACGGTGAATTGACGAACTCGGACCTCGAAGATCTGGCTTCAGCAGACAGGGGGAAGTATTCAATCCTGCACCGGATGAATTTATTCCCCGGCGTGGCTGATTGGTTCAGAATGAAGGCGGAGCTTTCAAAGGATCTGCTGGCGGATTATCGGAACGCAATTACTGAATACGGCGAAGCTGAGAAGGAGCTATCGGCGAACGCTTTCATGCCGCCATTCACATTCATCACCGGTCTTGATTTCGCCCGTGCCGCCGAGGTGTGCGAATCCATCGCGCCGAAGCTCTACACGATGCACTGGTCACTCATCATCAAGTTCTGGGGAGACGAGCTCCTTGCAGCGAATCCTGGACTTGATGAATCGCTGTTGGTCAGAGCCCTCGTCCATCTCCTCGATCTTGCTGAAGGAGAACCAGGCACGAGCATCAGTGATTACGGATACCCCGCTCCTGACGAGCCGCATCCAATCCCGGATGAGCCACAGAAACGAAAAATCCGCCAGGCCGTATCTGCAACTCGCGGCAATGCCGAGATACTGCCGCTCGTCCATGGCTACGGCCCCCTCGATGATTATGGGCGTCGCTTCAAGTTGGTGGCGGAAAGTGAAGCCGCAGGAGTCTGGATAAACCGGTACGGATATCTGAGCGACGAGAAGCTCGATGTGACGCGGGAAATATGGCAGGCCAGTTCGCGAGCGTGACATACCTGGCGGCACAGACTGGTGCCAGCTAGTCGTAGCGGCGGCGTCTCGCCGCCGAACTTCTGCGGCGGGACGCCGCAGCTACGCAACAGACGGGGCTCTGACTTTCTACGAGCGAATCTGGCAGCCCGTCGCCACGAGGTCTCTTGCAGGCTGCAGCTTACAGATCATCCGCAGGGCTGCGCACCAGATCGCTCGTCCTTGCATTCAACTGCCTCAGAGCATCCACGCTGCTGAAGCGCGCTCTGAATCCTGCCTTTTCCGCTTTGGCTGTATCGACCGTCCACGGATATTGAATGTAGGGCAGATACTCAGGCGGCACTGCGGCGCGGCCGATCTTCCAGAGCATGGCTGTCACCCGCATCAACATTTTTGTTGAGTATCGTTTCAGTGGGCGTCCGATCACTTCCGCAATGTCATGGATTCTGATGGTATCCGGCGCGGCTATGTTGTAGACGCCGCGCTCACCATTTTTGAGCAGGCAGTAGAGCGCATAGCCGAGGTCCCGTTCATGCACGAACTGCATCTCCGGATTGAAATCGCGCAGGGTCACCAGGGATGGCTGGGTCAGCATTTTCTGAATGAAGTTATCTGTATTCGGCCCGAGCACTGCGACCGGTCGGGCCCGGACGATCTCGATCGAGTCCTTGAATTCATCGCAGACCTGTTCCTGCTCGATCTTGTGCCTGGCGTAGGAAAAACCAATTTCAGCAGGCGGCGGCAAAGCAGTGTCTTCATTCAGAAGTGGTGTATTCACTTCACGAGCACCGTAGGCCGAAGCGCTCGAAGTCACCAGCACGCGCCGAATCCCGGATCGCTCGCACGCGGCAAGGATGTTTCGGGTGCCATCCACATTAATGGAGCGCATGAAGTCCTCGTCTTTTGTCGGATTCAGGATGAAGGCCAGGTGCGCCATTACATCGATATCCAGATCGAGCAATGAGTCAGCAAGAGTTTCGTCTCGGACGTCTCGCCGCAGGAAAGACATTCCTGGCGGCTGTAATCTTGGGGCGAGAACATCAAGGCCGATGACTTCTGTCACAGCTTCATCAGCAAGAAGATGTGGAATGAGCTGACCCGCGAGGTATCCCGAACAACCTGTGATTGCGACACGCATGTTTTGAGGGGGCGGTGGAACGAATATTGAGCATTAAATGCGTACGATAATAACAGTCGCTTGTAAAAACAGGCGAGGAGATTATCTAAAGGTACGTGCCGGGTATAGAGCAATCAGTCTCACAATCGCAAATGCACCAGATCATTTTCAACGCGGATGACGCTGGCATCGATGAGCCAAGAAACGAAGGCATCATTCGTGTCTTCCAGAAAGGCTGCGTTCACAGCGCGACTGCAATTGTGAATGGCCGCGCTTTCAATCAGATAGCGTCATTCGCCCGAGCTGAATCAGGATTTGAGCTCGGGCTTCATCTGAACCTCACGGACGGCAAGCCACTCACTCGCGCAGAGTGGTTAGCGCCTTCAGGCAAGTTCAGACCCAAACGTGATCTGTGGGCTCAGGCGTGGCAGGGCGTCATTCCGGAGGATGAAGTCTGCGCCGAATTTCGCAGACAGATAGAAACGTTCCTCGATACGGGGCTTGTTCCGACTCATCTGGATGGGCACAATCACATTCACGTTTTTCCTGGTATGTGGGATGTTTTGAAATCAGTTATGAGTGAATTTCCGGAAATCAAAGGTGTACGCCTGCCTCTCGAAGTTGGACCTGTCCTTCTGGATGAAACCAGTTCGGATGGTGTTCCGGAAATCAGCCCGCAGGAAATATCGGATGGTGGAAACGAATTGGAGAGATCCGGGCATCGCAAGGCCGCGTTCTTCCGCACACTTGCCGACCGTGCTTCACAGAGCAAGCCATGACGTCTACGCTCACCCGGCGAGTTCGCCGGGATCGTCCTGGCGGAGCACTTCACTCTTGAAAACCTCAAAAGGACCATCCTTGAATTCAGGTCGCCTGTCGCAGAGCTGATGTCACATCCGGGCCGCTGTGCGGACGATTCAGTCAAGTATTCAGGAAATCCAGATCGCGAAAACGAGCTCCGACTGCTCACGTCTCCTGACTTTCTCGACTGGCTCTCAGAGCATGCTGTCCCCGTGAATTATGCCACAGCCGACTGGGCAACGGAGGCCACATGAGAGTTGTCCTTCTTACGGTGGAATCGCAGGAGACTATCTGCGGCAAGAACACCTCCCTTGAACGTATTCTTCACGGGCTGTCACTGATTGGTGTGGATGCCCTTAGAGTTTCTTCTTTCGGCAAAATTGAAGATGAGCTCAGGTGTGAGATTCAACAGCACGAGCCCGATATCATTCACGCATTTAATGCTTCCAAGGCGGGGGGGATCGCACGGATGCTTGCGAAGTCGCTTTCGATACCGTACGTGCTGACGATCACCGGAACGGATCTGAATGTAGATGTTTTCAACGATGCCAAACGGCACAACATCATCGCCAATCTCAACCAGGCAGCACACCTGATTTGTGCGAACCAGGATGTGACCGGCAGGATTTCCGGGCTGGGTGTCGCGACTCCGGTCGTGGTTGTTCCAAAGGGGGTGTTTTTCCCTGACACTTCTCTCAGGACGGATCGATCCGCAGAGGGCTTTGGCCCGGATGACATTCTGTTTCTGCTGCCGGCCAATTTCCGCAAGGTGAAGAATCAGATATTCGCGGTCGAGCCTCTGGCGCGTGTGCGAAGAGAGGGACTGCCCGTTCATCTGGTCTTGCTCGGGCACGTCATTGAAAGCTCCTACTTCGATGAATTGAGCGATGTCTGCAAGGGCAGAGAGTGGATTCACTTCCCTGGCGAGCGGCCCAGAGACGAGATGTATTCCTGGTACCGAATGTCAGACGTGGTACTGAATACATCATTTGCAGAGGGCGGCTCGAATGTCATCCTCGAAGCCATGGCCGCCGAGAGGTGTGTGCTGGCCTCTGATGTGGAAGGCAACCGTGCTTTTGTGAATGTGAATGGCCAGGCTCGGACAGGCTTACTGTATCACGTAAGCCCGGAACCGAAGGAGCCGATGCTGCGGCAACATGATGCAGATGACTTGTTTTCAAAGGCACGGCTATTGGCAAGTGATGGTGTTCTTCGCGAACAGATGGGTGCCAATGCTTTAACTGCAATCCAGAAAGAACATTCGCCAGAGACCGAAGCGAGAGCTCATCTCGAGGTCTATGAAGAATCAGTGTGACCGTCTACCTTCTCGTGGCCCTGATAAACCTTGTCTGAAAACACCATCCATCGCCTGCACGCTCAAACTCGGCCCTGCCCGCCTCGCGTAGGTCCGTGAGATACTGAAACAGTCCTGGCTGGTATGACTCGTATTCCCCCGGTTGGAAGTGGCGGTCAGTCTGGCGCACGACCTCCAACTCAAATGATTGTGAGAACAGATCATTCACCGCCGTCGGATTCGCCAGACCGATGTGGAGAAAATACAGACTGCCGCCGGGCTTCAGGTGATCGGGGGACTGGATCCCAAGCTGTGAGAGAAACTGTGTACCTTCTAAGCCGCCCCATTTGTCTAACCGTATAGGCTGCGGCGCCGGTGTCTGCGGCATGTTGGCGAAAATGATGTCGAAATGTTGTCCAGCGACAGGCTCAAAAAAATCTCCCAGAAGACACTTTGTGTTTGACAGCCCATTCAGTGCCGCATTTGCAGTGGCTGTGGAAACCGCGTCCGGGCAGACATCAGTCAGTGTCACTTCACTGCACCCGGCCTTCGCCGCGAAGATTCCGTAAATGCCGCAACCGCAACCGAGGTCGAGGGCCGCATTTCCTCCGATGATCTCGATGCTCTGAAGCCGTTCGATGACCGCCTCGCCCGGATGGTGAACGCCTTCTTCGATCTCGAGTTCTATTTCGATTGGGCCGCCCGTGAATGGGATGGAGAGTTTCATCGGCCGTCACAGATTCAGTTGTTCAGGGCAGCAGGTCATTCACCGCGATCTCACCGGCATCTTCGCCATCGATGGTAATAGAGACCTTATCATCGCGGCCAACCCTTACTGAGTTCCTGTAATCCGCCTCGTCTTCGCCATATGGCTCTGCGTAAACTTCAAGGCACATCTCCTGGAGGTATACAGTCCAGTAACAGTGAACTCCAACAGACATTCAAAAACTCCTCTGTGTGATTCGTAGGTGATTGACTCAGACTATACGCCAAATTTCCTGTGGCATCACATCCTGAGATGATTGAATCCCATCGCCAGCCAATCGAATTTGCCAGCCAAGAGGCCATCAGCTAATAGTTGGGATTCCGTTTTCGTGTCCCATCTCTAAACCGAAATCCCGAATGAACATCTTCGTCATCGTTACCGACAGCCTCCGGGCCGACCACGTTTCCTGCTACGAACAGTGCCTCGAATACAACGGCCGGAAAGTCTCTACTCCCAGCATGGCCAGGCTGGCCGCGGATGGCACATTCTTTACTCATGCTTATTCGGAGAGCCTGCCGACCATGCCCACACGCACGACATGGTGGACGGGTCGCACCGGTTTTCCCTTTCGTGGATGGCAGCCGTTTGAATTGAGTGACCTCATGCTGGCGGAAGTGCTCTGGGATAAAGGGTTCAGCTCCGCGCTCTTCACCGATACGTATCACATGCATAAGCCGATGTACAATTGCGGACGCGGGTTTGATGCGGTCGGCTTCATCCGTGGTCAGGAGTATGACCCGTGGGTGGTGGAAGATGTTGCCGTGGACACGGAACGCTGGCACCGGCTCAAAGGTGACGAGTCGGATGATCTGTGGGGGCCACGATTCGAACAGTACCTGAAGAATCGCACTCGCCTGAAGGATGAGGAAGACTGGTTCGCACCGCGAGTGACGAAAGACGCGATTCAGTGGCTGGACACCACGGTCAAAACAGAAGGTAAGAAAGACAATCTCTTTCTGTGGGTCGATTACTTCACGCCCCACGAGCCCTGGGATCCGCCCGAGCCATACTGGTCGATGTATAAAGACCCGAATTACACCGGACAGGACATCATCGATCCGGTGGCCACCGAAACCGCTGACTACCTCAGCGACGACGAAATCCAGCGCATCAAATCTCTCTACGCCGGAGAGGTCACCTTTGTCGACAAGTGGGGCGGCATTCTGCTCGACCATATCCGCGACCTGGGTCTCTATGAGGACGCGCTCATCATGTGGCTCAGCGATCATGGAGAGCCCTTTGGAGAACACGGCATCATTCGAAAATGCCGGCCATGGAATTACGAAGAGCTCGTTCATATCCCCTGGATTTTAAAGCCGCCGGCAACAGCAGGTCTTACGCTGCCTCCGTCCATCCAAGCGCTTGCGCAGCCAACAGACCTTATGCCGACCATTCTGGATTGTCTGAATATCGAGACGCCTCTGCCCCGTGTATTCCAGGGGCCGCGGAAGGCCGGCTCATTCCCGCAGGATCGCTCGCTGGAAAAGGAGGCCATCCAACTGCACGGGCAGTCGGTGATTCCGCTGCTGAAGGGCGAAACTGAATCTATTCGGGATTTCGCTTTCAGCGGCCACTCCCGGCAGTCGTGGTCGATTCAGGATCAGGAGTGGCGATACATGATGTTCGTCAACCAGTCGAAATCGTCCGAGTTGTATTACCGGCCCGACGATCCTGGAGACCACAACAACCTGATCACTGAAAGGCAGGAAGTCTCCGAGGAGATGGAGCTTAAACTCCGCCGGCACGTCGACTGGCTGCACGCCACCTGATTTCCCAACTCAGTTGTTCACCTGCGAGGACGAGAGCTTCAATCGTCATCGCTGACAAAACCGTGGATGCGATAGCTGAAGCTTGGATAGACCAGCAGGCTGTTTCCACCCAGCCTGGCGGCCGCGGGGCTTGACCAGAGCGCGTCGCCCTGTTGGATGTGAGTCCATATGAATGGGCCGCCATTGAATGCCCACAACGATTCGCCGGTGGCTGCATCGTATGCATAGAGGTTGCCGTCGAGACTGGAAACGAAGGCCGCCCTTTTGCCGGCAAGCGAGGCAATGAGCGGCGATGCTGCGATCCATTCGCGGGTGGACTTCTTCCAGACTTCTTTTCCCGTGCGGGCATCCAGTGCGAAAACACCCCGGTCGTAACTGCCGAAGAAGACCATGGCACGGCCGGCAATTTCGGCCACCGCGGGAGTTGAATCCACCCAGTAGCCGCACTTGTATTTCCATATTCTCTTTCCAGATGTGGCATCGAGCGCATAGATGCTGTTGTGGCGGGTGCCAAAGAAAACAAGCGGGCGGCCATAGATGACCGCGAAAGAGACCGAGCTGTGGATCAGTTCGTTCGCAGTGAATTTCCAGACAGTTTTGCCAGTGTCCAGTTGCAGGGCGCGGACTGTGCCGTCCTGGCAGGCAACGAAGATGTGTGTATCGCCTTTGATTTCACCCATGCAGGGGGAAGTGGCGAAGGTGGTCGTCAGGGTTCTCTTCCAGATGGGCTTTCCCGAAGTGAGGTCGAGCGCCAGCAATTCTCCCTTTTGAATATTCTTGAATCCTGCTCGGTCATTGTTAGCCGCGGCAATCAGCACTGCTGGCTTGCCGGCGATTTCACCCACCACCGGCGAGCTCATTCGGCACGGGGCCACGGTGTCCTTCCATTGAAACGTTTCATACGTCCAGAGGCGCTTGCCTGATCCGCCGGACAATGCATAAACAGTGCGGTCAGCACTGCCGAAAACAACGACCGGCTCGGTTTCGTTCTTCCCGACAACCGGTGTTGAGAAGATGCCGTCGCCTGCGACAAATGACCACTGCTTGCTGCCAGTCAGCCCGTCGATGCAGTAGAGATGGTGATCGTAGCTCCCGATGAAAACTCGTGGCCGGCCATCGATCTCGGCGATGGCTGGTGACGACCAGACGCTGATGCCTTTCTTGTAGTCCCAGAGCGGCGCGCCAGGAGAGAATGTCCACGTTGGCTTGTTTGGAAGGCTGCTGAATCCTGCCGGGCTCCAGCCGCTGTTCTGGTTGTCACGGGCGAAGGAATTCCAGGAATCTGATGGTGTGTGTGCGCGCCTTACCGCGGGAGCTTTCTCATTGAAGGGGATGGAAGGCTCGGTCTTCGCACCGTTGCCGCAGCCGAAGCAGGTGATGAGACAGGCCATCACGACGGCTGGCAATTCGCAGTGGTTCGATCTCACATCAACGTTTTCGCCGGTAATTCTGTTATGGAGCGTATTCACAGTCACTTCTTCAACAGCGCTTCGAGTGGAACGAACGCGGGCGGCCGGCCTTGCCGTGTATCCGCTGATGCATCCTCCAGGATAAGCGCGCCTGTCGGGCACGCGTCCACACAGCGTGAGCACAAAATGCAGGTCGATTCATCACGCTCGCCAACGGCCATTGCTTCAACGGGGCAGACAGGTTCGCACTGCCGGCAGGCGTCGCAGTGGGAATCGAGTTTGGTGATCTTCCACCGGCTGTGCCTGGCAAGCAGCCCCAGGACGGCGCCCTCCGGACACATGTATCGGCACCAGGCATTCGAGTGAATCCCGGAAAGCACGATGATGCCCATGGCCGAGAGAACGGTGCTCACATCCACCACGCTCTGAAAAAAAATGCAGAACGGGCCATTGGTGTAAATGCCAATTACTATGATCAGCGTCATCAGGCCGACGGAAACGAACTTCATAGGTTTCAGCCTGGCATCGAGTTTCGGATCGCCGACGACGAACAGAGTGATGACGAGCAACGCCATGACCCACCAGACGGCGACGGTTTCAATGAATCCGAACGTGCCGGGGCGCAGGACATAAAAGTAAGAAGCGATGTAAACGAGCAATGCCACCGTTAGCCCCCACCGGGCCCAGCGCAGCGAGTTTTCGCCGGATGGTACGACGAGGTAAACCAACATGAGAGCGACTACCGGGCCGACAAAGGGCGCGACCGCATGTAATCCAAGGCCACCCCACGCAACCAGGCCGCCCACTACAACTGCAATCTCCAAAACAGTGCGGATTCCTCCGAGGCGATGCTTTCGTGACCAGTTGAAATAAGCCGTCGATACCTCCTGAAAGAACCCGAGCGGGCAGATCCATCCACAAAAAATGCGCCCGTAAATCAGTCCGAACGAAGCGACGACGCAGAAGATCATCATGTACTTGAAAGCTTCAAGCGTATTGATGGCCAGCAGCGTCGAGCCGAGCACGGTATCCCGGATCATGCACATGCACGGATGCACTCCGACCACAAAGGCAAGAGCGGAACAGGTCTGCACCACTCTCCTTGCCCGTTGCCTGTGCTTCATCTTCAGTGTGGCAATCGTCCCCGCGGCCAGCAGAGCAAACATGATGTAGAAGGGCAGAAGATCGATGGCCGTCCCCTCCACTGGAAAGACAGCCTCTTCCAATAACTTCCTGATCACTGGAATTTTCAGTGTGCCTTCGCTGCCTAGGCTGTCAGGTATCACTGTCTGAGCAAGGAATGGCATGCGGATTCGAGATGCAGTTTGGAGACTCGACCGGTTTCTTATTCCGTCGATAATAGTTGATGAGTTCAATTAACGATGATCCCTCCGAATCAGGATCTCTCAACTCTTCTCGGCCTGCCACATGCCACGTTCCTTTATTACTTCTTCAAAAGTATCTGCCCTTAATCAGGCAACCTACCTCGAGGACCGAATGTTCGCCTCTTTCCTCGTCATACAGGGCATCATCGATAAGGAGCACATCGAATCCCTTATTGAAGAGCGAAGGCCCAGGTACGATCAGGGCACGCCGCTCCTGCCACTGCGATACGATTTAATCGAAGAGGGAATCATCGATGAGCCCACAGGCGAGAAAGTGATGGAACCTATCCGGGGATTCCTGGAGGCAGAAAAGAAGACACATGGTCTCTTTGGCCGCCCCCTGTTTGGCATGGTGGCCATCAAGAAGGATTTCCTGACTTACGACCAGTTGGCAGAGCTGATGGTGAAACAGCACCAACTCAGGTCAACTGGCAGGAAGTCCCAGCTAATCGGCCAGCTCGCGCTCGGCCTCGGAATGCTCAGCGACCAGCAGATCCTGGCCATCAGTGAGGCGCAGAGCTTCCCGCTTATCCGATGGATCAAACAGTTCACCCGATTTGCAGCAAAGAATAAGACTGTCATTCACGTGGGCGTTCCTGCCGTTCTCGCCGGGCTCGTAATAACTCTCATTTATTTCGTTTATTTCCAGCGGCGGTTTGCTGATTCGATTAGCGAGTATTTCGAACGCATGGAATGGATGTCTTACGATCTGCGATTTCGTATCCGGGACGGCTTGGCCCCAATCGACCCCTACGACACAGAAAATCGGGCGACTCTCTGGTCAGAGAAGCGCAAGCTGCCGACGGATGTGGTCATCGTTGATATCGACCAGCGTACCATGCAGCGCTTCGAAAACCGGTGGCCGTTCTCACGCGCCGAAATGGGGCTGCTGGTGGACAGACTGGCGGATGCGGGGGTCAAGGCGGCGGGATGGGACGTTCTGTTCACCTCGCCAGACAACCCGGATGAGATCGAGCTGATGAAAGGTCTCGTCGAAAAGTTTCAGGACATGCATGGAATTGAAGACGCCCTTGGAGGCCAGGGAAGCGCGGCTGAACAAAGTGGAACTGCCGAATTTGATTTTGGCGATTTCGATGAAGCAGATTCAACTGAAACGAAACCCAAGAAGGAGAGCACTGACAAGGAGGGCTCCGATTTTGATTTCGATTTCGGTGATGAAGACACCAAAACGGAAGACACCGAAAAGACGGGCGCCGAGGCCGCGCCGGATGGCCAAGGCAAGGATAAGGCCGCCGATGATGACGCGGACTTTGATTTCGATTTCGGCGAAGAGGAAGATGGCAAAGGCTCGAAAGGCGGTGACGGCCCCAAAGGCAAAACTGGTGAAGGTCAGAAAAAAGCAAAGCCAGAGGCGGCCGCCGCATCGGATGATGCCGATTTCGATTTTGATTTTGAGGAAACTGAGAAACCAGCCGGACAGAAAGAATCCGACAAACCAGCCGGTCAGAAGAAGTCAGAAGATGATTTTGAGTTCCCCGAAGAAAGCGTCACTGAGAATCCGACCGCCAGCACAGACCATCCGCCGTTCTATCCGGTATTGAAGAACGCGTATCAGGATATGCTGCATGACAAAGAATTCGCCAAAGCCATTACCAACAGCTACGACAATCACGGGCTGCGCAACGTTGCTGCCATGTACTTCATCCCGGAAGAGCTGCGCGAAACAGCGAAGAGCCAAGTGGACCTCGACAGGGAGCTCTTCGGCCGATCTGCATTCATGTTTCGCGTCCCCCTTCGACCGCGCACCTATGAAAAGATTCCCGACGAAGAGGGCGGCGAAGAACGCCTCCTGCTTGACGTTGAAACCTTCATACCCTCAATGGTCGGCGTGCTTGGCACGATCAAGCCGATTAGCGAGGCCGTCGAAAGCCAGGGCTTCGTCAACACGATTGTCGACCATGACGGTGTCCTCCGTGCCATGTGGACTGCGATTCCGTTCCGGCTCAATGAAGGATCGTCTGGTATCGAGTTCTATCCTTCCATGGCATTTCAGACCGCTTCCTATTACCTCGAAAATGAAGAAGAAGCCTCCGACCCTTCAGTGGGCTGGACGTGGGACTACAAGGGCGCCAAAGCCGGCGCGTACGCGCGGGATACGAGCATCGGAGAATACAAGCTGGATTTGGCCCGCGATGGACGCATGCTTTTGAATTTCTACGGCGAGGGAAACTGGAAGGAATTCTTCGAGGTCACCTTCTGCGGCGCAGCAAAAGAGATTGGCACGTTCGCATTCAAGAAGAGTGCTGACGACGCAACAGAGAACATACAGCAGTATTTGAAACGCCTTGGCTACAAAGTTGGTACGCCGGTGATTGCGAGAACCGTCCAACCCCAGGGAAATAATCCCGATATCGAGCGCACCGCAAAATTCTGGTGCACCACTCAGAGCGACTGGGCTAAGACATTAGGCAAACAGAAGCAAGAACTCGAGGCCGCCAAGAAAGCACACGATGATATCGAGAAAGAGGGGCCCGGGGAGAATTCAACGGTCCTGAAGGATGCAAAAACCAGATTGAAAAAAGCACAAGACAACTATCGTCTCTTCTCATCGCTTTTGAGCCCGGGTCACATCTTCTTCTTCCCTCCATCTGAACCAAAGAAAACATGCCAGGTCGTTGGCGTTGTCGAGAATCAAAGCAACATAGAGGTTCCGTCCGATGGCATCACACTCAATCAGGCTATTGAAAATGCAGGAGGATTCAGGGCAACTGGAACTGTAGATGTCAGGCGTTCCTGTCTCATCAGGCCGGAAAAAGGTGGTGTTTATTCCTTCCATCCTGTTTTTCTTGACGGGCGTCTCATTGATTCCATACGAGTCCAGCAGGGCGACACGCTCGTCTTCCCCCGCGCTTACCATCGTGGTCGTGTGTTCAAGTACTACTCGTTCATTGATGTCTATGACCGCAAGGTCAGCTTTGATGAGCTCAAAGGCAAGGCCGTCATGGTCGGCTCCACAAGCCGCGAACTTGGCGACTTTCTGAACAGCCCCCACGGTGAGTTCCCCGGTCTCGAAATCCAGGCGACCTACTGTCAGAACATCATTCACAACAATCCCATTCGCAAAAGAGATCTGGCAGCGTTCAACATCACCATGCTGGCATTCTTCACTGTCGCCGTGAGCGTGCTTGTTGGCCTGCTGCCTCAGCTTTGGGGCATCTTTGCGTTCGCAGCCGGAGTCGGCGGCTATTGCATCCTCTCCTATTACTACTTTGCACACGACCGCACCTGGATTGATATGGTCGCTCCCATATCTGGTATGTGCAGCGTGTTTGGGCTGGTCACCCTGTTCAAGCATTTCACCGAGCAACGAGAAAAGAAAAAGGTTCAGGGCATGTTTTCAACCATGGTCTCGCCCGAGGTGCTCGATTACATGCAGGAGAATCCGGACCGCTTCCGTCTGACCGGAGAGAAGCGTATGGCCACCCTGTTCTTCTCTGACGTTGCCGGCTTCACCACTATCTCAGAGTCGCTCACCGCGGAAGCCCTCGCAATGGTCCTGAACCGATACTTGACCCCCATGTCAGACATCATCCTCAGTTACGGCGGCTACATCGATAAGTATGAAGGCGACGCCATCATGGCCGATTTCGGTGTCCCCATCTGGACGGATGAAGACGAGAACTCTCACGCGTGGAAGTGCTGCTGGGCCGCACTCGACCAGCAGGAAAAACTGCAGGAGATTCGACAGGAGATCCAGGACGAGTTCGGTGTAGACATCGACGTTCGCATGGGAGCAAACACCGGCGAAGTCTCAGCCGGAAACATGGGCTCGACCCAGAAGTTTCAATACACCGTCATGGGCGACGCGGTGAACCAGGCCGCGCGGTTCGAGCCTGCCAACAAGCCCTTTGATACCCACATCATGATCGGGCAGTCCACCAAAGAGATGTCCGAAGAAAAGATCGAAGTGCGCTTCCTGGCCGCCATGATCGTGAAGGGCAAAACCGAACCGGTCCTCACCTACGAGCTCGTCGGCAAAAAAGGCCAAGTACCTGCAGACATGATGAAAGTCATCGAGATCTTTGAAGAGGGATGGCACCTGCACGAGCAACAGAACTGGGACGAAGCCATCGCAAAATTTGATGAGGCCCTCGCCATCAGACCGGACGATGGCCCTTCGAGGGTCTACAAAGAGATGTGCGAAGACTACAAGGTCGAACCACCAAAAGAAGGCTGGAAGGGAGAGTGGATTCAGACGGAGAAGTAGGCTGCGTGGAGGTCTGGCTGGAGGTTGGCCAAACGGCTTCGTAGTGGGTCTTCAAAAGGAAGAGGGGCAAGCGAATTTGAGGGCAAGCGAATTAGATGGCGGGACCGCAAAGGGGCCGTCAAGCTTGATCCGCAGGATGCTTGTGGAGCTCTGCCAGGCATTTTTCTTCACTCGTTATTTCCTTGAACTCGTTGGAAGTGTTTCTCTTCATTCCTTGTTTCCCTGAATTCGTTGGAAGCATTTTCTTTACGTTGTTTCCCTGAATTCGTTATTGACGTCACAATGACCCCATCACTCTCAGCCTTACTCAAACGCGGCGCTGTCATCCCTGCCCACCCCCTCGCTCTTGACGAGAACCGGCGATTCGACGAACAGCGCCAGGTCGCATTGACCCGTTACTACATCGACGCCGGGGCCGGAGGCGTGGCCGTCGGCGTCCACACCACGCAGTTCGAGATCCGCGAGTCCGGGGTAGGACTCTTCGAACCGGTGTTGAGGCTCGCATCACAGACCGTCGATGCATATGCGGGGGACCGACCTGTCATGAAAATCGCCGGCATCTGCGGCAAGACCGATCAGGCAGTCAGCGAAGCAGAATTCGCCAGAGGATGCGGTTACCACGCGGGCCTGTTGAGTGTGGCCGCACTGAAGGAAGAGACGATTCCGGAGCTCATCGACCACTGCCGCAAAGTGGCTGAAGTGATTCCCGTGTTTGGATTTTATCTGCAGCCCGCGGTTGGGGGACGGTTGCTCCCCTACCCTTTCTGGCGTGATTTCGCTTCCATCGAAAATGTCATTGGAATCAAGATGGCCCCCTTCAATCGCTACCAGACCATCGACGTCATCCGCGGCGTCTGCGAATCCGATCGAGCGGATGAGATCGCTCTTTACACCGGCAACGACGACAACATCGTCGCCGACCTCTTGACCGAATACCGCATCAGAGTTGGGGATAAAGAGAAGCGCGTCCGCATCGTCGGCGGTCTGCTCGGGCATTGGGCCTGCTGGACGAAAGGAGCAGTCGATCTGCTTGACGAGGCACATGCCCTTGTCGACAGCGGTGCTTCCATCCCGCCCGAGTGGCTGACGCGTAACATTGATGTGACCGACGCCAATGCCGCCTTCTTTGATGTTGCTAACGGTTTTGCCGGATGCAT
>JASLXP010000387.1 GCA_030740295.1 Planctomycetota bacterium
TTCGGCCCCCATCGCATCTGGACACTTGAGGAGGCTGCCCAGGCGCAGCTCGACAGTATTGGGTTCGAGCCCGGCGCGCCTTATGAGCAATGCCGGTACATGTGGTTTGCATCCCTGCAGAATATGGGACGTAACCATCACGATAAGGCGAATTTCAAGAATCCTTCACCGCTCGAGAAGATGCAAATCGAAATAGCCCGCCGCCTGGGCTACAACAACCTCACCCAGTATGCCAGAGACGCTGAAGACATCAGGGCAATGGAGGCCATGGGCATAAAACCGGTGCGCGGCACATTGATCGGGCACAGTCTTAAGCAGGCGCCTTTGGGGTCAATGCAATCGTTTGCGCCTGTTCTGCGAACGCAGGCCCGCGAGCTGAGAAAGGCCGGTTTGCTGGATTTTGTGCGAATGGTCAGCCTCGGCGACGAATACAATGTGCAGTGCATCGTCTCCACACCGGAGGAGCAGGATACAGCGTTCGTGGCGCATCTCAAACAGAAAGGGTTCAAGCCGGGAGATTTTATCAGGCCTGAAGACGAAGCGGCTGCCGCCGGGAAACCGGAGAATGAGCAGTGGAAACTAGTTCATCTTGGCAGCTCCGCCCAGTTTGGCGGCGACAAGAATCTGGCGCGGAAGCCGAAGCTCTTGTATGAGGCCTATGTGTTCCGATACGAGTTTTGGGCGCGGGAAAATGCAGAGTTCACCCGGCTGGTCAAGCAGTATTTCCCCGAGGATACGGAAACAGGGATAAACTTCACGCCCGATGCCACCTGGCCTGATGTACCCCGATTCATCAATATGGTGCGTGACGGTGGAATGACTGTGCCCTGGTCCGAGGATTGGTATGGGCTGAATGCCAACCCTGTACAGGATCACGGCTTCATGTTTGCCGCGCTTCGCCATGCTGCAGACTATAACAATGCGCCCGTTTCCTTTTACACCATTCCGCTCTATCCTGCAAATGAAGTGCTGCGGATGAACTACTACGCCTTGGGTAACCAGGTCAAGTTCATCAATCACTACGCGATTTTCCACCAGGCTTACGGGCATCACGGTGTCTATCTGGACTTTATGCAGGGCCTTGCCAACTATCCTGTGATCCGTCGCATCACCAGCACAGTTGCCAGGATCGACGAGCGCCTGTACCGGGCTCGCATGCGCCCGGCCGAAACAGCCATACTCATGCTCAAGGCCACTGATGCCTGGGACCGTGAGGATGTTGTCGACAACCGTGGACAGCATCCGACCTACGTCAATAATTGGGATCGCAAGTCGCTTTTCCTCGCTTTAAGACACGCGCATGTTCCGGTGGACGTTGTCACCGATGACGATGTGGCTGCGGGAAAGCTGTCGAACTACAAGGTTCTCTATCTCACGGGCCAGTATCTGCTGTCCGAATCCGTGCCGAATCTCACGCAATGGGTGAAGGATGGCGGGATTCTGGTATCGAGTGGCGGCGGCGGATTGCTCAATCAGCACGGTGAACCCATGCCCGCCATGTACAACCTGTACGGTTTGGAGAGCGCCAACCTGAAGCGTCCGATTCGGGTTATCGCAGGACTTGGGGGCTATGATTTCTCTTTGGAGACGATGGAGCCCCTCGACATCATGACATTTCGGGCGGGACCGGGCCGGGAGAAGAAGAGTATCCCGGTGCTGTGTTACAAGCAGACCATGAAGCCCAGCGCGCACGCCTCGGTAATCGCCACCTATTCCGATGGGTCGCCGGCGGCGGTGGAGCGCCGGGTTGGCAGGGGCCAGGCTGTGCTGTCAGGCGGATTGTTGGGTTTGGCATATTTGCGGCCGGCGATGAATTGGATTCCCGAAAGCGCCAGTGCCCAGAAATACGATCATTATCCCGAATCGTATCCCCCGGCTGTGCGCCGGCTGATCTCGAGCTGGGCCAAGGCAGCACGGGTACATAGACCCGTTCTCACATCGGACCGGCTGGTGGATGCAACACTCCAGGAAGGGCCACTGGGAGCCATCGTTACATTGATCAACTTCAGGAAGATGGATAAACCTGAATTGACCGTCAGCATCCCGGGATTGCCGGGGGCGCGTAAGATCACGAGTCTGCGGCACGGGAATCTGAAAGTGACCCGGGGCAAAAACGGACCTACGGTGAGTTTGCCGCTGGATCAAGGTGATTTCCTGGTGGTTGACTAACCGCTCGTACGCCTGGCATTTCCGGCAGGCAAAGTCCGGAACCATCCAGATGGGGGAGCGCCGTGGCGGAACGGAAATTACATCACACTACAGTATCTTAAACTCTTCAAATACGTCCTTTACTTACGTCCTGCTTAAGACTTTTGAACTTGGCCAGGACCGTCCGCTCCCCCCGCCGCTCCTAAAGCTGGCAGCATTGCCCCGGCACCGGTATCGTTCCTGCGGATCAGGTTGGGAGAACTCGGGGGCAGAGCACGATTTCGAGCAGGACGATATCCCAGGGTTCCATCTTCAATGAAACGGTTCCGCTGGCTGCTTCCTCACCCTCGGAAGGGAAATGTCTTTCCGATCGAGGCCACCTTTGGAATATCCGCCATCTGCTGTCTTCGGTGAATCCCCATTCCGCAGTGAGCTTGAGTTCTGCCTCCGCGTCGGCCGGGCCGCCGTTGTTCAGGGCGATGAATGCCCGGTCGGCGTTGGCGCAAAGATGCCCGTAGAGATTGTCCTTCCATGGATTCCCGAGAATGAATCGGGAGTTTTGAAAACAGTCGGGGTATGTCCTCAGCAACGCAGTGAAGGCTGCCAGGTCTCCTGCATCCTCATCAGTGAGCCATTTTGGATGGCCCCACAGCTGTGAGAGAAGGCTGCCCCGGCACAAGTCCATGAGGAAGCCTTCCTGCCAGCGTTCTTTGCCAATCTTGGAGTTCCACGTTGTCGAGGCAAGCCATATTCCAAGAGAGTCTTTGCAGATCGACGGAACATCACCGGCACGACACGCGTACCAGTGTGCCTGGTCCAACGCCCGGGTGACTGCATCTCTCTTGTATTTCGTCTCCCACGCGCAGGGCTGACCTGCTTCAATGTACAGTCCCGACTCGTAGATCGTGTCCAGCCACAGAAGCCACCACGGGGACCGGTAGCCCCAGTAGCCCATCAGGAAAAGATCGGGGGCCTCCCTGTCCCAGGCTTCCAGGTTCTCGATGACCGAGCTGCATATTGCGCCAATAGAGTACTTGCCGATTCGGTGCCCGTGATTCTCGTTCCAGCAGTTCTTGAACAGGTTGTCAAACTTGAATAGCCGAACACCATTCTGACGGATATGGGTACTGATACCCTCACCGAAAAGACTCTTGTACGGTTCGCTGGCACGGCAAAGAATACTGGCGCCGTCAAATTCGCCTGTGCCGTGTTCATTAATCGCTTTTGATATAAATCCTCTTTCACGTGTTATTCCGCAGGAAGCTACGGCCGGATTCCTCCCAATCGACCATTTTCGCAGTGAACTGTCGAACCACAGTCCGGCGCGGGCCCCGACGTTGCGGATCCGGTCAAAGACACGGCCGGGTCCATCGGGCCAGCCACTTTCAAAATAGTCCCCCGGCTCGACAATGTTACAATCTTCGATCAAGTAGCTGCAGGCTGTGCCATTCTTGTAGAAGCTTGTGAGGTCACCCGCGGTATCCAACCACGCCTCCAGCGTCAGGGCATCAAAACAGAGGGCGTGCTGTTCCCTGATCTTTTCCATGCCGTCCAGTATCTTCAGGACATACTCCTCGCTCAGTATGGAGCCCTCCTCCTCTGTGTCCCAGGTCCCGCAACCTTCAAACAAAGCATAGGGTTTGTCGTGTTTCCGAGCTACACGCCTGCACCTGCCCGCAATGTGATCCCTGAATGCGGCCGGTGACTGCCCCTCCCCGGCCACGCCCACCACGACTTCCATCAACTCAACTGTGTCCCCTGGGTTGAGCGTCTTTCCGGAGAATTGCGTTAAGCGGACCCGGCCGGCCAATCCCCGACACAATCCGGCGGGATGCGCGAGGCCGAAGAACAACTGATTGTTCAGGTGAACCGGGAATCCGACGAACCCCTCACTGGCAGCACCATTGGTCTCGTAATCGGCCAGCTCTGCATCGAGCAAACAGATAGCGGTTGAACCGGAATTCCTGATCGCCGTGAATCGTCGGAGTGCTGGGGAATCCCCTTCCCACACGTAGCGAATGGCTGCATGAATGGGCTTCCCCCGGGCTTTCAGTTCCACCACAAGCTCTGTGCCCTGATCAGTGTCTCGTGTTTCGTGGGAACGAACCACGAAGTCGATCGCTTCGGATGGTTCGCCGACTGTAACATACTGGTCGAACAGGATGGGGGTGGACGCGCCGATTTCCATCTCATTGCGGGGGTCAAGCCCATTGGCCTGCTGCAACTTCGCCGTCGCCGCCCTGTAGCCTTTCGTCTGAAGCGCCAACACGTTGTCGCCACCAAGGCACAAGAGTTCATAGTCCGGATCCTCCGGATCGAAACGAAGAACCGCGGGCTCTCGCCAGTGCGACGTTTCGATGCGCAGCAATATCTCCGTTCCGTTCAGGAAGAGGCGCATCCAATCAGAGTCGTGCAGTCCGTAGCCTCCCAGTACAATCGTTACGGGATGGCCTGCACTCTCGGGCAGGGCAAAGGAGGTGCGGGCCCAGGTGTACCGGTCCCGGCTGCCCAGGGGAATAATGAACCTCTGCCATTGTTCATCATCGACCTCGCACTGGAAATACCCACGCTTGAAGCCGGTATCGTCGTCAGGGTCGGTGTCGGAGGGGTCTGTGGCGACCTGTTTCCAGGTCGTGAGCTCCAGGCGGGAAATTGCCGTGTCGATCCAGAGCCTTAATTCATCGCCCTGGCCGAGGTTGAGATGATCTCCGGTGATCTTGTTGGTGATACCGACGGCACGCAGGCGGCCGGATTCGGTTGTGCCAAGCTCATAGGAGAATTTCTGATTGTCAATGTGCAAACCGGATTCGTTGTTGCTCATGGCAAATCCTCATACTGCGATGGCCGCTTAAAAGGACAGGTAACTTATACTCACGTTGCCGTCGTGCAGCGCCTGGCCGATGCCCTCGTGAAACTTGTTGCCCTTCAGCCAATCCAGTTCGATTGCCTGCGTGTCGGTGAGTACGTCCACGCGGCCCGAGACCACGCCGTCGATCTCCTGCTCGGCTTCGCCACCGAGGTGGGCAGCGAGTGCCGTCGTCCATGCTGCTTCCGTATCGGAGCCGTCAAGGCCGGGCAGTGCGATGGTGTGCCAGGTGCCAGACGCCGGCTGGGTGCTGCGGACCGGCTCAACGATTGCGACCGGCGGTGCAGGCTCCGGCAGTGTTGCACGGGCATCGATCAGCACATGCTCCGACTCGGCCCCGGCCGTGTATCCGGCATGGCTGCCGGTAAGCCAGCCAACGGCGAAGGCGACGGCAATGGCGAAAATCATAGCGGCAATGGAAATAGCTTTCATTGGGTACAGGACACACCTGTGGCCAGGGGAAAATGCTTTCTGCGGAGAATCTACCGTATCTAAACGCTAATTGACAGCAGATGAACTGCCCCTCGCAGGCCACTTTTTTCCACTGTGACTTGACTGTGACAGAAAACCGGTGCATTATGTGTTATCATGTGTCACAATTCAGTCACACAGAATTTGTAAGTTTCGTAAACTACTGCAGTTGCGATATTTAGGTTATGGCGGTTAGGACTCCCCCCGCCTCCACCAATTT
>JASLXP010000388.1 GCA_030740295.1 Planctomycetota bacterium
GCATTAGCATTTCAGAGCCACTCCTGCCAGGTCGATGAACTTCTCACATTCACAGGGGCAAACCTTATCGACACTCGATTGGACGTCAATGCCAGCCTTGTATTGAGCATGAGTCAATTCTGAGAGGCCGCGGCCTAAGCCCTGACCCGGCATTCAAGCAGCGGAGTGCTCCGCCAGCACTGGCGCCAGCCGCCAGATCTGAATCGACTCGCATCAGGAACTCGGTTCAGAACACGATTCAGAGCGGTTGCACGATGGGCCAATTTTTCACAGCTAGCCTGCGAATCTAATTTAAGCGTTTGCTTGCGTAAACACGGTTGGTCGTGACAATGCCACCCTTCTGTCTCTCAAATGTTCGAAAGCAGAGCATTCCGATGGCCACAGCCGGGCTTCAGGCGTCAAAATCCTGTCAGAGCCATTACCTCATAATGCCGCCTTCCAAGCAGCACCGTGCTGTAATTCGTCCACGATATTCTGGTGCAGCCATGCTGCACGATTGGTTTACCGGTCGGAGCCGCTACTCCAAAATCCAGCGGAGTTGAGTCTATGCCTTCAGTTGAATTGCCCGTCCAGCAGAAGTCCTTTGCCGAGACCTCCCGCCGTGATGCGTGGTGGGTAGCACCGCTGCTGACGTTTATCGGCCTGCTGACGTTTATTGTCTATGCCACGTGGGCCGCGTTTCAGGGAGAGCACTATCACTACGGCAATTATCTTTCGCCCTTTTATTCACCGGAGATTTTCGGCAAATCCCCGCACAATTTGTTTGGCCCCGTCGGCGCTTGGTGGCCGAGCATCCTTCCGTATTCGCCGGCCTTCCTGATCCTGTGGGCGCCCGCGGGATTTCGATTTACCTGTTACTACTACAGAGGCGCCTACTACAAAGCTTTCTGGGCCGACCCGCCGACCTGCTCGGTCGGTGAGCCCCGGAAGACCTACCTCGGCGAAAACTCGCTTCCGCTCATCCTTCAGAATGCCCATCGCTACTTTATGTATTTTGCGATCGTGATCATTATGTTCCTTGCCCACGACGCGTGGAAGGCCATGTGGTTCGATGATGGCAACGGCGGAGTGACCTTTGGGATTGGGCTCGGAACGATCATATTGACCGTCAATACGTACCTTCTCGCAGGATACACTTTGGGTTGCCATTCGTTCCGGCATCTCATCGGTGGATTTCGCAATTTTCTTTCAAAATCACCCGCCCAGCTCAAGGCATACAAATGCGTGAGCTGCCTAAACAGCAGGCACATGATCTGGGCCTGGTGCAGCCTCTTTTCGGTCGGCTTTTCCGATGTGTACGTGCGGCTTTGTTCCATGGAAATCTGGACGGACTGGAGAATCTTCTAATGTCAGACTATGTCACTCACGAACATGATGTCCTCGTCATCGGTGCCGGTGGTGCCGGATTACGGGCATGTATCGCTGCATCCGCTGAAGGCGTCAGTGTCGGCCTCGTATGCAAATCCCTGCTCGGCAAGGCACACACCGTCATGGCCGAAGGCGGAATAGCGGCCGCTCTGGCAAACGTCGATGGCCGCGATGACTGGCGAACGCACTTCGCGGATACCATGCGCGGGGGCCAGTACACCAATAACTGGCGAATGGCAGAGCTC
Source organism: Planctomycetota bacterium (assembly GCA_030740295.1). The sequence goes on from JASLXP010000388.1 coordinate 1,614, forward strand.
CACGCCAGAGAGGCACCGGACTGCGTCCGTGAGCTCGAAGCCTGGGGCGCGCTGTTCGACCGCACGGAAGAGGGCAAGATCCTTCAACGAAATTTCGGGGGCCACAAATATCCGCGACTCGCCCACGTAGGCGACCGTACCGGGCTTGAGATGATTCGAACGCTGCAGGATCACGGGATCCACCAGGGCGTCGACGTCTACATGGAGTGCACTGTCACCCGGCTCTTCAAGGATGGCGACCGTGTTGTGGGGGCTTTGGGCTACGATCGTGAACGTGGCCGCTTCCGAGTCTTCAAGGCCAAATCCGTCGTGCTTGCAACGGGCGGGATCGGACGTGCTTTTAAAGTTACCAGCAACAGTTGGGAATACACCGGCGATGGTCATGCGCTCGCCTATCATGCGGGCGCCGAGTTCCGGGATATGGAATACATCCAGTTCCATCCGACCGGTATGGTCTGGCCGCCCAGCGTGCAAGGCATTCTTGTGACGGAAGGTGTCCGTGGCGAGGGGGGCATTCTCACGAACAGCGAAGGCAATCGCTTCATGTTCGATGACATTCCCGATCTGTACAAGCACCAGACCGCAGACAACGAAGAAGAGGGTTGGAAGTACACTCAGGGCGACAAAGAAGCCCGCCGGCCGCCCGAGCTTCTCACACGGGACCATGTGGCCCGCTGTATAGTTCGCGAAATCAAAGAAGGCCGCGGCAGCCCTCATGGCGGGGTTTTTCTCGATATTGCCTGGATCAGAGAAAAGCTTGCGAACGGGCCGGAACACATCCGCCGCAAGCTGCCAAGCATGTATCACCAGTTCAAGGAGCTCGCAAACCTCGACATTACTGAAGAGCCGATGGAAGTCGGCCCGACCACCCATTACGTGATGGGCGGGATCCGGGTGGATGGCGACAGCCAGATGTCTACCGTACCCGGCCTGTTTGCCGGAGGCGAGTGTGCAGCCGGCCTGCACGGGGCGAATCGACTTGGCGGCAACTCTCTGTCCGACCTGCTGGTGTTTGGCCGCCGGGCCGGCCAGTACGCGGCAGAGTTCGCCAGGGAAAATGGGGATGCCTCCATTTCGGAGGAAGAGATCGAAGCGGCAGCAAAAGACGCGCTGGCCCCGTTTGACCGTGAGGTCGCGGACGAAGGCCCGTTTCAGATTCAGTACGAGCTTCAAGAGGAAATGCAGGAGCTCGTCGGCATCGTGCGCAACGAAGGAAACATGTCCAGGGCCCTCGATGTCATTGCCGGCCTAAAGGAACGGGCAGGCAAGGTCGGAGTCAAAGGAAACCGCGAATACAACCCCGGCTGGCACACCGCGCTGGACCTTGACAATCTCATGGTCGTCGCTGAGGCCACGACACGCTCTGCGCTGGGTCGCAAAGAGAGCCGGGGGGCGCATTTCCGCGAAGATTTCGAAGGCAAAGACGAAGCACTTGGAAAGGTGATCACCATCTGCAAGAAGGGCACCGACGGAGAGATGCAGTGCTATCACGAAGACATTCCGGAAATGCCTGACGAACTCAAACAGATTATTGAGGAGAACCAGCAGTAATGGCTAAGGTAGAATTTAAAATCTGGCGTGGAGACGAATCGGGCGGAGAGTACCAGGACTACGAGACCGAGATTACAGAGGGCATGGTCGTCCTCGACGCCGTCCACCAGATCCAGGCCGATTCAGCCAACGACATGGCCGTTCGCTGGAACTGCAAGGCCGGCAAGTGCGGTTCCTGTTCCGCCGAGGTCAACGGCACCCCCCGGCTGATGTGCATGACACGCATGGACGACATACCGACCGACGAGCCGGTCACCATCGAACCGATGCACACCTTCCCGCTCCTCAAAGACCTGGTCACCGATGTGAACTGGAATTTCGAAGTCAAAAAGAAGCTCAAGAAGTTTCAGCCACGAGAGCCGGACAACGAAGACGGCTCCTGGAATATGGCGCAGGAAGACGTCGACCGCGCGCAGGAGTTCCGCAAATGCATCGAGTGCTATCTCTGCCAGGATGTCTGCCACGTACTTCGCGATCATCGCATGTACGACAAATTCATTGGCCCGCGTTTCATGGTCCAATGTGCCATGCTGGAAATGCATCCGCTCGATACTGATGATCGCCTCAAAGACCTCAAGGACGAGGACGGCATCGGCCTGTGTAACATCACCAAGTGCTGCACCAAGGTCTGCCCCGAGCACATCACCATCACGGACAACGCCATCATCCCGCTCAAGGAACGAGTGGTCGATGAATTTTACGATCCTTTGAAAAAGATTTTCAGGATCTTCAAGCCAAAGTCGTAAGAGCGCAGTCAAGGGCACGCTAAGCTAAAAGCTCTGAATGCGCCTCAATACAATGGCTGCATCATCCCGATGCCTGCTCTTCCGCAGTTGACGCCGCACCGGCCGGGCTCCCCTGATGATTCTGACGGCGAGAGGCGACCACATCACCCCCTGAGCTGAATCAACGTCTCAGCTTCGACTTCTGTCACTCGGAGAGCCCCACTTAACGGCTCATCGGATTCATCGAAAGTCGCACCGATACTGCTTACGGCCGGCTGGTGATTTGTCACCAGTTGAGAGCAACTCCCGAAAGCCAGTCCGAGAGAATGGCTGCCGTCTCGTGCAATCTTGACCAGCAGCGGTTCGCAGCCCCCTGCGCCGGTAGCCACCTCACAAGTGCGCTCCGAGTTGTAGCGGGAATCAACAAGCTGGCAGATGGATTGAAGGATACCTCCCTTGAGCGCGTAGGTGCGGACACCGTCGATGTCCTGGAACAATTGCGATGAACCACATGACAACTCAATAGAAATCGGCACGCGTCTGGTGCGACGAAACTCGAAGCTCAGAACATCATCCGAAAGCCGGAACTGCGCCTCGATGAGATTCTCATCGCCTTCCTTGAAGATCGTCTTCCACTCGACTCCCTCATTCTGAATTTCAGTTTCAGGGCTCAAGGTCTCGCCACCCAGGCGAACAATCCAGGTCGGTTCGAAATCGGGCAGCCCGTTCCCACTGAACAACGGCATCTTCATCTTCCTCTCAAAGGACACGTAATCATTGGCAGAATAATCACCCGCTGTTCGTCACACAACCATGCATCCCGGGTCATGACAGTGCCACTTGAGATTGCGCCTGTTCGAGATTGTCCGTCCTCAGCGTCCGATCTATCGGCGTCCAGTCTGAAATCGGGCTTCCGGGCTTGGGCAAATATGGACGCTCCTCGATTTCCCGTGCAACACCGTTCAAACCCACCCGGACATGATCGCTGCGATTGAGCGATCCACTGTGCACCAGCAAGTAGTGCATGAAGATGACATCCCCCGCCTTGCCGGGCAGAGGTATCTTGTCGAGATAAGGAAGGTCAACCGCTTGAGTTTTCTTGTTCTTCCACCAGTTCTCTGAAAGGTCTGCGCCGGTCCTATAGCCATACTCAAAAACCTGCCGATGGCTTCCTGGATGCACGCAGAGCGGCCCGCCGTAGATCGGTGTGTCCGTCAGATATGCCAGCATCACCAGATATCGCAGCGTGGGATAAAGAGTGAGGCCCGCACGCATACCGTCGATATGTGCTCCTTCAGGCGATTCGAACTTCTTCGGGCCGGGCACCTGCATCTTCAAGATGGGCGTAAACCCGCGACAGAAAATATCAGACCCACAAAGCTGCTCCGCCACATCGGCCATTTCAGGAGTCACCAGGAAACTCAAATCCAGATGAACTCCATGCTCACCAAGATTCCCGGCAGGCACCTTTTCCCATGTACCCGGGTCACCAGGAATCAGGCCTGTCTCACCTTCAAAAACCGCAAGCCCCTTTTCAATGAGATCACAGCCAATCAGACCTGGACAGTGAACAAATCCCTGACGGACGAAATGCTCAACCTGTTCTGAATTCAGCTTCATACGTTCGACCTTTCACTCTCTGCTTGAAGACTTCCATCTGCCTTCTAAGAAGCCCATTCTAAGGATGTCCAGCTTATGGCAGACCAGACCGATTGACGAACGAGGAACACTTTACACCGCTGTTTTTGCCCACATCGATTCTCTTTCCACATTACCATTCATCCAGCCATCGCGGAGCCCTTGCGCTCTTCACGGTTGTGAGGGACGCGCACATCTATAGAATACCCGCCGCTCGAAAACGGGGCGTGGCTCAGCTTGGCTAGAGCGCTGCGTTCGGGACGCAGAGGTCGCTGGTTCGAATCCAGTCGCCCCGACCAAACTCAAAAAGAGGCCGTTCGGCTGGAAAGTCGAACGGCTTTCTTTTTGTGATTTAAAGTGCTGAGTCGATATGTGCGATGGATGGCAGCTACTCGCTGAAGACCAACTGACCCCAGTGTGTGGGGCATTCTTAATCGTCATCTTAATCGTACTCTTAATCGGATTTTTGGGTTCCTGCCCTGTCGAGCACGTCTACGGCACTTTCGATAAAGTGCCGGATTAAGGTAACGGTTAAGAGCTCAATGCCTAAGTTACCCGCTTAACTTCGCAGCATCGGCAATCGAGTATTGATATAGGTGCGGGCAGGATTAGCCCTCTTGTAAGGAGCTTCGTATGAAGGCAATTGCTTCGCTGATGATCGTCATCTCACTCGCCGCAGGTGAGCTTCCGGCGAGTCCGCGCATCGCGCTGCGCGTCCCCGAATGGGGCGGAACACCGCGCGATGAGGTCGTGACCTCAGGGATTCCGCTGGCGAAGGGGGCTTTAAAGGACAAGGGCCAGTGCCGTCTGCTTAATGTGAAGGGGAACGAGGTGCCCTTCGCATCCACCGTGCTCGCACGATGGCCCGACGGCTCCGTGAAGTGGCTGCTGCTCGATATCCGGGCGAAAGTCGGCGCCCACGAGACCGGCAACTTCGTCCTGGAGTGCGGGGTGAAGCCGTCCGTACCTGGGCCTGAATCTGAGTTGGTATGCGCTGGGGCTGACGGGTTCATCGAGGTGACCACTGGGCCGTTGCGCTTCAGGGTACGGCGCGGGGCGAGCCGACAACGAGCCGAGTTCTCCCGGTACACTTTTCTCGACGCGGTGTGGCTCGATCGAAACGGCGACGGCACCTTCTCGGATGATGAATCGATCCTCGTTCCCGGTCGGGGTGACAGCCAATTCGAGATCGAGACCGCGCGGCCGGGGCCTCCGCAGGAGGAGAACTGGCTGGTAAATGCCGGTGGCGGGCCACGAAAGCGATTCGGGGCGGTGATTGTTGGAGCCAAAATCGAGCTGCGCAATTCACTGAGAACGGTCGTGGTGGCTCGCGGCGAATACCGTAATGAAGCGGGCGAGACCATCGGCCCGTTCTGGACTCGCTACACGGCATGGGCCGGATCGGCGGTCATCGGCGTCGAGCATTTCTTCGCATTCGATGCCGACGTGGAGAAGGCGTTCCTCAGGACGCTTTCACTCGGGCTTCAGCTTGCGGGCGATGCGCCGCTTCTGGCTACGTTCGGCCTCGATGGCGCGAAGAGTTTCCAGCCGGACGCCGCTCTCTCCGAGACCGCGCTGGTCCAAGTGATGCCGGATCGGTTCTACCATCTTGTGCCGCTGAGCATCGATCGCCGTGTCCGCTGGCAAGTGGTGGGGAAGAGAGACGACGGAACGGACAAGACGCTGAAGGAGGGTGTGGAGGCGACCGGGTGGGTGAGCCTGGAGTCGGGCAGAGGTACCACCACTATCGCGATGCGCGACTTCTCGAGGCTTCACCCGAAGGAAGTGCGCGTGGAGCCGGCGCGTCGATCCCTGCGCTACTACCTCTGGCCTGACCGGGGAAACAAGGTCCTCGACCTGCGCCGCCGATACAAAGGGCAGAGGATTGATGATCACTATGACACGGGGGAGTATGGCCCGGCTGGTCGGGGCTTCGGCAAGACGCACCAGATGCTGATTGAGTTTCGGCCCAACAAGACGGACACGGTCGCGGCCCTCTCGTTGGCGAGGCGGGCGAACGAGCCGCTCCGGGCTTTCTGCACGCCACAGCACTATGCCTCGTGCGACGTCTGGAACCAATTCCATCCAGCCGATGCAGAGCGCTTCCCGATGACCGAAGCTCTCATCCGATTGGGCACGGAATGGGCGCTCCGGCTGCCTCGGCTGTTTCACTGGGACGGCATCGTCGATTGGGGAGACACGCTCTTTCAAGGGTACGAGGGAGCGCCCCACAGGCAGGTGAAGAATGTGCCAAAGACGAGCTGGGTCGTGCGCGGGTACGACGGCTGGCTCAACAACGACTGCAACGTGGCGCACGACTTCATGATCTACTTTCTTCGCTCCGGCGACGATCGCCTCTTTCGATATTGGGAAAGAATGGTTCAGCACATCATGGATGTCGACACCATCCATGCGGCGGAAGACCCTACGCACGTCGGCGGGGGGCGGAGGCACGACCAGCAGCACTGGGGCGCAACCTACACGGGTTACGGCACGGCCGCGGTGGAGGCGGGCGAGCTGTACTATCTTACGGGCAGCCTCTGGGCCAGGGAGATGCTCGTCAAGTACGCGGACTGGTACATGGTCGGCGGAGGATCCGAGTGGGAGACACGTGTGCCGTGTCTGGCGCTGGCCTGGGAGGCGACCGGTGACAAAAAATACATGCAGTTCATTCAGCAGCCCGCGATGCGGACAGACGTTTACGGACTGATGATGGGCAAGCGTGGTGCCATCGACCTGCCGCACTGGCGCACGACGGGTGTGGAGCTGGGTGTGGACTTCCTTTACCGAGCGACCGGCGACGCAAAGTGGCGCGACCACCTCGTTACCGCGGCGCGACGGTTCATCGAGGCCAACCCCGGCAATCAGTACGGTCGTTCACTTCTTGCCAAGGCATATCTTGCCACCGGCGACGAACAGATACTCGACTGGATGCGCAGACTCATGGTGGTTGCTTCGCCGTACCAGCGGGCCGTGTGGCAGCGGTTCTTCCGCACGAACGAAATCCCGGACGACCTGCGCGCGCTCTCCTGGGATGAGCTTACTGAGATTGCGAGGAAGGTGGGCATGGCGGATGTGCGCACACTCATATACACGTTCCGCTACTATCCTTACGTTATGGCTGCGCTGGCGAAAGCCGGGCTCGATGAGCAGCAGATGGAGCTGGTGGATTTCGCCCTCGATCGCCGCGGCATGGGGCAGTATCACCTGCGCGGCCCGGACGTGCCCAAACCGACCGACAGTCACTATGAGCCGATCTCGCTCGAATCGATAGCCAACAGCGATCCCCTTGCGGATCCGTTCGGGAAGTATGAGGCATGGAAGCGTCGCCCACTCAAGCCCGACCAGATCGGCTTCGACTTCGGCGAATGGGGTGAGTGCGACGCCGGCTACTTTCCCGTCCGTCCGGCCACTCATTATCCCTACCGTGCTCCCATCCCTCGGCCAACGGAACACGACGGAACGAACCTGATCGGACTCCCCTTCGGCACGATCTGGTATGCGAACAACGTGCGGTTTGCGTTGCCCGACCCCGCGAGTGCTACGGACGGCAAGACGATGCTGGTGGTCGGCAAAGGCGAGCGCGTGGCGATCCCCATCGGCAAGAAGGCGCGGAAGCTTCACGTGCTCGGCCACGTCTGCCGGGCACTGTCGAACTGGCAGGAGGTCGGCGCACGATACCATCTCAACTACGCTGATGGCACGAGTCGAACCATCGATCTGACGAACCTGATCGATTACGAGAACATCTTTCAGTGGGGATTCTCGAAGAAGGCCATGTTCGCCCGCAATTGGAAAGCCCAGGGCGGTTGGGACGGCGGAGCGCCAATCCTCAACAACTATCCCATCGCATGCGAAGACAAGGAGCTCAAAGAGCTCGTTGTTGAAGATACGGGCAAAGGGATCGGCTTCGTCATTGTGGCGGTAACGGCCGAGGTCGCGGGCGCGACGGATGACAAGCCCCTGCTCGACATCTCATTCCGGGCCAGCGGGGCGTCGAAGAGGCGCTGGGAAAAGGGAGCCGATCACGGCTGGCTCGACGTAACCGGGAAGCTCCAGGAAAGCGGCGGAGTCCGATCCGATGCAGCGGCCACGTTCCGCGCGGCACTCGAAGATGGTCTCTACGAAGTCGAGTTGGAGCTTGCCGGGTCAGGTTGGTCGAGCCCATTCAATATCCGAGCGAACGGCCACCTCGCGGTCAGGGGATACGTGGCCAGCAGTGGCTGCATCCCGGGCGTAGAAAGCCGAGCGGACCGTATCCGATTCCCCGTCCAGGTGCAGGATGGGAAGCTTGACCTGACTCTCGAAGCTGACCGAACGGTGGGTAACTGGCGGCACCCCTCGCGGCTGCGCGGCCTGGCGTGGCATCTTGGCGGCGTGAGCGTGTTCCCTGGTAAACGGAAACCGGCTGCGAAAAGACGGGAGCTGGCGTATGGCTGGCTTGAGAGAGATCTCAGTTGCGTTCGTCTCCCCGACAGAGTTACGAGCCGCAGAGACGCGTTGCTGCACAATTGCATGCGCGCCCGATCTGAACGCGGCACGTTCCGCGTAGACCTGGAGCCCGGCGGCTACGAGGTCGAGCTTATCTTCGCGGTCCGCGGGAGCGGCACACGGGAACGTCCCGTGAAGATGGATGTCTCCCTCCAGGGAAAGCGCGTGCTGAGAAATATCGACGGGGGTTCCTACGCGAAGACCTCTTCCCACACGTTCCCCGTCCAGGTTGGCCGCGATGGACATCTTGAACTGACGCTGGAAAGGGTTGGCGAGGAAAACGAATGGGGGATCAACGCGATGGTGGTGAGGAGGAAGGAGTGAGCTTGGACTTCAAGTCTGTGCCGATTTGAGTTTCAGCTCTGATGTCTTACCGAATGACCCATCGACGGTCCGCGATGTCCCTTCGATTTCTTCCGGTGACCTACCGAATGTCTGAGTTAGCCCGAAATGGCCATAATGCGTCCGACTGCGAGGCTCATCGATTAGAGCACTCTGTGATGTGGCCTGTAGCGTTGTTTCTATCGGAAAGGTTGGGTGTGATTCACGGACCTCTGAGACCAACGAAGATCATGAAGTTGCTGACCACGACAATTTCATTCCGGCCCTTCTTCATGTGCACCTGAAAGCGGTCAGCATTGGGATGGTAACCGTGTGGGCGACTGGATTTCCAGACCTGCTCGCCATTCAGCCAGACGAGCTGTGGGGAAGGCGAGCCACCTACCTGCATTTCATACTTGCCAGCCTTCCCTGCATCGTAGTGCGTGCGCCCATAGGCGACCTGTTTGGAGTTGTGATCGTCGAAGGGCATCCAGCCGCCGCGTGCGGGGAACGGTGAATTCCACCAGGGCTGTCTGGCCATGAGCGTTTTTGCGTCGTATGGCTTCCACCCGGTTGCTTCCGCGAGACTGTATTGTCCGTCACGAGGCGAAGGCGATGAGGTTTCCCATTCGGTGAGAACGCCCGGCCAGAGCCTGACGCGCAGATCGAGTTTTGCGCTCTTCAGCCCGAGGGCGTCCATGATGGCCCGGGCCATTCCCTCGAATCCGTGCCTGCCGTGATGGATGCCGTCAGGGCCAAGCATCTCGCGGCCGGCCTTCTCGCCACGTTTGAATTCGGCATGTGCGTCTGCGACTGGAAGACCGTTGTCGGCTGCCACCTTTCTGAGTACGGCAAGATAATCCTGAAACGGTTTCTCTTTCGCCGCGTTGATCTTGCCGAACGGACTCGGCAGCACGATCATGACCTTCGACTTGGACTTCAGTGTTTCTGAAACGATGAATCTGACGTCAGCCTCATAATCCACGACCGGCCTCTTGCCGCTGCAATCGTTTGTGCCAATACAGAGGAGCATCAGATCCGGCGCGCGCCCGACAACGTCCTGCTGAAATCGCTTCCTCACGTTAGCGGCTGTGTCGCCGGCCACCGCTGCGTTATGAATCTCAAAACCAGACTCAGGAAAGAGGCCGTTCAGAGTATTCACAACGTAATCAGGATAACTGCTGCCATCGGTGAGGCTGTCTCCGACGAAAAGGATGCGTTTGACGCCCTTGAGGATGGGCGGCAGCGCGTGTGGCGCCTCCGCGTGCGATTGCCCTGCAGTGACTGCCATGGTGAGGAGGATGGGGATATGCATGCTCACAGTCTCTAAAAATGCGATCGTCGCCTTCCAGTTTCTCTTCGATCGCGTACTTCGGGAATGGCGACTGTTCGGGGGCTACTCTGACTCACGATTTATTTCATTGAAGCGTTCGATGGCATCACCGATGGTCGCGGAAACGGGATGCAGTCTGAACCGCTCCAATTCCGGTTTCAGGTTATCCAGAATTGTGCGGAGCTGTCGTGCAGATGTCTTTGCCGGATCGGAGAAGCTGCGGTCGTTGTGAACATCGATCACGATGGTCTTGAGTTTGGGCTCGTCCTCAGCCAGTTGTTGGATGATGTGTCGCAGCAGCTCCAGGTGGTCTCTGCCTGAATCCTCCTCCTCGCTGTAGACCCCGCCTGGACGCAGATCGGGATAGTGCTGGAAGCCCAGCGGATGGCTGTGTAAACCGCCAAGGCGATCGACCGAGAGTGGAATATCCACAAACGGCAGTTGGCCCGGCAACTGTCTGAACTCAGCATTGCCCCGGTGCGGGTGCGGTTCAGCCCCTGCCCAGACGCAGTACCGTTCGAGCCAGATGCGTCCGGGGATGCTGATGCTTCCACCGTCAAAGCCAAGTTCGTGGAGCGCTGAGAACGTCGAGTCATTGCCGGAAAAACATCCCGGACGAAAGATGCGCGGGTGGAAGCCGAAGTGCCTTTCGAAAATGGCCAAGGCAGCGCTGATCACCTCGAGCTGCCGATCCTTTGTCAATCCGCCCAGCTCGTGTTGGCTGGGCATCTCACTGAATTTTGGCGGGTGCAGGTGAAGCCCGAGGCCTGCGCCCCGATCATGCAATTCGAGAAACAGCTCTGCCTGCAACTCGGCCATTTCAGGATGAATGAAGTAGGTTGGGCAGTAGCCGAAATCCCCAAGTACGTCGGCATACTCACGCGCACGCTGGGCGCCCTCGGTTGCGGTCGCCGGCCCAGACGTATGGCCATCAGCGCTTGTCACAGGCTCCACGTCCATCGTGAAGATGGTCAGCACTTCACTGTCGGCAGTGTGTCGGCTCACGATTATCTCCTGATACGCATCTTCTGTTCGGATTCTTGGGGGACGCTTTCATTGCGCCGGACTCCAGTGCTTGCTTAGGGTGGCTTCGTCTGTCGCGCGTTCGAGACCGGCGTCGGACCGCGAAAGGACTGAAAATCAATCGGCAATTCGGGTAACGCCTCTCGGAATCTGCTGCGTGATGCAATGAATTCCGCCGCCCCCTTTCGCCAGAGTTTTTCCGCCGACTCCAATCACTTTTCGATCGGAAAACACTTCTCGGAGGATGCCCATCGGACGGTCGTCTTGCTTCTTGTCCCCGGCGACCGGGACGAGCACGCATCCGTTGCCGATATAGAAGTTCATGTGCGCCACTTTCTCAGCGAGCGGAATCTCAATGACTTTGAGCTTGCGGCCTTTGGCGTCAGTGGACTGTTGCAGACGGCGGCGGGCGTCGTTACCGACTGTGTAGTTTGGGTCGCTGCGCAGATCGGTCGTATGCAGCAGTACCACACCGGGCCGTGCAAAGGCCGCCAGACCGTCCACATGTCCGTCCGTGATCGGATCGGGCTCCAGCCCCTTTCCCAGCCAGATCACCTTTTCTGTCCCGAGCGATGCCTTAAGAATCTTTTCGACCTCCGCCTTCTTCTTTCGTGGGTTCCGATTCTTGTGCAGCATACATTGCTCCGTCGTGATGACCGTCCCTTCGCCATCAAGGATGACCCCTCCTCCTTCCATCACGAGGTCAACAGGATAAATCGGTAACCCGAATTTCGCGGCGAGCCGCGCCTTCAAGAGCGCATCGTGCTGGTAAGCGCCGAGCTTCGCTCCCCAGCCGTTGAACGTGAAGCCGGCAACGCAGCGCTGCTTCTTTTTATTCACCAGCACCATCGGGCCGCTGTCCCGTGACCAGCCATCATTCAACGGGAACTCGATCAGCTCAATCTCACGATTCAAAATTCGCGGTGCGACCTTTCTGTCCTCAGGCCGTACCACCATCAGAACTTTCTCGTACTCTGAGAGCGCATTTGCCACCCCAGCCCACTGTGCACGAACGGTCGACATCTTCGCATAGCCACGCCAGTTCTGCGGTGGAGGCATGGCCATCACCGTCATCTCGTGCGGCTCCCATTCTCCGGGATAATAAAAGCCATCCTCGGACGGCGTCGCATTCTTCACGATTCTTGCGCCTGTCTTCGCATAGTCTGGTGCGCTGAGGTGAGACGTCTCTGCGTTCAGACAACCAACAGGAAGCGTGAGTGCTCCAGCGGTTGATGCGCCATGGACAATGAATTCTCTACGCGTCATGGATGGAGCTCTTGGAAGACAAAGTGGACCGAATAATTGTCAGACGCCGACGACTGCAGCCTACTCAAAAACGACGCCCGGGCCGACCGGTGACCAGCCGATCATGATGTATGGGTTGATGCATCCGTCCTGGTGCTCGTAGGCGAACTCCCACATGCTGGTGCAGAGCTCCTTGACCGTTCCCCCATGTTCGGGCTCGTCGATGAGATTGGTCACTTCTTCGGGATCGGCTTCCAGGTCGTAGAGCTCGTCGAAATCGAAGCCATTGAAAACGTACTTCCATTTCTTCGTTACCACCGACCTTTGAATCCCGTAGAGCTCGTTGCCGTTGGTCTGGGTGAAGAGAGCGTCACGCCAGCCGCCCGGTTGTTCGTCATTCAGGAACGGCACAAGGCTCTTACCAGACACTTTCATTTCTGATTCTACATCGGCCAGTTCGAGGAAGGTCGGGGCAAAATCGGTAAGGCTGACGAGAGAATTATTTATACGTCCCGGATTCTTGATGCCCGGCCCGCGGATGATGGCCGGTACGTGATAGGCGCCTTTGAATGCCGGCACCCCTTTGCACCAGAGCCCGTGATCGCCGGTGTAGTCGCCGTGGTCGGACATGTACACCACGACCGTATTGCCGGCCTGGCCTGTTTCATCCAGAGCTTTGAGGAGCTCACCGAAAAGGTAATCCTCGTACGAACAGAGCGCGTAGTAGTGACGGATGGATTCGCGGTGTTCTTCTTCGGTGAGTTGGTCGAAGACATGGCGCGTCCGGCGATAGAAGCCCGGCTTGTCTTCCATATGGTCATTGAAGCTCGCGGGCAGTTCGATGTCGTCGAGATCGTACATATCCACGAACCGTTGAGGTGCACAGTATGGATCGTGCGGGCCGAGGGTACCGACGTATTGGCACCAGGGCTGATCTGAATCGCCCAGGCCGCGGAGCATTTCGATGGCCCCGTTGGTGACTTTGCCGTCGTTGAACGGATCTTCATTGATTCCGTAATGCCTGTAGGTCGGATAGCCGGGACGCACGATGGTGGCAGGCTCTCTTTCGCTCACGTCCGAAGGATGTATTTTCCCGTCGCGGTACTGATTCCATCGCCTCTCTACATAAAGCGATTCCGGCTTCTCCCCTGCGCCTTTGCCGCTGCCGGCAGAGCAGGTGTCCCAACCGCGGTCGGCCGGGCCTTCGTGATCGCTCACGTGCCATTTGCCGGCGAAGAGCATCCGGTACCCCGCGTCACTAAGTTCTTCGCTCCACAGCGTCACGCCAGGGGAGAGGCCGCGGGTGATCGCGTTCGCTACATTAACGTTGTGCCAGATGCCGTGCTCGGTCGGGTAGAGCCCAGAAAAGAACGATGCTCTCGAAGGGCAGCAGTGTGGCGAAGGACAATAGGTCTCACTGAATGTGACCCCTTCCTTTCGGAAGCGATCGACGTTGGGCATGATGCAGGGATGGTCCGGCAGCACGGTGTTTCCGCGCTGCTGGTCGGTCATGAAGATGAGGATGTTGGGTCGAGACATGGTGTGAAATGGTTAATGGTTGATGGTCAGGGTCGGTCAGGAAATAAGTGTGTCATCTTATTCGATGCTCGATACTGGATGCTGGATGCTGGATGCTGGATACTCGATGCTGGATGCTCGATGCTCGATACTCGATGCTCGATGCTCGATGCTGGATGCTCGATGCTCGATGCTGGATGCTGGATGCTGGATGCTGGATGCTGGATGCTGGATGCTGGATGCTCGATGCTTGATGCCGCTGGTTCTCTTCATGTGTTTGATCTGAGACCGGAGTCTTGAGCGAATCGGAATAGCCAGAAACCAGTATCCAGTATCCAGTATCCCAGTATCGAGTATCCAGTATCCAGTATCAGATGGGGCAGACAGGTCTTTACTGCCACACTTATTCCGTGACAGCCCTCTCACGGTTGATGGTTGATGGCAGAGCGTGCTCTTCTTCTTCTTCTTCATCGCTCTCTTCGGCCAGATCCACGCCGAGCTTCTCAAGCCAGGCTCGGCAGACATCCTCGATGAGCGAGGCTTCGAGTCCCGTTCTCCAACCGAGAGGTGAATCGATCCCCAGGCCGGTCTGGTCGAAGACCTGATCGTTCAGGCAGCCGGCCCAGCCGGCGACCTCTTCTTTCAATTGCTCGATGTTCGAATCGGTTGCCGCGACGGCCCGGCTCATGGTCTCGTACAGGAAGAGCGTGTTTTGTGCGTACTCGATGAGAGGGAGATCTTCCTGCATGATGCGCGACTGAATGCCGGGCTCGCAAGTATCTGCTTTTTCCATGAGCTCACCGAGCTGGCGGCTCAGGTCCAGGAGCAGACCCATCGTCTTTTCTACCGAGGGCGGGTCCGAGGCCCTGCCGGTGTAAGGCAGATGCTCTGTCGGGAAAAGGTCTGTTTCACCGTTCCTCAGGCGTCCGGTGAAGTCAGATTTCCAGACCGAGATGTTGTTCAGGGCCTGCTCGAGAGTCGAATAAAGCTGTGCGGCTTCTCTGTGTGCTGTGCCATAGCAGTTCCGGAAGTAACGGCCCTTGATCCGTTCGCTTTCCTGTTCGAGGTTCCAGGTCAGGCCGGAGAACAGAGAATGATTCAGCGCCAACGGGCCCCAGAGGTGGCGCGGGATATGCCGAGAATGAACTTCGCGGACGCCGAGCTTGTCATACCAGGCAAGGTCTTCCGGCATGGTCCGGCTGTGGAGCACTGGAAGGTCGCGGATGAGAATTCCGTTGTGGGCTTCGCCAATACAGATGGACGCGTCTTCGCCAAGCAACCCACGCCAACGTTCCAGAGCTTCGCGAATCGGTTGATTGAGCTCGCACTCTTCATTGAGCGTGTGCGCGTGGCAGCGGTTTTCGATGTGCAGCTCGAATGTCGCTGAATCAATCAACTCCACCGATACCTGCCGGGGAGGCTCGAGCGTTTCGTTTTCGAGAATCACGCGAAGACCGATCTTGCGATTGAGCCGACCATCCTTCGTCGCGGCATTCAGATCCAGGCTGCATCGTTCGGCCAGTTTCAGCAGGCGTTCGGTGGGCGTTCCGATTGATTCGCATGCCGCGCATGTGCACCAGCCATCGAGGTTCCCGCGAAGCGAGTAGTAATCCGCATGCTTCCATCGCTCATCATGGGCGAGACGCTCGATCAGTTGATTCGTGAAATAATCGACCGCCTCGCTATCGCTCGTGCAGCATTGTTGGATTAACGGCGGCCGGGTTTGGAGTAACGGCAGCGGGGGTTGGAGTAACGGCTTCAGCCGGGCCTGCCGATCAGCAGGCTCATTCTCGTGGGATTCCGGAGACTGTTCATTATCAGACCCGGCTAATAGAGCCGTTACTCCAACTCCCGCGGCCGTCACTCCAACATCCGCTGCCGTTAGACCGACAGACCCATCCGCGCCTGCGGTCAGCTTGAAACCGTATTGCTTCATCACGCCGGGTGTGGCCGCGGCTTCGTCCACATGCCAGAAGTTGATCCGATGTCTGGACATCCATTTGAAAAGCTCATAGTGGCCGCGCTGACCGGACGGCTCGAACGTGAACGGGTCCGGCCAGAATGCTCTGATGCGAAACGACGGTCTTTCAGCCACGTTCATCTGCTTGATCTGCAGCCTCGAAAACCACGGGATGTCCTCCATCCGATCCCCCAGACCGGTCCAACGACAGCCCAGAAGTTCGAGCAGATAGTAGACAGCGTATAGCGTGCCCGCGGCCGATTCCCCTTTTATACGTATAGATTGGCCATCCTCTGACTTGGTGGAGTTGATTCGAAAGCCGTCCGAATCCTCGTCATCGCAATCGAGCAGAAAGGCATTCTCCATTTCATCGGACACACTCAGCCACGGGAAATTCTCCGGGCCGCAGTCGTCCACCTGGATCATCTGGCAAAGCGTCTTGCGCAGCTCGACTGCCCCGTGTGCCAGCAGACACTGTCTGCCCAATTCCGGGCGCTCGAACCAGTTGAAGGCATCAAAGGACGCGTCCGCCTCCTCCGGGCTTTCGAAATTCGGCAGGTCCACGTAGATGCCGAAAAAACTCCTGTCTTCTTCGGCGATCAGCAGGTATGGGCTTGGCAGAAGTGTCTTTGCCGGTCGCATGCCTTCAGTTCGGTTTCATGTTTCTGGCCGCTCGGACTAGAATCCCCGGCCAAGTTTAGACACTCCCACCTACCGGGCAACGGAGATACCCATGCAGGACGCGCCGTCCAATCCATCTGATGTTGAAATCATTGACCGCCTGCGAATTGCCAGAGAGAAGCTCAAGGACCAGATTGCTAGAGTCATCGTTGGCCAGGAAGAGGTGGTTGACAAGGTTCTGATTGCGCTCTTCTGCCAGGGCCATTCGCTGATGATCGGCGTGCCGGGGCTCGCGAAGACGCTACTGGTGAAAACTATCTCCAGGATTCTCCACCTGAAATTCCAGCGCATTCAGTTTACGCCAGATCTGATGCCATCGGATATCATCGGCACAGAGGTCATCGAGGATAGTATGGAGACGGGGCGGCGGGAATTTCGCTTCATTCGGGGGCCGATCTTTGCCAACATCATTCTCGCCGACGAAATCAACCGCACCCCA
>JASLXP010000389.1 GCA_030740295.1 Planctomycetota bacterium
TTATTATCAATGGGCTATCTCGTTTTGAGAGCAAGAGTTGAGGATGGCTTTCTTGAGAAAATCTTGCTCACAGACAGTTCGCGCACACCCAGAAAAGTCCAGAGAGTAGCCTGAAGCAATCTCAGGCTCTCTCCATCCGGTACACACGAGTGTCACAGCCGTCGAGCTCGAAATCAATCTTCGCCGTGTTCTCTGAAACCAGCTCATTGCTGATGAGATCGGTGACACGGCAGGGATTGGGCAGGTTGATCGTCCGGGCCCCCGGCTTCAGGGAATGGAGGGCAACAACGCTTCGGTCCGCCAGGAGAATGTCACTGGTCTCGCACCAGATGTGTGCGCCGGCATGACGTGCGATTCCGCGCCACAGGTCCGCTGGCATCGGTACGGCCGCTGTAAAGACCGCCGTATGGTCAGAAAAGTCCTTGACCGCAAGGCCGCAATCCTGCTTTCCCTGTTTACTCCATGCCATGCCGAGACGAAAACCGTCGGTGGGATAGAGCACGGGCCCATAACTCAGAGGTCCGCCGAAAATGCAGTCGGCGGGAAGACTTGCTGTGACCGGATGATCCCAGCGCTCAATCTGCACTCGTCGCTGGTAGTTGACTGCCTCGAATGAAAACTCAAAACCAGTGAGCCGGCTGGCATGTTCCGCGGCAATCGTGCAACCGTCCGAGATCCCGCTCCCCGGTCCCCAGACGATTACCTTTCCATCACGGAACACTTTCTCCTGCAATAAGGCCAGGCGCTCGTCATCCACGCGATACATGTTTGGAAAATAACAGACGCGGTGCTCGGGGAAGTTGGCCTGCCGCAGATCGTCAAGCACGTATACCCGATAAGGGACGCCACAACGGGCAATTCCGGTTCTGCGCTCCCACATCACGGTTTCATTGAAGACATGTCCACCACCATTCGTTTCAAGTGGAGCTTCGTCATCGAGAATCATAGCGATGCCGGGAACTGTCTCGTGAGGCCAGCCACGCGATTCGTGGAGGACCTGGACCTGCCTCTCGATGATTCCATGCATCTCCGGTTCGGCATGATAGTCCGCGTTGTGATCGCAGAAGTAGTTCATGAAGCCTCCAGTCAGAGCTGCGGCCAGGTCGCGCCACATCAGCGCCTTGAACTCCTGCATATCGCGCATGGTTCCGTAGTGTCCGAAGCCGCCGCAGTAAGTCCGGATGTCCTGTTCAACAAAGAACAGTTTTCCCCGGAGCGTCATGCTCTCAGCCGCGCCTTCCGGAACGAAAACTCCACCTGCGCCTCGGACCTGATAGTCGTAGGGCGTGCAGAGACCGTCGAAGCCCTTTTCGTCCACCAGGCTCATGACATGCATCAGACCTGATGACGAGATGTGTTCGGGGAAAAAGACCGGCCAGGAAGTATCCGGGTTGAAGAACCCATGATTGTTCCATCCCTGCATCGGCACTTTGAAGCAATCGTGCAGAAGGAGCTTGTCGGGCGCGCCTTCATGGCTGGCGTGAAAGATGAGCCGCATATTGCGGTGATGCAGGTCGCGGGTCATGAGCAGCCAATCACGCAGAGGCTGATTTTTGGAAGCGTTCTGCCAATACAGAAAGGCAGCGACTTCAGGAACAGTTCCCCGAAGCTTGTCGAACGGGACTTCAACACCTTCGAGTCTGATGCTCTCATCGCCCCACGCCTCCCGCAGAGCTCGGTCGTCCTTGTATTTTTCCGTCAGCCATTGTCTCCAGTGCTCCTGCATCACCGGGCTGTGATCGAATCGCCATGATGCGGTAACGGGTCCGAAACAGCCTTCGCACAGATGGTAGTTTATGTAGCCCAGGCAGCGCGCCGCCCACGGACGGCTTTCGCAATATCTGATATACGTCCTGCAGAAATCCGCTGCCTGCTCTGCGTAGAACAGAGAAGCCATCGAAGGATAGTCCATGCGTTCCCCCGCGTCGTTGACAACGCAGTGGTCGGGATGCATTTGATACCAATTCGCCGGCGGGCGAGGGGAAAAGCGGATCATCACATAAGCGTCGGGATCGTGTTCCAGTACGAAGCCCGGGCCCTTATCGATCTGCCTCTCTGTACACCAGAGCGGTTCTGAACTGATCGTTTCCCCATTCCAGAAATTATTCTTCTCGAACTTCTCCTCCCATCGGTGTGGCACACCGACGAGATAGATGTCCATGTCGTGCTCAGTGAAACGTTCGGCCGCCTGCCGCCAGACAGGTTCAGCACTTGGCCTCCCAAGATCGAGCGCAGAGTACATCGCCGGGTTGCGAGGTTCACCGTCAATGAAAATCAAGGGCCGCCCGTTATGTTCACGCACTTCGATCTGCATGGGAAACTGCCTTCCGGATGAGCGTTGCCTCAGACGCATCAGCCCGCGCACGGTATCAGACATGGGAGTACGGGCAAGTAGACATCGTCTCAGTGGCTATATAATGGGGAAGGCCGTCCTGGTTTCCGGATTGTTCATCAATTTCTCTCGAATTTACACGAGACGCAACGATGTGCTGCCAGACGATCTGCCGGGCGATTCAACGGTGTTCCCCGCTTCTTCTCGTTTGCGGTTTCCTGCTCGCCGAAGAAGGCGATGATTTCCTCAAACAGGCTGAGCATGAAGAGAAGCTCGAACAGTCTGGGCTCAGCGAGGAGGACATCGAACTGGCGAAGAAGTACCGAACTAATGTCTACCTGCTGGGAATTCGCCGGTCGAACGTGCTCAAGCATCTGCTCATGACCGACGAGCAGCTCTGGGACTGGCTGCCACATGCGGTCAACGGCAAAGTGCTGCTCCGGACGGGGCCCGGGCACGGTTACGGACGGGGATGTCCCATCCACGGCAAGTACAAAGGCGACGTGCGCCGCACCTGGAACTGGTCGCCCGACCGGCCCTACAAGGTGCAGTGCCGCACCGGCGAAGAGTGGCTGCCAACGAACGACTACGGCGCTTACGTGAAGGCAGGGAGAAAAGAAAAACTCGACCTGAATAAGAAACACGTGGACGATGGCTACGGCGTCAAAGTCGGAGGGAAGAGATACTGGTGTGCGGGAGCGGCGAGTTATTTTCTTTACAGCTACATCATTCAGCTTCGCGGCGATCTCCTCTCCTGCTGGAAAAGCAGCGGCAGCGAGGTCTTCCTGCGCAAGGCCATGATCGTATGGGCGAGCATCGCCAGAGACTATCCGCTCATGAACTACGGCCGCCAGAACGTCGGCGCGCATCCCTCCTGGTGGCTGGGCAAAATGACTTGCTGGGGCCACTACGACATCAATCTCGCCAACGACTTCAACAACCGAAAGATGTGGGAAGCGGCCGCGGCCGACCAAAAGCTGAAGAAGTTTCTCGTGGCCAAAGGAATTACAGGCGACCCGAAAAAATACATCTTCAAGAACATCATGATGGAGCTTTACGATGCCTGCCTGAAGAAGAACTGGTTTCTCTCCCAGGGCATCGGTGGGGCCAAGTTCCAGCACATCGTAAAGTGGTGGGATAACGACGATCCGGTCCTCGGACCCACCAACCACGCGCTGACCCGGCAGGCGGACGGAATCCTCTGGCGGCATCTTTACAACGACATGTACCGGGACGGTATCAATACGGAGGTCGCCGCGTCTTACGGACTGATGAGCCAGGACCAGGCGGCCAAGACGATCCGGGAACGCATGAAACAGGGCAAACCGTTCCCACGAACTCCGCGGCTGCGGAACATTCTCTGCGGCTCTGTCCGGCTCATCGTCATCGACAAGTTTCTGCCCAGCATCGGCGATTCACCGTTCGTGCCCTACACACCGCACAAGGGCCGCGGGTCAGCAATGACCGGCGCCCTTGCCAGGGGCGGCAAAGGGACGGGCGAGCCCGCGAGCCTGCAGCTCGGCTACGAGATTTTCAAAGAATCGATGACCGCAAAATGGCTGCACCAGACGGGCAGGGCAGGAAAACACGCAGCGATTGGCAAGCTGGTGGCAAAGGAAGGCGACGACCTCGCTCTCGGCAGCCGCGCCCTGACCGGTTACGGACTCGGCATCCTGGAAAGCGGCGATCGGGGCCGTCGCCGGGCGGTCACTTTATTCTGGGGGCCTGGCGGGGTCGGATCCCATGCCCATTCAGACATGCTGAACATCGAGCTGTTCGCGTTCGGCAAGACTCTTGCCCCCGACCTCGGTTATCCGGAAGAAACGGGCACGCCGAAGAAGCGGCAGGCATGGACTTCTGCGACCGTCAGTCATTCTACCGTCGCGGTGGACCGCCGTTCGACGAGCCGAGTCTTTGGAACGCTGAACTGTTTCAAAACTTTTCCAGGCTTCCACACGCTGGACGTTTCGGCCGAACAGGCCCGTTTTGGCTCCGCCCGTCCACCGGAGCGAATCTTCCGCCGGCAACTGGCACTCGTGGATGTGGACAGAGATCGTTTCTATGTCATCGACGTGTTTCGCATCCGCGGCGGCTCGCAGCACGACTGGATTTTCCACGCCAGCCATAAAGAGCCGCCCGGTCTCGGCGGCCCCGCAGAACCGGACATTCCAGAGACCGAATCCGCGCCAGACGAGGACGGTGAAGAGGACGAGGCCGACAAACTGTTGGAGCAGGACGGCCAGGAGAAAGTGAAGGCGACGCCAAAGGGGATGCCTGCAGATTTCATCCGGCGCGTGCCCGTTGAAACAAACGGCCTTGAGCTGAGTGACCCCGGGCAATGGCACCGACTTTCTGATTACCAGAAAAGTGTCGGCCGAAATTTCAACGGTACGCAATACCTCCATTACCCGCAGTTGGCCCAGCCGACTGGCCCTTGGAGCATCACCTGGGACACCGGCGACCGCGTCAACGTCCGACTGACAATGCTGAAGGGCGCTGCGCAGAGAGTCATCCTCGCCGACGGCGAGCCGCCCAGGCGCAAAGGAGCGCCGAAATTCCTCAAGTACGTCCTCGCACGAAACGAAGGCGAAAACCTCGAAAGCAACTACACCGGATTCATCGAAGCTTACATAGACAGCCCCGCCATCCGCAGCGTCACCGACCTGCGGACCGAGGATAGCCTGTGGAGCGACGTGGCGGTGAAAGTGGACCTCAACGACCGGACCGATTACTTTTTCAGCTCCCTGAATTCAGAGGAATTGCATCGCTATCCTGCCGGCATCCAGTTCCGCGGCTCCCAGGCATTTGTCTCTTCAAAAGGCGGACGATTGGAAATGGCGACGCTGATCGGCGGGGCGCACGCGGCAAAATCAACCGCCGCTCTCGAAGCCTTCGATACCCGAATTGATTTTGCGGCAGGAATCGGCGGGCGGGTGGAATCGACGGACCCGGCAAAAGGCACGTTCCTCACCCGAAGCGATTCGATTCATCCGGGCCTCATCGGCGAGACAATGATCCTCGGCAACGCATCTCACAAATGCGCCTATCGGATCACGGGACTCAAAAGGCAGCACGACGGAGTCTGGCAGGTGAATCTGGAAGCCGATTTCATCGTCGGCATCAGCCCTTTGAAGGGGATTAAAGACCGCACCGCCCTCCTTGCGGAACGGATAACCACCTACACCGGTCATTTCAAAGGCATGACCCTCACGAACGAGAGCAACACCTCACACTGGCGAATCGCCAGCTCGAAGATGACAGAGGTGACCGTTGTGCCAGACGGCCCAGTTCTGGACGCCGCCGCAGTCAAAGACGTGGACGGGGACCTCGAGCGCAGTCTCGTCGTTTGCGACTTCGGACCCGGTGACGAGTGGTCGGTTGCGGCTGCCGCCTGCATGACCCAATCCAGGGAGGGATATCTCATCCTTGCCAATTCCCCTGCGAAAGTGACTCTACCAGATGGCGCGAGGCTCTCGGTCAAGAAAGCTGACGGCACCATCGAACTGCTCAAGCCAACGGAGACCCGCGGCGCCAGAAAGGTCTTTCAAACGCACTGACAAAGCCATGGCTCCATCCGGATGGAGTAAACGTGTTCAAGCTTAATCTGCTTATCAACTTGATCGAAGAAACAGTGCGGTCGTACTGCTCTGAAACCCACTGAATCCTAATGGAGGAAAGACATGATTAAATTGCTGCGATGCCTCTTCATCTCGTTCGCCTTTGTTGGATTTCTGGGCTGCAATCATCCCAGACCTAACCCTCGCCCTCGCCCCCGCCCGAGACCACGATACCCGAGGTACCAGACTCAGAAACCTCGAGCTTCGATTGCCCTCGGTTCTCCGGGTCTCAGATCATCCGCTTCTACCGAGAGTGCCGCTCCGGGCGGTCGTGCGGCCGATGGAGATTGAGCACGATAAATTCAATTCTCCTACCGAAACCGCTCTGCGTCGGTCCTCCATCTGCCGCTCCCTCATGGCCCCAGGGCTAAGCTTCGTAGTTTAGTCTTCAATGATCACACGGAAGCCGATGTCTACGAACTTCATCCCGGCGAGCGCGGGCATCTTCGTAAACGGGGTCGCTGTCTTTGGGCGGTCGCGCCAACTTCCGCCTTTGGCGATAACCTGCGGCGGGGCCGAGGATCCCTTCGGCGGTGTCCAGGCAGTCGTCGTCCACTCGGCAACATTGCCAATCAGGTCGTAGACGCCTGCCTCGTTCGGAGCGTAGGTCCCCACTTTTGCTGAAACCCGCGCGCCGTCCTCGGCGTTGAGTGCCGCCGGTCGCCACATTGGCATCTCGCCACTGGCGTGCTTGAGAAGATATGACCTGTCCGCAAGGTTAGCGACCTTGCTGAAGTCCTTGCCGGCGTAGCCGCTTTCGTCGCATTTCCCGAACAGGGCGGCCCACTCCCACTGTTCTTCCGTGGGGAGCGTGCAGTGTTTGCCGGTCTTCACTGAGAGCCACCTGCAGAAAGCCATGGCCTGCTGCTGCGAGACACGCACCACCGGCTGCAGAGGTTTGTTGAGTGGAAAGCCGCGCACAATCCCATCCCCGAAGTGGAGTCTCTCGTTGGATTCCAAACGACTGTCGTGGGCCGGGTCAAAAAGGTTGAACAATTCGTTCGCCGTCTCTCGCGTAGCCATCCAGAACGACTTCTTCACAGTAACCTTCCGTTCATGCAGTTCGTCCTCGGCACCGCCGACATTGCCGGTCACGTATGAACCGGCCGGAATGCGCACGAACGTCATCTTCAGCGTCTCAGGAGTTACCCTCGGCCGTTTGCGACTGTTTTTTATGCCGGCATATTTTTCCTCGAGGATCGCTTTTTCTTTCGAGAGATCGAACGTCACTTCGCGCAGCCGGCCTGACTCGGGATCCTTTGCCTCGACAAGGGCCTTCGCGTCCGCCCTGGCGGGGAACTTTGCGCGAATGGATGCGGGACGAGACACCTTGCCGGGAATAACTGGCTCGATTCTTTGAAGGGCAGAACTACCGGTCGTCGTGCCACCTTTCTCTTCCGCCGGCAGAACCACGGCGGTTTCCGGGTCAAAGCTGATGCCTCCGTACCGCTTCATCAGCTCCGCGCGTTTTGCTCCGTACTTCTGTGGGAACTGGGGATTCGTGATTTCCTTCCAGCTCCCGTGCGCCGGCGTATTCAGGTCAATCCAGGTTATGACACGGTCCCAGGCCTCCCGATCCAGCCGGACCCCGTGATGACCCTTCTTTAGCATCTGGACGAGTTTCGTCTGGTCGGCGTGATAGTCGTACGGCGTGAGCACGTGCAGGTCACTTTCCAGCGTGGCACTTCTGGCGAACCGGAAAAGTTGGAGGTAAGCAGGCGGGAAATGGGAGCCGCCGTAGCCTCCGCCCTTCGTTTTCGCCAACTTGTCTTTGTACAGAACAGGCTCATCTATCTGTTCCACCAGCGTCTTTGGTGGCTTCCTCTTCTTCTTAAACTCGCCATTGCCGCTTACGACGACGTCGGGTCTCAAGGTAAGGTCGGCAATCTTCCGCCCGTCGACTCCCTTACGATCAGTCTTTGAGTTGTGGCAACTGACGCAATACTCATCGAGCACTGGCTGCACTTCGCGATTGAAACTGAAGCCTCGCGCCGGCCCGTACCAGGGCTTGATGTCCGAGGGCTCGCGCAGGGCGGCTATGGCCGTCTGTGGCTCCGGTGTTGTGTTTTTGTTTTCGTGACAGCCGACGCAGGAAAGCACTTCGCCAGGACGACAGGAGAACCAACTTCGCATCAACTGGACTGCCTTGCCTTCCTCGTCAAGTGGCTGAATCGCGATGGGCGTCATAGCCGGGACCGTGAAGTTGGCACTGCCGTCTTCCTCGACGGGAACCGTACCGAGAATTGCACGGACATCCCACGGTCCGTCAAGACCAACCCGGTCGGCCTGCCCGCCCATCCGCCTCATTGCAAAGTTGTAAGAGTAGACCCGCAGGCTCTTGACCGTCCCCCGCGATATCCCTTTCAGGCCGTCGCCCACGTATATGTTGCCCATCACAACGGTCGCCGTCTGCGCGTCCGGGATCGTACGGTCAGGAATGACGGGCGGTCGTGTCCGCTTCTTCCAGGGAGTGGGCTCAAGCAAACTTCGCCCTTCAATGCTGCAGAGCTCGAGACCGTTGTCGAATACGTCCATCAGATAAATTCCCTGGTGCTTCCCATGCCAGCCAGAGCCAGGCCAGCAGGCTGCGAGAAAATATTTGTCCGAAAGAGGGTGCGACGACGTTACCTTCGGGTCACGGTATCCCAGGCCGTCGGCGATTCGCGGAAATACCTCTTTCTTGTACCCGGGGATCTGTTGAACCACGCCGTCCGCCTCGAAGCGACCTTTTGCCGTGTCAAAGAGGAACATTCCTCCGATCGTGCCGGAATGATGCCCCACGACCGATCCGACGAACTTCGTCGCGTTGCCTGGAACAGGCTTCGCATAGAACGTCGAGTTGGGCCAATACGAGTTGCTGCCGTACATCGCCGCCTGACCGGTGCCGTCGGGATTCATTGAAAACATCACCCGGTTGAAGGCATGGGGCGTGTCCGTGTAATCCCAACGGAGATACATGATGCGACCGTCCGGCAGAACCGTCGGATGCCAGTCGTGGTCCTGATCGTTCGTGAGCCGCTCGACGGTGCCATCCGTTTTTCTCCGGTAGAGGTTGCCAATAGGAGAACCGCCACGAATGCAGGGCACGCCGTTCATCGTCGCGGTGCTGACAAAAACGATCGAGTCGTCGGGGCAGTAACAAGCGTCGTAATTGCTTATGTCAGTTTCCAGAATGGTCTCAATCTCGCGGACGATCGGCAGTTTCGTCTTCGGGTCCAGTTTCGGAGGCAAATCCACCTCGAAAAGCTGCTTCCCCCGTTTGGTGAAACCATTTGCCGTGTAAAGCAGTTTGTCCCCGTCCCAATGCAGATCGATTGCGATCAGGTTCCGTCTCTCCGGCGGGACAAAAAGCGTTGTCACCTTCCCGTCCGGCGAAACGGGCGAGAGTACTTTCAAGGCAACTCCCCCCTCGCGCACGGCCCCCCCAACCGAATCGAGACCGAGCCAGTTTCTAGGCGTCATAGGATGCGACGAGTCCACAAAAAGAAGCCTGTCAAAATCAATCAGCGGATTGGCAAGTAACGCTTCCTTGAAAAGTTCATCGAACTCGTCGGCGAGTGGTTTCAGCGGCGCATTTGTTTCTTTCACCGCCCTCTCCAGTTTCTCGAGACGGACGAGATATTCTTTGCCGTTCGGATACTTCCCACCAAATGTTTGCGTCAGGTCTTCAATCGCCAGGCGCAACGAGTCGAAATTATTCCGGAACGGATTGCTCTGACGCGGCTTGACGCGAGGCGATTTCTCGTCCGTTTTCTGATTTTCATGACGGAGCCACTCGAACCGGATGACCGTCGGCGGCAAATCCGGGTTGAAGTCAGGCTTGGACGGCGCGGCCGCAAAGGCGGACATCGCTGCAAAGCAAAAGACAAATCCGTAGTAAACAGACGTCGGAAAAGAGCAATGTCGGATGCGATACATTGTGTTTGCGAGGAATCAGGGATTAATCAGCACTGGGTTGTCTGAAATGCTGTCTGTTATGAAACCATAAATCCGGCTGGTCTGTAAGCAACGCAATTTTCCACTTGCAGAGGTCGGAGAAAAGTTTCAAGTAGGTCATACCAGCAATTCGAATGCACTGCCCCGAAACCGCGATACGGCCAACCTGAAGAAAGCCGGAATTGACCTTTATCCGCTACGGCCGAATGGCAACTGTAGGCCCCCGGGCTGCTCCTCATAAGAAAGGACCTTTCATGAACAGCGGTAATTCCCTGCCTAACATTCTTTTTCTGTTTACTGATCAGCAACGGCCTGACTGGTTCGAGATGAATCCCGATGTTCCCGTTCGTACACCTAATCTGAGAGCTCTGGTGGAACGCGGTGCGCAATTCACTAACGCAGTCTGCCCATCCCCTGTGTGTGCTCCTTCCCGATCGTGCCTGGCCAGCGGCCTGGAATATGACCGTTGCCGAGTCTGGTCGAATGACACGGACTTTCCTGAGGAACATTCGCCCTATCACCAGCGGCTGCGCGATGAAGCCGGCTACCACGTCATGGGCTGCGGGAAATACCATGTCGGCAACAATCAGCGCGGAAATCCGCCAGAATTCGATTGGGGTGTGGATGGAAAGAGACTGACGCAAGAATGCGGATTCTCTGACGCATTGTTCAACGCTGGCATGAATCAATGCACCATTCTCATGAGGCGCACCGGCGAACCGCAGGACGCCTACATGGCGTTCCTCGCCGACCGCGGACTTGCTGATGACCACATCCGGGACTACCAGCGGCGCAGTCAGGAGGGTGTGTGGACGGCAACGTTTCCAACGTCCCTGCCCGACGATGCCTACTACGACAACTGGATCACAGAAAACGGCCTTGAACTGCTTGAGCGGGCACCGTCCGACCGGCCCTGGTACATGGAAGTGAATTTTCAGAATCCTCACCATCCGTGGGACATTACTGAAAACATGCATGCAGGATACCGAGACCCGGACGTTGAATTCCCCGTCCCTGAATTCTGCGAACTTGACGTGACACCCGAAACGCACCAGGAAGTGCGAAGAAACTATGCTGCGATGGTGGAACACCTGGACGATTGCGTTGGCCGTTTTGTCGACCGCCTCGAAACCAGGGGAGAATTGGAAAACACCATAGTAGTCTTCAGCAGTGACCACGGTGAAATGCTGGGCGACTACAACCAGTGGCAGAAACTATCGCCGTTACAGGCTTCGGTCGGTGTGCCGCTGTTCGTTGCCGGGCCCAACGTGCGGCACATTGGGGAATGCGGCAAGCCTCACACGATCCTCGATCTCCATGCGACGTTTCTGGATTACGCCGGCCTGACACCATCCGCCGAACTGGACAGCCGATCGATGAAATCATTCCTCGCTGGAGAAACCGACCAACATCGGGACGTCGTGCTTTCGGGGCTCAGCGGCTGGCGTATGGCCTTTGACGGACGTTTCAAACTCATCCGCGGATACGACCCCGCAAAGCGCGTTGGTGGGGATCAATGGGATCCCATGCACGTGCCAACTGAAGAGGCCGGTAAAATGCAGCGGGAACGTCCACAGATCTTGTACGACATTCAAACGAATGAAAAAGAGAACGTTGCCGCCCAATGCCCGGAGGCAGCGGAGAGGCTGGAGTCATTTTTGGATACGTAAAGATCGCAATGACCTAGTCATGGGGGCGTTGAACTGCTGTTGCTGGACCATAAGCTGGACAACTCAGCGCTAAGTAAAAGGATTTCAAACGTCAATGATTCGACTGGCTCTGATCGGACCAGAAATGGCGAGTGAATATTCGGCGATCTCTTCGCGAGTGGTCGGCGCCACGATTGTGATGGCCGATACCATCGAAGAGAGCTTGCGCGCCAGCTCCGATTCCATTGACGCAATTGTCACCAATGGTCCGCTGCAAGTTGAGACGATCGAGTTGGCCGCCAATGCCGGCAAGCATCTGCTGGTCGAGTCACCCATCGCGTCCTCAGCCCAGCGTGCCGATGAAATGATCGCGAATTGCGATCGTTACGGAGTCTCACTCATGACCGGACAGGCGATGCGATTTCTTCCCGAAGTGGCGGCGATCAAGGAGAGCCTCGAATCGGGGAAACTCGGTGAAGCCGGCCTGCTGCGCATTCATCACTGGGGGGCGGCACGACAGAGCGACATCGGTCGGATAGTCCGAGAGATCGATCTGGCGAATTGGATCTTCGGCCGCGTCCCTTCCGAGATCTACGCGGCTGGTACAGTCAGCGAATTCGTGCAATTGCACTTTGGGTTTGGCGAGGCAATGGCCGTCATCGATTTCGCCACAACACCGTCAGATAAATCGGGTTACTTTTCCATGTCGGTGATTGGCTCGACCGGCGCCGCCTATGCCGATGACCATCGAAACATGCAAGTGCTTTTTGGTGGTAATCAACCAGCCGCCATCACAACGTCGACGGGCAACTTGCACCGACTTGCGCAGCTTCAGGAGTTCGTCAGCGCGATCAACGAAGGCCGGTCGCCAGCAATCACCGGCGCCGATGGCCGTGCCGCGATCCAAGTTGCCGAGGCATCGATGGAATCCCTGTCATCCGGGCAGGCAATGCGATTTGTGGCCGGCGAGTACGCACAAGCGTGACGGGAACGAAGATATGACTCAAAACGAAACATTCCGTGTGGCCGTATTGAGCGTTGTTAAACACGATTATCTGCCCCGCGGTGTCGCGTCGCATCCGCGCTTCGAGCTGGTCGTGGTGGCGGACGACGATGCGCAACCGGATTGGGTCCACGAAAGAAATGAGAAGTTCGCGCGTGAATTCGATATCCCTTACGTGCGAAACGTTGAGGAGGCGCTTGAACAGTTTGACGTGCAGGTTGCCTGCGTCAGCAGTGAGGCCGAGCGTCACTGTGACCTGAGTGTCCGTGCGGCCAATGCAGGGCTTCACGTCGTGCAGGACAAACCGATGTCGACCAAGCTGTCCGAATGCGATCGGGTGGTGGATGCGGTCGAGAAGAACCGCGTGAAATTCCTGATGTGGAATCGCAACGGATTGCCAGCCGTGGTACATGCACATGAATTAGTTTCCGCGGGCAGGATTGGCGACCCCTATGCCATCCATGTCGATTTCTACTTTTCCAAAGACGCGGGCCCGCCGAAAGGCTCGAGCAAGCCGGGGAATGCTCCCACGGATTGGCGCGATGCACAGAAGGCCGCTCATGTAGACGGGTCGGATGGAGGCGTTGGCCATGAGCCGATGGGCGAGCTGCAGATCGAAGGCATTTACCCGTTGGCCTACATCAACCTGCTCACGGGCGGAGCGAATGTCGAACGTGTCTTTGCGCGGACCACCGCGCATTTCCATCAGCTCCACGCGGACAACAACGTAGACGACCTGGCGACGGTCACCCTGGAAATGGAGCGCGGGCTGGTCGGCTCGCTGTGTATCGGTCGAATCGGAGCGGCGAGCCATCCCGATATCGGTGAAATCAAGATTCACGTCCTTGGCACAGACGGAGCACTCGTCCTCAGCGAAGCCCGTCCGGAAGTCGGCATCTACTATCGCGACCAGCCAGCCAAAGAACACCGCCATCACCGGCTGGCAATTGATAACGATTTCTTGCTGATGGAGAACTTCGCTGACGCGATCGACAATGACGGTGACACGATGCTCAACGCCCGTATCGGCCGTTCGATTGTCGCCACCGTCGACGCTGCGATCGAGTCAGGCCGATGTGGAAGCCCTGTCAACGTGGCTCATCGAATGTAACCTTCACCGCGTGGCGGATGCCTTGACGCGGAGCGTGCAGGCTACTGTGGAATCTCATCCAACGAGACCCAGCTTCCTCGTTTCGCAGACAATGCCGCTGCATCCGTGAACCGCTGGACGTTGTAGCCGTCTTCAAGGCCGGGATGTTCACAGGGCGAACCAGCCGCACGCTGCCGAATCGCCGGAAAGACGTGCCTGGCAAAGCGATTGCCAAAGCCCGGATCGGCGACCGTTTCCTGTGACTCGACATCCTGCGCCTGTCGCACAATTGTCAATTGACTGTTGATCCGATCGACACCCAGCGAAGCATCGGTTCCGTGAAACTCCATCTCCGGCGCCAGGCCTTTTCGAAACACGGGCGCGTGCGACAGCATGATCGATCCAATCGCTCCGCTGGCAAATTGCCAGATAATGTTCGCGTAGTCGAACGCTGTTCCTTTGCGCACAGACTGTGATTCAGCCGCCGAGTGCGAGCCGCCCCACTCCAACGCTTCGGCCAGATCAATCTCGCCCAAGTCCGGCTTCGGCTCGGTGATCACATCAGCGTGCGCCAAGACGCGACTCGCTTCGTCATTCAGAATCCAACGCACTGCGTCGTAGGCATGCGAACCGACATCCGCGATACTGCCGGCCGATGAGAGCTCTGCATCATCGCGCCAGGTAAACGGCATCGACGCCGGCCGAGGATTGAGCCATCGATAGATCACGCCCTTGATCTCGCCTAATTTGCCGCTGGAAACAATTTCGCGCGCACGCATGACCACCGGCATATAGCGCGTCCAGAACGGGACAAAGTGTCCGAGCCTCGTGTCGCGATAGGCCTCCAGCATTTCGCCCGCCTGTCTGGCATTCGCGCCAATCGGTTTCTCGCACAACAGATGTTTACTTTGCGCGGCGCAGTCCAGAACCGTTTCGTAATGCAGCGCGTCGGGCGTGGCGACCAGGACGAAATTGACATCGGGATGGCTCACCACTTCGCGCCAATCGTGGGTGATCAGTCTGGCCCCATCTTCTTGCCCTGCGGCCTCGAGCCGATCTCTCCGTCTGGCACAGAGTGCCACGATGTTGGCGTCGTCACACTCTCGAATCTCGCTTCGGTAAGACGTGCCAATGAAGCCTGTCGCACCGACAATGCCCACGCCAATGTTCATCATGCTCTCCTTTCGCGCTATTGATTATCCGCCGTGAAATCGGATGGAGTACACTTCGGCGTCTTTCAGCACAAAAGGCACTCGAACGGCATTACGGATCAGTGAATTCAGATTCAGGCATTTTGGATTTGCTGGTGGCTGCCTGGTCCTCGATGTAGGCCTGGATATTCAATGCCTCCTGTTTCTCCCACTCCAGACGCTTCCTGTAAACGTTC
>JASLXP010000390.1 GCA_030740295.1 Planctomycetota bacterium
CGGAACGCGAGCATGAAGCCAAATCCATTTGAGTGAGCCATCCGGCCAAGTCGCGCGTGGAGTCCACCAGATCGGCAGCGCCTCGCCATCATCCGTCACGAGAGCAAACTTCTCCTGGGCCGAATACCTCCCTTCCTGGAACGGTATGCCGACCAGCAGCAGCCCGTCTTCGATGGGGCTTTGGGTCGTCAGATGCATGATGAGATTGTGGCCATGGATACTTGCCTCGAGTTTCGATTCATCTGTTGAGCTTCACCTTCTCCTCTTACCACTTTGGTGGGCGGTTGGCCAAGCTTTAACGATGGCTGACTGTAGCCTGATCTGGGAAGAACTCGGATACAAGTCGTAAAGTCAGAAAACTGAACAAGGTTGAATTGCGGCGAAACACCGTGCCGCTACTGTCTAAACTGGTTCTAACTTCTTATGGCTCTTCCGGGTTGCCCTCAAATACGTTCCACGATGTAGAACGATCTGGCTCCTGGGAAAGACTGTCATGGCTCACATCCGCCTGCTCTCCGCTGCCTGTCTTCTGGTTCTTGCGTTCGATTGGCAATCGTTGCTGGCGCAGGAATCAAAGTTCGCGTTCGGGTGGCCTAACCGGCCCGTCTGGGTTCCGGATTCAACGAAGGCTCCGATTATTGACGGCGATGTTGGCAATAAGGAGTGGCAGCAAGCGGCGGTTCTGGAGGACTTCACGAGACATGGGCCTCTCACGCGGCGCATCCCGGCAAAGGCGTCGCTGAAAGTGCGCCTGACGCGGCACGGCGGGCTGCTCTACCTGGAAGCGGATTGCCCTCTGCCCGCCAAAGGAGAGAGCAACGGATCCGTCGTTCCGGGCGGGAGCAAAGACCATGGTTCTGTCTGGCGAGATGATTGCCTGGAAATTTTCTTCGCTCCCGATCTTGAGAGCTCGTCATACACCAATGTGACCATCAACTCCGATGGGGCCGCGGCCGAATATCGGAGCAAGGCCCGGGGCATCGATTACGCATGGAATCCCTCTTACACACACAAGGTGAAGAGGAGCGAGACCGGCTGGACTCTCGAAATGGCAATTTCTCTCGCGGACATCATGAAGGATCCTAAAGCTGAGATCCTCGCTTTTAACATTGGCCGTCATCCCAATCTGGCAGTGACGCCGAGTGCAGTCTATTCCTGGTCTCTCGACGGCTGGTGCCGGCCGGGAAATTTTGGTCGCCTACATTTCGGGGAACGTATTGCCGCCGTCAAGGACAGTGCTATCCATTCAGACCAGGTGACGGTGCGCATCGATGGTGGCAAAGAGAACGAGAAGGTTACTTTCCACCTTAAGGGAGAGGTGGCTGGCAAGAGTGTCGCGACGGTGAAAGAGGCCGTGGTGACTGCGAAACAGGTTACTGAAGTGGCTCTGCTGATCCGCTTTGGATCGATGGGCAAGGGTCAGCTCGAGCTCCGGATTCTGAAGGCCGACGGGAAACCACTGCAGAAAGCGGGAAGGAGCGGTCTCTATGTCGAGAGGAATAATCCAGTCGAGTATTTCCTCGTCCATCAAGTGGACATCTATCCTGGACAGGAATTCGTTGGAACTTCCCTGATGCTGGCTCGAAAACCGACAGGGGAATCGGCGCGGGTGACAGTGCGCGATCTGAAGGGCAAGCTCGTTTTTACCCGGGACCTTGGTCCATTGAGGGAACGCTTGAATCGACTGCCTCTGAA
>JASLXP010000391.1 GCA_030740295.1 Planctomycetota bacterium
CATATATTTTAACGCGGGCGGGGGCCTCTGCCCTTGATACGCCCTTTGCCTTTCATAAATCCTTCGTAATGTCTCATCATCATCTGAGTTTCAATTTTTTGCACTATATCAAGCGCAACCCCAACCACAATCAGCAGCCCCGTGCCGCCATAAAAATAAGCGGTGTACTGGTCCATACCCAGTCCGGATGAGAGTATCAGCGGCATAATCGCAATGAGCGACAGAAACGTGGAGCCCGCAAGGGTGATGCGCTCCATGATTCTTTCGAGAGCTTCAGCGGTCCTGCGTCCCGGCCGGACACCCGGCAGAAACGATCCATTCTCTTTCATTCTCTCGGCAACTTCGACCGGTTGGAACGTTATTGAAGTCCAGAAATAACAGAAAAATATAGTCAGCACCACATATACGCTGATGTAGACAAATTCTCCGGTGCCCATGGCATATTGAAGATAGCTGATAAATGCGTCAATTGTATTCCAGTCGGCGAATCGGCCCCTCATAAAGCCTAAAAACATGCTCGGAAAACTGAGAAGCGATGCGGAGAAAATAATGGGAATAACACCAGCGTGATTTACTCTGATCGGCATATAAGTGCGCTGCCCACCCCAGACTTTGCGGCCACGGGTCTGTTTGGCCTGCTGAACTGTGATCCGGCGGTGTCCCTGGGTAATGACCACGATCCCTGCAACAATAGCAACATAAAGGGCCGTCAGGCCAATCACCTTGGCGATGCCGATGCCTTCGCCGGTTTCGGGCACCATTTCGGGCACAAACTCCCTGAAGCCCTGGATGACTGCGTTGGGCATGCCGGCGATGATGCCTGCCATGATGATCAGTGAGATACCATTGCCGATTCCCTTTTCAGTAATCTGCTCACCGAGCCACATCAGAAATGTCGTTCCGGCGGTCAGGGCGAGGACACCAACGAAGAAATGCCCCCAAGTATCGGGCATGATGCTGTCGGTGACGATTTCCTGCGCATCCGAGGCGAGCCAGCGCACGATAAATGTGGCCTGGAACAAGCTCAGAATAACGGTGAAGTACCGGGTGTACTGATTGATCTTTTTGCGGCCGGCTTCCCCTTCATTTGAGAGCTTCTTCAGCGGCTGCCAGACAGTGGTCAGCAACTGAAAAATAATGGAAGCGCTGATGTAGGGCATGATGCCTAAAGCAAAAATAGTACAGCGCTGGATGGCACCTCCGGCAAACATATTTACCAGCGTGACAAGCTTGGCCATTCCAGGTGAACCACCTGCTAATTTTTCAAAGAGCTTGGTAACGGCTTCGGTGTCGATTCCCGGCAGGGGAATAAATGAACCGATGCGATAAACGGTCAACAACGCCATGGTAAAGAGAAGTTTATTCCGCAGATCCGGGATACGGAACATATCCATGAAGCTGGAATAAAACCTAGCAACTAAGGTAAACATCTCTATGGCGGCAGCTTGTTATGAAGCTGCGTGAATAAACTCCTAGAACTTCTTGGTTTTTTTCTGAAATCGTTTATTGCTGAAACCTCTCTTGGGTAATCGGCGGAACAGCGGCATCTGCCCCCCTTCAAACCAGATCGGGACACCCGGGCCGGAACGTGCATTGACGCCCTTCTGGCCGCGTCCACAGGTTTTGCCACAGCCCGAACCCAGTCCTCGACCGACTCTTTTCCGGGCTTTGCGTTTGTGTTCTGTCTGTTTGTATTGGCTCAGATCCATAATTCACTCGTTTATTCAGTTGCAGTCAGCTTCCGGCCTCGGAGCTTTTCGACTTGTTCAATGGTGCGGCATTTGACCAAGCCGTCCAAAGTAGCCTTGGCGATGTTTTTGGGATTAGTAGTCCGATGTGTTTTAGTAAGAATATTTTGGACTCCCGCTGCCTGAAGGACCGCTCGGACCGGCCCGCCGGCAATGATGCCCGTTCCTGGGCCGGCAGGGGCAAGGATGACTCTGGCAGATCCGAACCGGCCGACTATTTCGTGTGGAATCGTCTCATTAAGAATCGTCACATTCACCTGATTTCGACGAGCATCTTTCATGGCTTTATCGACGGCCGACGGAACTTCATTGGCTTTGCCGTAGCCGATCCCGACGCGCCCCTTGCCATCGCCTACGACGACAAGCGCGGAAAAACTGAATCGACGACCACCTTTTACCACTGCGGCGCAGCGATAAATTTTGATCACATTTTCAATGACATCGGGGTCTTGCTGGTATTCTTGCTGTGCACCCATTATTGGTTTTCCGTTCTTTAGAATTTCAGTCCGTGTTCTCGCATGGAATCGGCCAGGGCTTTAACCCGTCCGTGATAACGCAGCCCATTTCTATCGAAGACGACCGTGCTTATGCCCTTTTCCACTGCAGCCTTGGCTACGAGTTCACCAAGCA
The DNA here is from genome assembly GCA_030740295.1 of Planctomycetota bacterium. The sequence continues at coordinate 2,379 of JASLXP010000391.1, forward strand.
GCTTGCTGGCGGCCGCATTGCCTGCACTGCCGTTGCCGGCTTCTTTGAAACTCGCCGAATGCGTACTCAATCCGAGGATGGTAGTTCCGGCCTCGTCATCGATCAGTTGACACGACAGATGTTTGAGCGATCGGGCAACGCTGACGCGAGGTCTTTCGCATGTCCCCTGCACCTTTTTGCGCACTCTAAACTTGCGCCGTGTGAGTCTTTTACTTTTTTGGGCCTGAGCTTTCATAATTCCAACTACCTGTATTCCAATTGGTTATGCGCCGCCGACGAAGGCCTTGCCGGCCTTTCTCTTGATCTCTTCGTCAGCGTATTTGATGCCCTTACCGTTGTAGGGCTCGGGCGGTCTTGCCTTGCGGATGACGGCCGCAAAGTGTCCGATTTTCTGTTTGTCAGCGCACTTGAGCTGAATCATGTTGGGGTTGGGAATGACTACGTCCACCCCTTCGGGTACGGTCAGAGTGACCTCTTTGGCGAACCCGACGTTGAGTGCGAGGGTATTCCCTGAGAGTGATGCTCCATAACCAATTCCGACAACCTCGAGCCTCTTTTCATAAGGGGTGACGACGCCTGTGACCATATTCTGCAGCAGACTGCGGGTCATCCCCCAGATGGCTTTGCATTCTTTCTCTGTCTCATTCTGTGGAATCACTTTTACCAACTTGGCCTCTTCATCAATATCAATGCTCATCAGGGGGTGGACATCGAGGCTCAGTGTCCCCGAAGGACCTTCGACTGTCAGCACAGAATCGGCCTGGGTTACTTTTGTTTTATCTGCGATAGCAACCGGCTGTTTACCCACACGGGACATTCTATTTCACTCCTTCAATTAGTAGATTTCAGCGAGGACTTCACCCCCGACATTGCGTTCGCGACATTCAATATCGGAGAGCACGCCCTGGGGTGTGCTGACGACGCTGATTCCGATTCCCCTCAGAATCGGCTTCAGATCTGCACACCCTTGATAAACTCTTCGGCCCGGCCGGCTGACTTTCTGAATACTAACGATGATATCTTCTCCTTCGGGGCCATATTTCAGATAAATCCTCAGAAAGCCCTTTCCTTCAACATCGAGTGTTTTTATGTCGTTGATATATCCTTCTCTTTTCAAGACTTCAGCGACGCCTCTTTTAAGTTTTGACAGGGGGACATCGACAGAATCCTTGCGAACGCTGAGTGCGTTGCGAATTCGGGTCAGAAGATCAGCGACTGGGTCCGTCATCGACATAAGAATATTTTCCTTTAATTACCAACTGGCCTTGCGAACGCCTGGAATTTCACCGTTGCTTGCCATATTTCGGAAGCAGAGCCGACACAGCCTGAATTTGCGATAAACAGCTTTAGGCCGCCCACAGAGCTGGCATCGATAGATGATTCGTGAGCTGAACTTCGGCTTTTTCCTGGCTTTAGCAATCAGGGCTGTTTTGGCCATAAATAAATACCTGTTTAATTCTCTTCGGGTCGGGCGAAAGGCATACCCATGGCGGTCAAAAGCTTGTCTGACTGCTCATCGGTGCCGTTTGCAGTAACGATAGTGATGTTCATTCCGAGGGTGTGGCCAAGCTTTGCCGTATTAATCTCCGGAAAGATAATCTGTTCATTAATGCCGAAATTATAATTGCCGCGGCCATCAAAGGATTTCAGGCTCAAACCACGAAAGTCCTTAATGCGCGGGACGGCGACAGTTATTAATCGGTCAAGAAATTCATACATACGGGAGCGGCGCAAGGTGACGACCGCTCCAACGACGTTGCCTTCACGCAGGTGAAAACCGGCGATTGGCCTTTTTGCCCGGCAGATCTTTGCCTTCTGTCCGGTAATGGCGGCCATGGCATCTACCGCTTCGGTCATGATACTCTCGTCTTCCTGCGATCTGCCGATCCCCATGCTGACTACTATTTTGGTGACGCGGGGTACGGACATCACGCTGGTGTGCCCGAATTCCGTCATCAGCGTCGGGACGATTTCGTCTTTGTATCTTTGCTCAAGCCTTGCTGCCATTTTGCTCTCTCAATAATTACGTCTGCCTGAAAAAAATATTCCTTTCTCATGGGCGATACTGGACTCGAACCAGTGACCTCTTGCGTGTCGAGCAAGCGCTCTAGCCAACTGAGCTAATCGCCCGCTTTTTTCTATGCATTCGGGAACGGAATCTCTGTTCCCGACTTTTTGTCTACTCGCTTTTTCCTGCCTTCTTCAACGACGACTTTTGATTTCACGCCGTGACTTAATTCCGGCGAGAACAACATCACATTGGAGATATCGATGGCCATTTCTTTAGTAATCCAGCCGCCACGAGGATTGTCCTGGCTGGGCCGGATTGCCTTCTTGCGCATATTCACGCCTTCAACGATCACCTTCCCCTTCTTTTTATCCACCAGTAGGACACGCGCCGTGTCACCCTTCAATGAGCTCGGGGTCTTTTCCTCGTCTTCATTGAATGACTCGGTGTATGTAATGTCCTTCAGGAGGATGACACGATCGCCTTTCTGGATCATGACTCAAACTACTTCCGTTGCGAGTGATAGAATTCTGGTAAAGTTTTTCTGGCGCAATTCCCTGGCGACCGCTCCAAAAATGCGGGTGCCCCTGGGGTTGCCGTCGGCATCTACTATGACAACTGCGTTTCCATCAAAGCGCACTTTGCTGCCGTCGTCGCGGCGTACGCCATATCTCGAGCGAACGATGACGGCCCTGATAACGTCGCCCTGTTTGATATCTGAACCGGGCTGCGCTTTTTTGACCGAGCCGACGATGACGTCACCGATGGCGGCGACTTTCTTATTGCCACTGCCTAAAACCTGGATGCACATCACGGATTTTGCTCCGCTGTTGTCGGCTACATCCAATCTGCTTTGCATCTGAATCATTTCAACGTTCTCTGTTCTGTTCTCAAATATTGGCTCTGGTAACCACTTCGACCAGCTTCCAGTTCTTGGTTTTGCTGATGGGCCGCGTGGGAATAATTCTGACGGTGTCGCCGATGTTGGCGGTGTCTTCTTCATCGTGTACGTGAAACTTGGTCTTGCGTTTCACATATTTCTGGACAACCGGATGCAGGACGAGGCGTTCGACCTCAACAGTGGCCGACTTCTGCATTCTGTTGCTGCTGACTACACCGACCAGGCTTTTAGTTTTTTCTGCTCTAGGCATTCGCACTCTCCGCTTCTAGTTCTCTCTGTCTCAAAATAGTCTTTATACGGGCTAATTCACGGCGGAGGTCTTGCTTCTGGCGAGGATTCTCCACCTGCTCCGTAGTGAACCGAATCTGAAGCTGGAAGAATTCCTTACGGACGTCGATGTATCTCCGCTTCAGCTCTTCATCTGTTGATGAACGAATTTCGTCGATATCCACTATTAACCTCCTGCCAGGACCATTCTCGTGCGTATGGGCATCTTGTGCGCCATACGGTTGAGAGTGTTTCTGGCAATATCTTCGGGTACTCCTCCGAGCTCGAACATGACCGTTCCCGGTCGAACGACTGCGATCCACTTTTCCGGCTCTCCTTTGCCACTGCCCATGCGGCTTTCTGCAGGGCGGGCGCTGACGGGCTTGTCCGGGAACACTCGTATCCACAGCTTTCCCTCACTGCCGAGGTAATGGCTCGCGGCAATGCGGCCGGCTTCGATCTGGCGGGCAGTAATCCAGCCGGGCTCGAGGGCCTGCAGGCCGAATGAGCCGAATGATACGCGATTACCGCGGCAGGCGTTGCCTTTGACGCTGCCCCGCTGGACTTTTCGCCATTTGACTCTTTTAGGCATCAGAGGCATTGGAACCCTCCTTTCCTATTACCTCGCCCTTATATATCCAAACCTTCACGCCTATGCGGCCGTAGGTGGTCTTGGCTTCAGTAAATCCGTAATCAATTTTGGCCCGAAGGGTTTGCAGCGGAATGCTTCCCGAACCCGTACGTTCGGTTCTGGACATTTCCGCACCACCGAGGCGGCCACTGATCTGAATCTTGATTCCCTGGCATCCAAGCTGAACTGCGGTCTCGATGGTCTTTTTCAGCACACGGCGGAACGGTGCCCTCTTTTCAAGCTGCTCCGCAACGCCTTCGGCGACGAGCTGGGCTTCGAGCTCGGGCTGGGGGACTTCGACAATTTCTACTTCGATCTTACGTTCAACGGTGTCTTTGAGTGACTCACGCAGGCGTTCTACCTCTGCGCCTTTCCGACCGATAATGACGCCCGGGCGAGCCGCGTGAAGAATGACCTTGATCTCTTCACGAGTGCGCTCGATATCAATGCGTGGAATACCGGCGTATTTGTAATTCTCCTTGATCAGATTTCGAATCTTCTTGTCTTCGATCAGGTATTCGCCGAATTCTCGCTTGGTGGCGTACCAGCGGGATCTCCAGGGCTCGGTGACGGCTATCCTGAAACTGAGTGGGTGAACTTTCTGGCCCATACGATGCTGAATCCTTTAAACGGTTGAAATTTCGATATGAATATGGCTGGTTCGCTTGCGAATCCGTGTGTAGCGGCCCTGAGAAGCGGCACGCCCCCGATAAATAATCGGCCCACGGTCCACCACAGCTTTGGAAACGAAGAATTCATCTTCATCCGCGTCTGAATCGTCGTTTTCGGCATTCGCCAGGGCAGAGCGGAGAACCTTGTCGACGAAAGTGGCGCCACGCTGCGGGCTGTTCTGTAGAATGCTCATGGCGTCCTGCAGTTTTTTTCCGCGTACCAGATCCACGATCAAGCGCACCTTCTTGGGCGAGATCCGTGCAAATTTATGAGTTGAATGATACGTGTCAGCCATTGTCTCTCTTCAGGTTAGTTTTTGGCCCCGCCGTGCCCACGGTAAGTGCGTGTCGGCGCGAACTCTCCCAGCTTGTGTCCCACCATGTCTTCGGTGATGTACTGTCGCTGAAAGCTCTTTCCGTTGTGAATATTGAATGTATGCCCAACAAACTCAGGAACGATGGTGCAACTGCGCGACCAGGTCTGCAGCGGATCGCGAGCACCGGTGTCCTTCTGCCTCATTACTTTGCGAAAGAGCTTTTCATCCACGAAAGGCCCCTTCTTTAGGGAACGACTCATTTACCTGACCTCTTTCTTCCACGAATAATCAATTTGTCACTGGACTTACGCTTGCGGCGGGTGTTTCCACCCTTTGCCGGACGGCCCTGCGGCGAACAAGGATGACGCCCGCCGGCCGTGCGGCCTTCTCCACCACCCATCGGATGGCATACGGGGTTCTGTGCAGTGCCACGGACATGGGGCCGGCGTCCGAGCCAGCGTTTGCGACCGGCTTTGCCGAGTGTCTGGGCGGTGTAATCGAGATTGCCCGTCTGGCCGATAGTGGCACGACAGGTTGCGAGGACTTTTCGGACTTCGCCGGAGGGCATCGTGACCAGGACGTGTTTGCCTTCCTTGGCCTGGATGGTGGCAAAGCTGCCTGCACTGCGGCAGAGCTGTCCACCCTTGCCGGGCTGCATCTCAATATTATAGATGGAGACGCCCTGCGGCACTTTCGCCAGGGGCATGCAGTTCCCCAGCCTGGGCTCGACATCTTCGCCGGAATGAATCATCTGACCGACTTCCAGCCCCCTGGGCGCGATGATGTAGCGTTTCTCGCCGTCGGTGTAATGCAAAAGGGCGATTCGAGCCGAACGATTGGGGTCATACTCGATGGTGGCCACTTTGGCCGGGATGCCATCTTTGTTTCTCTTAAAATCGATCACTCGATAACGGCGCTTATGCCCACCGCCGCGAAAACGGCTGGTGATGCGGCCCTTGTGGTTCCGGCCACCGGTTTTCTTGATCGGGCGAAGCAGGCTCTTTTCCGGCTTGACCTTCGAAAGCCCTTCGCTGGACACGAGAGCCGTGAACCTGAGCGATGGTGTTGCGGGTTTGAATTGTTTAATCGGCATAGGTCACCTCAGATAATCTCGATTCTCTGGTCTGAAGGGATAAAGATGAAGGCCTTCTTCCGGCCTCTGGTTACTCCCGCGTATTTGCCCCGGCGGCGGGTCTTGCCACTGGTATTCATGGTGTTTACCTTTTTGACATCGACCTCTCGATCGAACAGCTCCTGTGCCATTTGTCTTACGGCTTCCTTGATATCGTCCTTGGTGGCCTGCTTGTGCACCTCAAAGGGATAACACACGAGCTTTGACTCGGTGTCCTCAAGGGCAGCCGTGCCCTTTTCCGTAATGAGAGGCCTGATTAGAACCTGATGCCACTCCATGATTTTTCCTTCATACACTCAGCCGGCCATTTCCTTTGGCCAAAACCGATAGGCAACAATGAAACCCCAGGAATGCTCAATCCGTGAGATTCCTCTCATTTCTGGCCTTTCAGGCCATTAAATTTCAAACGTGACAATCCGCGTCGAGTTCATCTCCGGCGGTTCGCCCGCAATTCAGGGCTCTTCCGATTCCCCTTCAGCTTCAGGAGCTTCGGCGGCATCCGAATCTGCAGTTTCAGCGTCCGCTTCACCAGGCTCTCGAGCTGGTTCTTCGGTTGCCGAATCTTCATCGGTTGCCACTTCACCAGAATCTCCCGCCGGCTCTTCGGCTGAATCCGAATCTTCAGTTTCGGCGACCGCTTCACCAGAATCTTCCGCTGGTTCTTCGGTTGCATTTGAAACTGCAGCCTCGACTTCCGCCTCACCAGACTCTTCTGCTGGTTCTTCGGCTGCCTCTTCGCTTGCCGGCGCCTCCCCTTCGGCTTCCGCTTCTTCCGCTGGGGCTGCGCTGGCTTCGGGTGCAGGCTCGGCCTCTTCTTCAGGCCTATCTATGAGCCTTTCGAGGAGTTCCTGAAAAGCGTCTTTTGACAAGACCAGATGATTCGAAACCAGAATGTCATAAGCATTCATGTTCCTCGTCTCTCTGACCTCAACTCCGGAGACATTTCGTGCTGACTTATAGACATTTTCGTCATAAGCCGGGACACCTATCAACACCGTGTCGTACAGCTCGAGCCTGTCCAGCAGATCGGCGACCTGGCGGGTCTTAATCTCAGGACACTCGAGGCCGTCCAACAGCACAACACCTTCATCCAGACATTTTGCCAGCAATGCGGACCCAGTTGCCCGCGTGCGTTGCTTTCTGCTCAAACGCACCCGCTTTGTAAACGGGCGCGGCCCGTGAACAACGGCGCCTCCCCTCCAGATGGGAGATCTCTTATGCCCGGCCCTTGCCCGGCCGGTGCCCTTTTGCCGATGTGGCTTGGCATTACTGCCGGAGACTTCGCTGCGGGTTTTGGCTGAAGATGTTCCGAGGTGCTGATTCGTTTCGTGCGCAAGGATAGCTTCACGGATGAGGCCCTTTCTTACTTCCCCACCCAGGGATGCTTCATCGAGCTCAAAGGTCTCGACTTGCTCACCTGTTGCACTGGCTTTAACCGGAATCGAAATCATCGGATTCTCTCAATCATCAATGTCATATACGTTGCTAAGCCTTAATGCGGATATCCACACCCGCAGGCATGCTCAAACGCCCGAGCGCATCCACGGTCTTTGCCGTTGGCTCTTCGATATCGATCAGGCGCTTATGGGTTCGAATTTCAAACTGCTCTCTCGATTTCTTATTTACGTGAGGCGAACGCAGGACTGTATAGCGTTCAATCCTCGTCGGGAGAGGGATGGGCCCTGAAACCTTGGCGCCGGTGCGCTTGGCTGTCTCCACGATTTCCATGGCCGAATGGTCAAGGATTTCATGGTCATAAGCTTCCATCCGGATGCGTACTCGCTCGCCGGGCATTTAATTCCTCTTATGTGTGCTCGTTATAAGTACAAAAATATCGCCACTCCCGCGGCTAAAGGCCGGGAGTTAAGCGATGCCTTTTCCAAAGGTCAGTTTCAGCGTTGTGCCCAAAAGGCTTACGTCCTCGCGAGTCTCCTGTGCGAGGGCGGGGAATTCTTACGACTCTTCCGAGATGTGCAAGCAGGAATCACAACGTTTTGCGTTTTTTGGTAAGAAATTTGAATTGCCACATGAAAATAGCGGCTGGAAAGGCAAATGATTGTGCCAGACGGGGTTGGGAGATGGTTGATGAATTTGTGGCTGATGGCTGTCAGATTGCTGATTCGGGCTCACACTCCTGCTCTCTGTTCACCTCAGCCCTCAGGTCCGCTGGAAAGGTGAGATGCTGAAAGTGGGCTGGCTGACGGAATGGAAACGCCGGGCTGGCCGTCTCAGTACTCCTCGTCCGGCCATTCCGCCGGACCTCCAATGCCAAAAGTCTGACACAGCTCAAGGATGCGGTGGTAGGACTGCTTGGGCTGGCCATCCCTGTCGAGCAGGCCGGCGTGTTTGATGAAAGCCCGCTCATCATCGAAATCCCAATATGTAATATTTCTTATATAAGGGCGCGACATGGCCATCAGAAAGAACAATTCAACCCAGTCGGCCTGGTTTTCCTGCTCCCATGGACCGCGCCAGCCGATGGTCATGTCTATCTGATCGGTTTCCAGCATGTCTGAGCCGCTGCTGGAGGGAGTGCCCATTTCGGTAATCCAGATGGGCTTGCCGTATTCAGCAAATCGATCAAGGTGGGCCATGATGTCCATCAGGTCGCGACTCGGGTAATACATCTGAACACCGATGCCCTCGAATTCGATGTCCTGATGGATGATCTCATCGAGAAACGAAAGCGGCGACCAGATCTGCTCTTGTGGTCTCGAGGCTCCGCGACATGCCTGGCCTGCGCGCTGGCCATACTCTCCCCAGGGACAACAGTGATTGATGATGCGGGGCGTGCCCGGGTCGAGGCTCCCGGTGATTTCGCTGACTAGTTTCGCAATCTCGAAAGCCTGTTCATGACTCAACTGCGGAATCTTGTTAGCGAATTCCCAATCGTGCATCTCGTTGGCGATCTCCCAGCAACTGATGCGGCCCTTCAGTTTTGAAACGAGATCGGTCGTCCAATTTTCCACGGCCTTGAGTTTGTCCGGATAGTCAAGTTCACGAAACCAGGGAGGCATCCCGCCGATGCCGCCCCAGAAAATGGAAAACGACTTGGCTTCCATTCCCTTCTCTTCGCAATGCGAGAGAATCTCCTCGATACCCGCCCACCGCTGACAGTCCCGGCCAAACTCCACCCATCGCCAGAAATTCGGAATCGTGGTCGCATTACAGATGTTCGAGAGGGTGTCCCACTTTTCCCGTGAGTGCAGGAAATTCGGCTGAAGCGAGACGTTATGCCAGTCAGGGCCAACGCCGATGGAGTATTCTTCCAACCGTTCACCAAACAGCGGGGATGCTATGACGGGAAGCGGCTCAACATCATGGTCTCTGAGTTCGAGGGCGAGCATGGCTGCCGCGTGTTCCAGCGCCTCCCCTGCAAGAATTCCCTGATGCAGGCTCTCGAGCGGCCGGCCAAGGTCGAACAAATCCCAGGCCGCTTCAAACTGCTCGTCCGGCGGCTCTTCGAGATGCGAAGACATCATCCGACGCTCACACTGGCGGATGCGGCTCATGGCCAGCGCATCATGCAGAGGGACCTCCGCGTCCTCAGCGTAACCGTCTCCGCTGTTGTCCGCGGTGCACCAGACGCGTCCATATCCTGGAACGGCCAACAACACATGAACTGCCGTCGGTTCAGCCAAAAGCTCGATGCTGATTTCGCCCTCACCGAAGTCGATGGGCGTATAGCGCGCTCGATGCTTCAGGTCGGTGACGTAAACATCAAGGATGTCTTCCGTGCCCGTGAAATTCACCTGCTTAGCCATTGTTCATTTCCCTGACGCACAACTTTGGATTGCAGGCTTCGGACCTGCACAGTCAATCAGATTGAAAGGGCGGCGAAAGCCTGTCTTTCGAGGGGCCACGAGGGATCTCGTGTGAGCCACTTCCATAGTAGTCATCAACACTCCAGTCTTCACACCATTCCCACACATTTCCGCTTTCGTCATTCGTTCCATGCCCTGACAGAAGGTTGCTCATACACTCTGTCCGTTTTCTCCGTTCCCCGATTCCTGTCGCTTTAGGTGGTCATTGCCATTCGCCTGATCCTCGGAATTTCACAAAGCCATTGGTCATATCTGAAATAAATAAATGCGAATCTGGTGACCTGACCTTCCTCAGGTGGGACTTGTTATATAGAACCACAACGTAACATGGCCGACGGAGCACAGCGCCCCGGAACACTCATCAGCAGATCCTTCTCGGAGTCAATTGTGAAAAACCTGAAGGCGCTCGTCATTGAAGCTCAGAACGGCGACATGGAAGCGTACGCGGTGATCGTCAGGCGATTCCAGGACATGGCCTATGGATTCGCATATTCGAATCTCGGCGATTTTCACCTCGCCCAGGACGCGGCGCAGGAGGCATTTATCGAGGCCCTGCGCGACCTGACGAACTTGCGCGAGCCTTCTGCCTTCCCCGGCTGGTTCCGCAGAATCGTCTATAAGCACTGCGACCGGCTTACGAGGCGAAAGCGCGTCTTGACTGTATCGCTGGATGCCGCACTGGCGGTTCCCTCACGGGACATGAACCCAGCCCGGGCAGCGGAGAACAGACAGATGGAAGATAAAGTTCTGGCCGCCGTCGCTGGTCTTCCCGATGACCAGCGGATGGTGACTACGCTATTTTACGTCAGTGGTTATTCGCAGAAGGAGATCGCAAAGTTCCTCGATCTCCCAGTCACTACGGTCAAGAAGCGTCTGGCCAGTTCTCGGGACAACCTGAAACAGAGGATGATCACGATGGTTGATGAAACTCTTAAATCCTTCCCATTGCCTGAGCGGTTCGCCGATGTTGTAGTGCAGACGAATTTCGTCACCGGGCGAATCAATCCTCTCGCCGATGGAATGCGTTCTCTCAGCGATGAGAGGATGATCGAAAAGACGTCTGAGCTTCGGAGCCGTCTCTCGGCCGGCGAAGACCGCGATTCAGTCAAGGCAGAGGCATTCGCTCTCGTCAGAGAAGCATCCCGCCGATCCTGGGGCCAACCTCATTACGACGTGCAACTGGTGGCAGGCATGATCCTCGATCAAGGCTGGATCGCAGAAGAGGCTGCCGGCGAGGGCAAGACCATCACATGTTACCCGGCCGCTTACATGGCTGTTCTCGATGGCATGCACGTCCATGTCGCCACAGTTAACGACTATCTGGCGAAGCGAGACGCGGAGCTCGCCCGCGAGGTGTTCAAGCTGCTCGGCGTAACCGTTGGCTATGTAAATCGAGATCTGGTCCGCTCTGATGGCGAAGCTGAGGCCCGCCGCCGATCTTATCAATGCGACATCACTTACGGATCGAACTCTGAGTTCGGCTTTGACTACCTTCGCGACACCATGAGGCAGCCAGCAGATGAGCCTGTCCAGGGACCCCTGGATTTTGCCATCATTGATGAGGCCGACAGCCTTCTAATCGACGAGGCCCGGACTCCCCTGATCATCTCCGGTCCCGCAGACGTTGATCCGGACCTATACCAAAAGGCCGATGGTGCTGCGCGCTCTCTGATTGACCGGTCGGAGGAAGATGGCTCAGTGCTTTACGAGCGCGACCCCAGGCACCCGCTCTGTATCCTACTGACGGCTGAAGGTCTGGTAATCGCAGAGGAGATTGCCGCGGAGTGGAGTTTTCAGCTCACGCCGGAATCCGACGGTCTGAAGAGAATCGAAAACGCTCTGCGCGCTCACCTGCTCTACGAAAAGGACAAGGACTATGTTGTCCGGGAGGGTTGCGTCGTAATCGTTGACGAGTACACGGGACGGCTGATGGCAGGCCGGCGCTGGTCAGAAGGGCTGCACCAGGCCATTGAGTTCAAAGAGGGCGTTGAAGTCCAACGGGAGACCCGAACACTGGCGAGCATCACCTTCGGAGAGTATTTCAAGCGCTACAAAAAGCTGGCGGGACTAACCGGGACAGCCAAACGCCCG
>JASLXP010000392.1 GCA_030740295.1 Planctomycetota bacterium
GACTTTCATTCGCTTTGACCGGCCGGCCGATCGCAGTTACGCGCGCGTCCTGAAGATCGATCCCATCCGCAAACGCGTCTACACCAACATCGGCCCCGCCACCATCCGTCCCGGAAATGACCGAGGCCTGACCTGCACAAACGAGAACATGACGAAGGCATGGAAGTGCAACATCCTTGGCCGACAGGATGGCGGTTACGCCTACCAACTGCTCGGCAATCTCGCCGAAGACGATCTCCCGCCAGGAAGCACATTCCGCCTGTGGGAGTTCGGCGTCGGTGACGAGATTCGGATTCCGACCCACGCTCATGTCTGGCGGCGATCGGACGGCAGATTCATTTTGAATACCAATACCAAGGCGCGTCTGAAAATGAACGGACGCAGCTACGACTCCACTTCCATGACAGACAGTGAGAAACGCAAAGGAAACCTGGTGCTTCCTGAATGAGCCAAACAACGATGAAAAAAAATGGTCCATTTTACGATTTCACCTCGGAGCAGTGGGAAGAGGTCCGCAGGGCCCATCATCTTTTCTGTGAGGACAGGGACGTGGGACATCCGTTGTTCATTCCCACGAATGGTCTTCAGCTTCCGGATATTTCTGAGGACATGCTCCCTCATGAAGAAATAACGTTGGCCGGGCCGAAGAAGCGTAACGAGAAGATGGACGAAGCGATTCGTTTCTGGATCCGGATGGCTCACGTTCTCAGCCAGAGCGAGTATCGCGGGGCCAGCTTCCCCCGCCTTTACATTGCCAGAGAGTTTTACGGGCATTCGCAGCGCCTGGCTGAGCCCTTCGGGACGACGACGCTTGTCAGCTCAGGGCACGCTCAGGCGCGGCCTGCGATCCACTCGCTGTCTTCTGTCCACAACATGAGGCTCAAGGCTGTTAAAGACTGTCTCTGGCTCTCGCGCAGTCTGGAAACGCTTCGCTATTTCCACGAGAGCACGGAAGGCCGATACTACATCCCTCACATGGTCACGACCGGCCCGTGCGACACGGTCAATTACGCAACCGGAACGACACTCCTGCTGCAAGGCTTTTACGAATCCCCGAAGGCTGTGCACCAGCTTTTGCGGATGGCCACAGACATCACCATCGAACACATCCAGGAATGCAAGAAGATCGCTGGCGACAGGCTGATCCCGGACCACACGTACCTTCTGGATGGATGCTATTGCCTCTGTTCCGAAATCCGGTGTCTCTACAGCCGCGAGCATTACGAGGAATTTGACGCGCCTTACTTGAAAGAAATCGGTGAGGCAGTCGGGCCCCTGCACATCCAGGCATCCGGACCGGTGGACCAATCCATGGAGCCAACAGCGACCGATCCTAATATCAGGCACATGAAGATATGGCTTCGGGACTCTGACCTGGGCCTGGTCGCTCGTACAATCGGGGATCGGATCTCGCTGGACTTCTTTGAGAACACATGCATGCCCGCGCTCAGTTTTGAGAGCAAGGCGAGCTTCTACCGGCACATCTTTGAGAACATCCGCCCGGAGACACGGTGGGTCATCTCGAACTATGATGCCAGGCCCTACAACCAGGCATACGACCAAATGGAACAAGAAGGCGTACTGCCGGAACAGATCCGAAAGCTCGGCCGGCTTTAGCAACAGAACACTCCACTTTGGAATCCTATCAATGTTGGCTGAAAACCAGTTTGGCTGCGCAGCGAAGCTATACAGGAAGGCGGGGCATCCGCGAATGCTGTTCGATCAGGGACAGCTTGATTCGCTACAGAAGCTCGTGAAGACGGACGATGGAAAAAAGATCCTCGGGGCAATGCAGAGGGAACTGCGACCCGTTATTCAACGTGCCAGGGAGACGCCAGACCTGACGAAGCTCTTCCTGGGGAAGGATGACGACAGCGCCGGCTTCAGCTTTTCGCTCGTGTCTCGCTCCTTCGAGATTGGGCTTGTTGGCTTGCTCACAGAGAATCGGTTGGCGGTCGATACTGCGCTTCGGATCCTCGAAACCATCCCAAGGCTGGGGAAGGGCTTTGTAGACGATGACAGTTGCGGCATCTATCCGCTTTTCTACCTGGCCTACGATCTCCTTCACGACCGGCTCGGCCCCCAGACCGCGGCCGAGATTCGGGAATGGACCCTCGAGCATGTCCTCAAGGGACTACGAGGAAGAGTCGAGAGGTTACTTTACATCGGCCCGGGCATGAACGTCCCGCTCTGCAATTGCCGATACGCTATTTATCCAACGCTGGCCATTCAGGGAGATCCTGGAGTGCCCGATTTGTCAGACTTCATCGAAGTCGGCTGCCGATTCATGAAAGCGTTCTGCAAAACCGGGATCGGACCGAACGGGTTCCCCGAAGAAGACATTGGCTATGGAACTGCCTGCATTTCCTATGTCATCGAGATTGGCGAGATGCTGCTCCGGTCAGGCCACATGGACCTTTTCAAGCAACCGAACCTGCGGGCCTTTGGTCGGGCCCTTCTTCACTTTGTTCAGCCATGGGGTGAAGCGCTCTCGATTACCGGTGACATTGGGAACGGGTGGACCTACGACCATGTGCCGCTGGCACGAATCGCTCACGAAACGAAAGACCCCACGCTGATCTGGCTTTTGGATTCGACGATTAATCCTTCATATGGAGAGCAAGTGAAGCTGAAGAACGGAAGGCGCGTGCTCGGCCGCTATTCGAGTCTGCTCTATCTTGACGTACTCAAGAGCGCGCCCGTTCATCCCGCAGATGCCGATTTGCCTACCGCCTTTGAGGCAAGCCAGCGCGGCATCGTCAGTGTGAGGAGCTCCTGGGACAGGAATGCGACCTTTGCCTTCATGGATGGGAGCCAGCGACGTGCCTCCGTTGCGGGGCACTGGCATTCTTCCGCGGGCCACTTCAGTCTGACCGCGCTCGGTGAATATTTCTCAGTCGATACCGGCCGATACAACTGCGATTACGATCAGCACAGCGTCATGCTCGTTGATGGCGAATCCCCTCATTCGACAGAGGGCGAATGGGGCGGCGTCAATCGGATGGGACGGCTGCTGGATTTCACGCCGGGGCCGGTCTGCGATACGGCAACAGTCGATTCCAGCCAGATGAACGACTGTTTCTGGTCGTTCCGTACGATGGGGCTCGTTAAAGGGGACGAGATCACTCCTTACCTTTGGACCGTCGACGATGTCAACAAGGCAAATGACTTTCGTGAATTCTGGTGGACCTTGCAGACGCACCCCAGGAATCAGATCAAGGCCCGCGGCGAAGAAGCCACCATCATCGGCGCCAGGCACGGCAACATGCTGGACATCGGTTTCGCCTATCCGAGCCCGGAGGAATACCCGACCCCGCACTCGTTGAAGATCACCCAGGATGTGATCACGACTTCCTCCTATAAATACGTAAAGGGCGACCTTGACGAATTGACCGAAGAGCGCGCCCCGCTCACCTGGTCCGTCCTCAAGCGTCCGCGCCTCATTGCCAAATTGTCCGGGTATAACGGAAAGCTGATGAGCGTGATGGTCCCCAGACGGAAAGGACGAAAGCCCACTAACATTCAACGCCTGGAATCCTGTCCCAATTCTCTGGCCGTGAAGATCGTTTTTCCTAGAGTGACGGACACCCTGATCTACGCCTACGAACACGGCTTCCTCGAATCTGAAGACATCGTGGCGGAGGGAGATTTCCTGATCGTCCGCCGCCGTCGCAGAGACAACAAGGTGGTGGCTTCCGCCATGCGCAACGGCACTTCGCTCACGGTGGCCGGGAAACGGATCCATCAGAAGTAAGAGGCGCGCAGCGATGCACCGACCAGAGGGGCAGCGAGGAAGGAGCAGGTCAGTGGCGGCGATGGTTGCCGAACTGGGTTTTCGCTTCATTCAGAATTTCCATGATCCATTTCCCGCCCAGGTGCATCTAAGAAAGCAAAGGACTCAACCACCCAGATGAATCCATCATCCGCCGATTCCGATTCGGGGCTTGCGGGCTCCGTCGAAGAGTCAGACGAAACAGTGCTATCCAGATTTCTCAGTGGCGAGGAAGAAATGTTTACAAAATTGGTCCGCCGCTACGAACAATCCCTGTACGCATTTATTTACCGGCTGTCGGGAGACCGGGCGGATGCGTCAGACTCATTTCAGGAGACCTTCGTGCGCGTTTATCAGCACGGGGATCGATTCCGGGGTGACAGCCGTTTCAAGACGTGGCTCTACTCCATTGCCACCAACGTCTGCCGTGAGCAGGCGCGCAGAAGGCAGAGGAAGGGCGTCATCGGCGAGGCGGTCGATCCGAACTCACCGGACAGCCGGCCTGGTCCGGGGATGGCAGCGCAATCGTCCGAGATCGGCGAGCGCATCGAGGTCGCGGTCAGCGCTTTGCCGGACGAACAGCACGAAGTGTTCGTGATGAAGGTCTACGAAGAGCTCACGTTTCAGGAGATTTCCGACGTCATCGATTGCCCGCTCGGCACGGTCAAATCCCGAATGCGAAACGCACTGATGAAGGTGCGAACGGACCTGCGTGATTTGGCCGAAGCTTACGACTTCTCATAACGGAAACAGAACCATGAACTGCCAGAAAACACAGGACAAACTTTACGAGCTCATCTTCGAGCTTCTTGAAGGGGAAGAGCAGCAGGAGATCGAAATCCATCTCGAATCCTGCGAAGAATGCCAGAAGGCACACACACAGGCCCTCAAGGAGCAGGGGTTGCTCAAAGAGTGGTCTCCGCCGACAGCGCCAGATGGACTGGCGGAGAAGACCCTGGCCGCGGCCAGGGCATCGAAATCCGACCAGGCCGGGGGCGAATGCCAACCTATCGAGCCCGATCTGCCGTGGCTGGGCAGTTCGCTATTCTGGCGGATGGCTGCGGCTGCCAGCCTTCTGCTCGTGATGGGGGTTGGCGTGCAGTCTCTTGTCGTCTCTTACCGCGAAGCCCGGCCTCAGGAGGCGTTCCTTTACGGGCCAAAGGAACTGGCCCCTGGATTGCCCGCGGCCTATCGCGTGTATGTGCGTAACGGAAAAACTGCGTTGCCCGTTGCTGATGCGAAAGTTCGCGTCCGGCTGGTTTCCAATGCGGGTCGAACGATTCTCACTGCGGACAGCAGAACCGATGAGCGGGGCATCATCGAGGTGGTGCCTGAGCTGCCGGGCGATGTGCCCGAAGATAAATACACCATCGAGGTGATCGCCAAATCGAATTACGGCAGGAGTGAGCTGAGCCAGGCCGTAATCGTCAAGAGATCCTTCCGGATGATGGTGTCGACGGACAAGCCGCTCTACCAGCCCGGCCAGACCATTCACATCCGAACTCTTTCGCTGGCCAGGGCCGACCTGCGCCCAGTGAAGGATCGCCAGGTCGTCATCGAAGTGCAGGACGCCAAAGGCAACAAAGTCTTTAAGAAGATTGGGGAGACATCGAGCTTCGGCATCTTCTCAGGCGATTTCGTTCTCGCCGATCAGGTCAACATGGGCTCCTATACCATCTCGGCTCAGATCGGAGATACATACTCCGAGAGATCCGTGAAGGTTGAGCGATATCGCCTGCCGAAATTCAAGGTCAGTATGACCACGGAAAAGGGCTTCTATCAGCCGGGCGAGGTGGTGCGTGGGAGTCTGTCGGTTCAGTACACCTTTGGGAAACCCGTTGCCGGTGGGCGAGTAGCCCTGACCGCTTTCGAGTTCATCGACCGGTTTCGTCAGTTCGCCTCATTCGACGGCACGACTGACCAGGAAGGGAAATTCGAATTTGAGATTCCTCTGAAAACGCACTTTGTGGGACAGCAATTGAAGAAGGGTGATGCACTGGTCACCCTCGAAGCTGCGGTTGTAGACCTTGCCGATCACTCCCAGAAGAAGAGCCTCGATCTCACCGTAACGACGCGGCCGATTCGTATCGAGCTGTTTCCTGAGAGCGGAACTCTCGTGCAGGGAGTCGAGAACATCCTTTACCTGGTCACAACCTATCCCGACGGCCGACCAGCCAAAACAAGGCTGACCATTGGGGCGACGAGGCAGGTGACGGAATCCTCTTCGTCCGGGATTGCGAAGGTCAAGCTCACTCCGAAGAATCAGAAGCTGCAGTTGACAGTGACTGCTGAGGACGTCCGGGGTGTGCGCTCACAGGTGCGCAGAACGCTTCGCATCGAGCAGCGGAGCGATGCGTTCCTGATGCGAACCGATCGAGCGGTCTATTCGACTGGTGATACCGCGGAGATCACAGTGTTGTCCCCCCAGGCAACCGGGCGGGTGTTTATCGACGTTATCAAGGAACGGCAGGCGGTACTGATGAAGGCCATCGACATTGAGGATGGAAAAGGCGCGCTGTCACTGGATCTCCCATCAGATTTCTTCGGCACGCTCGAGCTCCACGCCTACCGGATCATGAGCAGCGGAAACATCATCAGCGACGTGAAGGTGATTCAGGTTAATCGCGCCGGCGACCTGGTGATCAAGGCCGAACTGGACAAGGACACTTATCGCCCTGCTGAAAAGGCCCTGTTGAATTTTCTGGTGCAGAGGTCGAACGGCGAGCCGGTTTCAGCAGCGCTGGGGCTGAGCGGTGTCGATGAGGCGGTCTTTGCCCTTCAGGAAATGCGGCCCGGCCTGGAGAAGATCTACTTCATGATCCAGGAAGAGATCCTGAAGCCCCGCTACGAGATTCACGCACATCCTCCGATTTCAGCGCAGCAGACAGCCATTCCTCAGCCGACCCCGCAGCCGGAATTCGAGGAGGCCAGCGTCGTGCTTTTTTCTGCCGCGCAGGGGTCTGCGCCGGTTGTGCCCAAGGCGAGCCCGAACTTCGTGGAGAAGCAACAGAACTTCCGCCGCGCAAAGAAGGCACATTTCAAGCAGGTGGCGACCGGTGTTGTCCTCACCCCTTATGTGCTCTTCGTGCTCTTCACGCTGCCGATGCTGTCTTATGGGCCGTTCAAATTCTTTCGGCGAGAGCCGCTCTCTGGAATCCCCGAAGGAGAGAGAAGTGATTTGAAGCTGGCTGGCAGGCGGACCCTTCTGTGGTGGGCCTTTGGGCTGTACCTGCCATTCGGGGCCGCCCTTGTCGCCGGGATTGTGGGGAATGCGATGAGGATTCGGTGGGACGAGAATCTCATGCTTGTCGCTGCAATTGGGGCAGCATGCTTTGTCCTGTGGAAACTCATCTCAGCCACGCGACGTGTCGTTCGCTGTGAAGCAATCAGGGCGCTTCCTTTGCTGAAGAAAGTCACTCGTTCTCTGCCGTATGCCTACTTCTTTGGATTCTGCGCCATTCTGTCTCTGATTTTTGGGATGGAATCCCACCCTCGGCTTCTGAATGAAGGTGCGGGCATTGGCCTTTTCCTTTCCACCCTGATCATCTGCTGTGTGGTAGTGGGCGGCCTGTCCATCGCAGGGACTTGCGCGGTTCAGAAAGTTTCTAACGGGCGATGGCTCTGGCTGGCATTCAGCCGTCCCGTCTTTACCGGTCTGCCCTGTGCCAGCTTGATGATATTTCCCTTGATGATGACAGGCGGGATGAGGGCAGCCGATATGAGAATGATGGCGGAGCAGAAACCAGCATTGGCCCCCTTCATGTTGCCGGGCGGTGCGGGCAATGAAGCGAATTTGATGGAGGTTAGTGCTGCGATGGAGGGAGAAGGGGCAGCCTTGCCCGAAGAAACCGAAACCAGTGCGTCCGGAGGACAAGGCCTGAAAGCGCCATCCCGTATCCGCAGGTATTTTCCGGAAACACTTCTCTGGTTGCCCGAACTGATCACGGACGCCGCGGGTCGGGCGCAACTGGAAATCCCGCTCGCCGATTCCATCACCACCTGGCGGCTGTCCATGAGTGCCGTGTCAGGTACGGGTGAGCTGGGTTCGGCGACGAAAGGGTTGAGGGTCTTTCAGGATTTCTTTGTCGATATCGATTTCCCGGTCGCACTCACCCAGCATGACCGCGTCAGCGTGCCTGTTGCCGTGTACAATTATCTGGAAAAGCCGCAGACAGTGAGGCTCGAGGTGCAACCGCAGTCCTGGTTCAAGCTCCTGGATGAGCCCACACGGATTATCGAGCTGGGGGCGAAGGAGATCACGAGCGTTTACCTCAGCCTCGAAGCTTTGAAGCCGGGAAGTCATTCCCTCACGGTCAAAGCATTCGGCACCGAGATGGCGGACGCGGTTCAGCGCCAGGTCAGGATAAAGCCGGACGGCAAAGCATTCGTCGAGACCATCAACGGCAACCTCGAAGAAAACCTGACGAAGGAGATCTTTATTCCCAATGAAGCCATCGACGGCTCCCTCGACCTGCTGGTGAAAATCTATCCCGGCTCTTTCAGCCAGGTGATGGAAGGATTGGAGGGGATATTCCGGATGCCGTCCGGATGTTTCGAGCAGACCTCTTCGAGCACCTACCCGAACGTGATGGTCTTGAATTACCTGCGGGAGACGAATCAGATTAAACCTGAGATCGAGATGAAGGCGTTGAACTACATCAACGTGGGCTACCAGCGCCTGCTTTCTTACGAAGTGAAAGGAGGCGGCTTCGAATGGTTTGGCCAATCGCCAGCCCACAACGTGCTGACCGCCTACGGGCTGATGGAATTTAACGACATGGCCAAGGTGTTTGAAGTCGACCCGGCCGTAATCAGCCGGACTCGTGATTGGCTCTACCGGCAGCAGAAGGGAGACGGCTCGTGGGTGCCGACGCAGGGAGGCATTGCCGAAGGTGCCATCAATCAGTTCCGTGGTGCGACCCTCCGAACTACGGCCTACATCGCCTGGGCTCTCGCAGAATCAGGCAAGACGAACAATCGATTGGAGCGAGCCCTCGATTTCATCATCCAGAACAGCGGCAGCGAATCGGATGCTTACTCGCTGTCTCTCTGTGTGAATGCACTTGCTGCTGCCGGACAGAAGACCGAGGCGGGAGAAATCCTCGAACGGTTACACGCTCTGAAGCAATCCAAAGAAAAACTGGTCTATTGGACTGCCGGCTCGCAAGGGGTGACCTTTTCCCGCGGAGATGTCTTGTCCATCGAAACTACGGCCCTGGCAGCGTATGCGTTCATGCGGTCCGGCCGTCACGTGGATTCCGCTCACAAAGCACTCGCCTGGCTCATCGAGCAGAAAGATTCCCTGGGAACCTGGAGTTCCACCCAGGCGACCATCCACGTCATGAGAGCGCTCCTTGCCGGTTCAGGCAACAGCGGCAATGTCGAGGGTGAGTTGGACGTCACCGTCGCGGCCAATGGCAGACTCGTCAAAGAAATCAAGATCTCGGAAGAGACAAGTGACGTGTTCCGGCTCATCAGTCTGAGGGACTTCGTGCAGCAGGGAAAGAACACCATAGCCCTTGAGACGGCAGGCAAAGGCAGTCTCGCCTACCAGATCGTGGCCACCCATTACCAGCCCTGGGAAAGGGAAAGCGTTGATGCTGATCGCCAGGTGCTTTCTATCGATGTGACCTATGACACCACGTCTCTAAAGAAGGACGATACGCTCACTTCCAGGGTCAGTATCCGATACAACCGCGCAGGTGTAGCCCCGATGACGCTCGTCGACCTGGGCATCCCACCAGGATTCGAAGTGATGCCGGATGCATTCGAGGCGATGAAGTCGCAGGGGATGATCGAACGCTTCTCGATCACGGGCAGGCAAGTCATCCTCTACTTCCGTGAGATTCATGGCGGGAAGCCGGTGAGTTTCAGCTACCAGCTCCGGGCAAAGTTTCCCGTGAAGGTAAAGACCCCGCGCTCGGTGGTGTATCAGTATTACGAGCCGGAAGTACGAGACGAGGCGGAGCCGGTGGAATTGACAGTGCTTTGATTGATCCTACAGCCTTGGATTTACCAGAATCTGGCCTACACCATTGCGTTTTTCTTAGTCTCCATCCCGCATTTCTCACAAATCATTCAATGTCCTTTGGATTTAATCCGATGAGGCCACTGGCTTGCCCAGTGGAGTTTCACGTTTCTTCCTCGCGTGGTATGCAGAGGCCGAATGAGGCCACTGGCTTGCCCGGCTTGCCCAGTGGAGTTTCACGCTCTGCACAGGAACGTGAGGCTCCACCGGGCAAGCCGGTGGCCTCCTGACATGCAGGTTCATAGCTCGCGAGGAAAAATCGTGAGGCTCCACCGGGCAAGCCGGGCAAGCCGGTGGCCTCTTAGATCGAGAGACCCATCTCCCCACGAGAAAGCTGCCATTTAGAGAGCACATGTGGATCGCAACCATCGTAATCTGTTGACTTGGAAGAACATTCAACGCTGTAGTATTAAGCAAGAAGTTGGATTCTGAACAGTGTTGCTGGACCCTCTTCTCCAATCCGTGTCCCTGATTCATCCGTGGCACTGCTTTCTGAACAGGGTTCCTGATTCAGCCATGGAGTAACTGCTTCTGACGGGCCAGCATGGGACGGCTGAAGAGCTCTGATTACGCATTACGAATTACGCATTACGACATGACTGATACGCAAGTGAAATATGTCGAAGCCGAAAGAACCGATGGTGAGAAGTATCGAATTCCTTACTGGAAGGTGGATTCAAACCAAAGCGGGCCGTGTGTGCTGGTGACTGCCGTGCTGCACGGCAATGAAGTGCAGGGAGCAGAAGTAATACGACGATTCCTTCCGATGGCTGAGAGTGGGCTGGTGCGGGGTAGTTGCCTGCTGGTGCCATTTGCGAATCCGGTCGCAGTGCGCGGACACCAGCCCCACATTGATTTCGAGCTGAGCCGTTTTCCAGGCTACAAGGTCTCTGACAATGTGAACTGCACGTGGCCCGGCAAGCCCGATGGAAACAATGCCGAGCGGCTGTCCCATGCTCTCTTTGAGGCAGTGGTCGGGGACGCCACACACAGCATCGATCTGCACTGCTGGAACATCTTCTGGGCCACCACTGCGTTGGTCCGCGAGGGCCACGACCTTGCCAACCGCTTTGCGGAGGTCTCGGCCCTTCGCTTTGCCAGGAGAACGGAATGGAAGCCGGAGATTAAGGATCGGCCGGTGGTGCCATGTTTGTTGACGGCGTACTTCAATGACACGGAACGCACGGGGATATGCATCGAGTTTGCCGGCCAGTACGGGATCTGGGCCGCGGAAGTGGAGCGCGGCATCCGCGCTCTAGCGAACTGCTTCCGACTTCTGGAAATGCTGCCGGGCGAACTTGAAGGACAGGACGAAGGCCCCATCTGGTTGAACGATGCTGAGGAAGTCAAAGTGCCAACGACGCGTACCGGGCTCTTTGTTCGCTCCCATTGGCACACTTCCGACTGGGTCGAGGAAGGCGCACTGCTGGGGCACGTGTTTTCAGACGAAGACCTGGGCAGTGAAGAACTGCGGGCGCCCGCGTCGGGGTACCTTTACCAGTACGGCTGCGCCCACGAGAACACTTCGGAGCATTCAATGATGTGGACCCACCCTCACGTCCAGGAGGGCGAAGTAGTTGCCACTATCATCGGTTAGGCAGTCAGTTCAGCAGAGCGCCAATGCCCCCGCATACCAACGGCACAGGCTGCGCCATTATTTCACCACAGCATGTCCCAGCACGGGACGCCAGAGGCCGCCGTTGGCTTTGGAGTTGAGGACGCGCACCGCGAGGACGTTCGGCTTGCCGTAATTCAGGTGGTTGGGCTTGACCTCAGCGGCGAACGGTTCTTCCCAGAGTTCGTTGTATGACTTGCCTTCCGACTTCTCCGTGTGCTCTCTGACGAGATGGCCGTTGACGTAGACCCATGCTTGCTCGTCTACGGACCCGAACAACAGCCGAACGGATTTTCCTTTCCATTTTGCAGGCACGTCGAAGGTCGTGCGATACCAGCCGACACCCTGGTATTTGCCTGTTTCGCCAATCTCAGCCCAGAAAGATGGGATGGTTGCCTGATTCCATTCCTTCTTGCTGGACGAGGCCTTGTGCCAGCCATTCGCAAGTCCCTGCTCTAACGGGTCGGTGCGGAAAAGCCAATCTTTCAGGGGAGGCAGCGGGTTCGGCAGCTTCTTCCAGTCGGCGGGGATCTCGAAGGTCTCAGCGTAGTATTTGTCTCGCCATTCTCTGAGTGGATTCCTGGCGGGTCTTGCTGCGGTCTCAGATCCGGGAACGTGAAAGACAATCTCGCCGAAGGAGTTCTTATCGGACACTCCTTTCGTCTGCGGATTCACAGATAGCATCGAGCGACGGATTACGCCGGGGGCCGGGACATGACTGCGGCCCACGTTGCCACGCCAGAATGCGCCTGCGACCGGTGGACTGGTGGCGATGGTCTTGAAGGGGATCGTAATCAATGCCAACCAACGATTCTCGTTTCGATCGAGCCTTGATACGTAATTCCATTCACCGTCCCAATCCGGATCGAACTTGCCGTGTCGAGGATCCATCGCATCGGTGATGAAGCCACTGGCCGCGTCTTCTTTCTGCTCTGCGCTCAGCCCGACCTTGAAGCGATAGGCGACTTCCCCGGACTGCGGCTCGAGATAGATCTCCAGCGCCTCTTGCTTTGACAGGTCGGTTTTGGTTGCGCTCGTTTTCATCAAGGGAGACGGCAGATCGCTTTCAATGCGCAGGTAGAGTTTGTGCTCGTCAAAGAGAGCCTTCAATACCGTCTTTCGAGGTTCATCTGCCACTCCCTCTTCGTCGTCCAATTCTCTGCCTGGAATCGGCAGAGCAAGCGGAGTTCTCGGCTTGGTACCGCCACCTGATTCGGCAGGAAGCTCGGCGAATGTATAGCCGGTCGTGTTCTTCCAATGGGGCGAATCCATTGCGACCGTGCCTTTTGCCTGGCTCACGGTGAAACGTTTGGCGCCAGGCAGCGGAGCGTTGCGCATGGCTTTCGTGTCCCAGTTAAAGACCGATTCTGCGAACGGCTCCTGGTAGCGGTTGTATTTTAGCCGCAGATGGTTCGCGTCGTGGCCGGGAGGCGGAAACGTCAGGTAGTCCCAGTTGGCCAACGGCTTGACGCGGCTTCGCTGTCCGAAGTAGCTGTCGATTTCGGCATTGCGCGCATCAATGGCGTCGAGCAGACGATCCCGTGACACCAGGTCCGGTTGAATCTGGTAGGCGTGGTAGAGATGAACCACTTTGGCCAGGCTCCTTAGATAATTGAACTCTCTTCTGACGAGAGCCAGGCGGGCCTTGACTTTGTCTGTGCTGGTCGATTTTTCCGCAAGCACCAGTTGCTTCTCCATCGAGGCCAGCAGTTTCGGAGTATAGAGGAAACCCAGAAAGCGAAGCGGGTCGGCCAGCATCTTGCGGCCCTGCCCGTAGATGTTCCGGTAAGTCCACGCTGGATCGCGTGTGCCGAAGAATTGGGAATAGGGCTCGACGGCGTGGTAGAGCGCGTCGTAGAAGCGGAGCATCGCTCCAGCAGAATTGCCGAACGCCGCGCCGCAGAATTCATGCATGAGAAACTTGGCCTGCGTGTTCTCCGGGTCATCAAACATCCGACCCATGATGTAATAGACCGGGCCCTCCAGCCCATTGAGAGCCCCGGGGCCGTCCCTGTAAATCGATTGCACTTTGGCCCGATGAAGCCGCTTCGCCTGCGCCTCGACCGTGAGCGGTGTACGCATCGGCGTGTAGCGTGAGCTGAGATTGGCTGTCCAGTTGTAGAGATAGGAAGTGAAACCGCCGGGAACTTCGTAAGCACGCCACGGAGCGATGTCTTTCTCGTTTGTGCCGCACCACATAATGCGAGTGTTCTTGGGAAAAGTCTTGAACGTCTTCGGCGGCTTCTCGGTCAGGATGTAAGACATCATCGTCACGAACTTCCCTGGTCGGGCTTTCAGCACGCGTTCGGCGAGCCAGCGGTGGAAGATCCAGAGCTTCTCGCTCCAGTCGGCGCCGGTGTCATAAAGCTTGTTGCACGGTTTGCACTGGCAGGCACGAAAGCCATCGGGCTGGCCGAGATCGACCGATTCATAGCCAAGGTCGAGCCAGTGAAGCAGGTCCTGATAGACAAGCTTCTGAAACTCCGGATTGGACACGCAGTATTGGCCGCGCCCCGTGGTAAGGCGCTGCCCTCCGACCAGTGCAAAGTACTCCGGATGCGTTTCTTTATACTCATCCAGCGGAACCGCCCGTCCATACGTATGCCCGCCGAAAACATCATCGACCAGAGGAAACCGATTGTTGGCGATGTCGTAGAAGCTGCCTCGCCGGGGGTAAGCGACGTTGAATTTAATCGTAGGCGTTTTCTGCACATTCAGATCAGCCGGAATGACGATCTTCTCCATCGGCAGAAATTCAAAGGCCGGCGATTTGAGCAGGTCCACCTTCGCCGCGTCTCGAACAGAGCTCCATGGCCGAAGGTCCGGATAGAGAAACCGCGTGCCCGCGTATTCCCGCAGAAAATCAGTCACACCTTTGGCCGTGCCGACCTTATCCCAACCAGACCTCGGCCTCTTGCCTTTCTGTGGCGAAGGCGCCGGATGGTCGTGCCCGGCGATGAGGACGTCTCGCCCCACAACCTTATGCACGTAGCCCCAGCCCTTCAGCTCTGTGACATCTATGCCGTTGGCGCGGGCCAACGCGGTGTTGCCGAGATAGAGGCCAGGTTTCGCAGGAGCACGTTTGTCTTCCGACACCACCGGCACTTCAAATCCGTTAGCCTTTAACGCTGTCTGAAGAAGGCGCGCCGTCTGCTGCAGGCAGTCTCCAATCGCCGGGCTGGGCACCTTTGCCGGCACGATGATCTGATAGATCGATTTGCCGTCAGCGGCGAGCACGAGCTCGTCCGCCTGGGCATTGCCCCCCACAAGAATGAAAGAGGCAAGGAGAAGGAGGAGTGGGCTGTGGAACATGTTTGATCTGGAGAGGCATTCGAAATCGAGAATCGTGCAGGCCGGCTGTCCCTGCCATGTCACTTTTTTATCAGCCTTGCTTCGCCCCAGAAGGTGTAGTCGCCGTAGAGGCCGTCTCCGGCTTCTTCAGTGAGGAGCACTAACATTTTTCCGCCTGCGATATCGACGACTACCGATTTGACGGGCGTGCCGAGTTTCATAACGCCGCTGTTGTAATTTTCTTTGCCGTCGACAACCACGCGGAAGATTGCAGACGACTTCTGGTCTTTGTTTGCGAAGCCGGCCGCAGCGGCGAAGGTCACGGCGCCTTCGGGGATGTGATATTTGATGGTCGTCTCGGCGTGGGCCCACAGGCTCTTCTTGTAGAGCTGTCCGGAGTCGTTGGGGCCCGAATACAGGTTCAGGTCGTTGGAATTGAAATCCGGGAACCAGACTTTGCCCCGGAATTTGATCTGCGGAATCCAGCCCGGTTGCGGCATCTCGATTGGCTTGATGTCGGCCAGCCAGAGAATCTTGTCAGCGGGCGCACCGGCCACTGTTTTGGGGTAGACGACACGAGGCATGGCCGCGGCGACCGCCGTATCCGTGCCTTCTTCAACGGCGGCCGGCGCGTACTTGAGTAGCACACCATCTCCCGGCTTCAATTTGACGGAGGCGGCTCCGGACACCCACTTCAAATCGGATCGTTTCGACACCACGGTGTCTTCGGTGATTGGGACTTCCTTGTCAGCAAACAGATCCCGGAGCGATGCGGTAACGTCGAGATTGTAGAGACGCCCATTCGCCGATTGATCGGTGTCCTTGTTGACCAGGTAAAAATACTGGGCGGGATCATCCTTGCGATTGAGCCTGAATGCTTCCAGGAGAGGAGAGCCGGCCACAAACGCATAGCGCCCGCCCCACGTGCACTCAGCTAACAGGCCGGCGTTTTTCAAGATGCTTGCAGCGGCCTCGCCTGCCGCGGCCCACTTGCCGTCCAGCGGCAGAAGCGTGACGGGGTCAACAAGGGCATCGTGTTTCGGAAACGGCGTCTGGTAAGTCCAGAAAAAGAGTCCTCTGGCCTGGAAAGCGGCTGCCAGGTGCATCATGCAGCGGATCTGTGACGGCAACGGACTGCTGAAATAAGCGTTGACATTTTCAGGGTCGCCGAAGGAAGGCATGATGAAGTAGTACGGGCCTTTGCCGCGGCTCAGCCCGCGCAGCGTCTCCGTGAGAGCCGGAGCACTGCCGTAGGGGCGCGTGATTCCGCTCAAGTATTTCTTGATGCCGTACCAGCGCATCATGCGCACGACATTTCCTGTTTCACTGAGCGGCGTCCATGTGTCCCACCAGGAATTGCAGCCCTCAACGCCGCCGTCACCGATCATGCAGGTAGTCCAGACTTTGTCCGGGTATTTCTCGACCAGCCGGGTGTAGTCTTTGATGTAACGCTCCTCCTGCCCCTTGTGCGGCTCGTCGCCGATGAATCCGCCGATGACATTCGGGTGCGAGACATTGCCCTTCGCCCCTTCCCCGCGAGTGAAACAGCGGATGCCGTACTGCCCGGCGATCTCGATGCTTTCGACCGGCATGCCAATGGCACAAATGATGGTGTTGAAATGATGGCGGCGTAGATCGTTGCACGCGGCATGCATGTAGGTGTTCCACCAGACCTCGGGCAAGCCCTGCCATCCAAAATAATACCAGTAGACCCCTGTCAAGATTTTGGGCATGGTGATCTGCTCATGGGTCACCGTGCCTTTGGCATGCACAGCGAGTGGGAGCGTCTTTCCCGTGGGCTGGAACGTGATGCGATAGAGGCCTTCGGGAATTTTTCCAATGTTGATATCGACTTCCTTTGCAGTTTCCGCCTCGATGGCTGCTGGCTTCATGGCCTTCTTCGAGACAACCTTGTCATCAAAGGTCGCCACCTCGATGCCCAGTTGTGCCTTCTGAGTCACATCCGCGTGGTTGTGCAGGCGAACTTTCAGATTCACGTCCTTGTCGGGAGAAAACACCAGGGCCCGACCGTCACCAGTCACCGGCTCAAGAACCAGGAACTGGGCCGGGTCGAGGTGGGTATCGAGTTTGACGTCATCGAAATAGACGTTGTGAACCATTCCCCGCTGATACAGGGCAATTGGCCCCGGTGTCATCTCAAGCTCATCGAACTGCCCTTCGAACTTACCATCGACAAAGAAGCGAACGGTCGGCCCGACAACCACGATTTTCAGCCGGCTCGGTTTGTGGGTGACACGATTGCGCGAGAAGCCGCGCCCTTTGGCGCCTTTTGGGCCGCTGAGCTCGAGCCGGCCCGGCTTTCGGAGGTAGACGCGATACCCGTTACGGAATTGGAAACCCACGTGTGACCCGGACATGTCATACTCGCGGCGCACGGTGGCTTCGATCGAAAAGTTGAGAACCTGCTCATTGCCCAGTTCCATCACAGCGTTCTTGCCCAGTTCCAGAACCGTGTTGTCGCCATTCTTTTCAAGCTCGGAGCTGGGTGTCCCTCTTCCGCCACTGGATGACAGCTTCCAGCTTTCAGGCAGCCCGTTCTCGAAATCACAGGTCATCTCCTTAGCGGCTGTTGTGGAAGAGACGATGAGCAACACCATCGCGATTGGCAAAAGTCTTCCAGGCCATTTCATGGCTTTTTCCTCAGTATTGATTGGTTTTCTGTCGGTCTGCGCCTGAAGGCGACACTATTCTGCGCTACAGATTTCTACTTCGCATATGGTGCAATCAGCCCTACAGCGTTGGATTCATTCGTACTAAGGTTGAATGAAGATCTGGCGAATTCGGCTGCGACTCACCTGCTGGTCGAAGAATCTAGCGGGTCAAGACGGGAGAGCTTTTACGGTTTTAAGAAATGGGAATCCTCTTGTTCAGGGGCGAAGCCCCGGTCGTTTGCCTAGCCCAGCCCAACGGGCTGGGTCTGAGAAAGATAGCAATTCAGGGGCAACGCCCCGGCCATTTGCAGCATGTCAGTCGTGCAAATGGTCGGGGCGTTGCCCCTTTGGTTGTCCTTCAATACTTCCCAGCCCGGCGGGCTGGGCTAGGCAAACCGGCGGGGCGTTGCCCCTGAGATCCGTAAAGACACCCCCGTCTTGACCTACTGGCGGAGTAGCATCAGTCAGTTTACCGCAATCTGCTCTGAAGCGGGCATGTGCCATAAGGTCGGCGCTGTCAAGTTGTTCTTTTTTCACCGTTTCACTGGTGTGGCAGTAGTGTAGACGATAGTGATGTCACAGAGGCTTTGCGCACCGTGGACGTGTTCGGTTCAGGGCTTAAAGGTATATACGGATGCTCACGCTGTTTGAGGGGTAAAGTCTAAGAGGCTTTTGACCCTCGAATGGCCTTCGACGGCGGCAAAGAATCCCACCGGCCTTTCTGATGAATTCACGCTCTTACTCCTTAGCCTCGTTGGCAGAGAAATTCCTTGCACCATCTGTGGCGATTCTTCTGGCCACTGTCCTTTGGCTGCCCACGATGCATATCTTCTACTGTCCGGCAGAAAGAGTGGGCCCTTCTCACCAGGGCGTCTCGTCTCAGGCACGTCTCCTCGCCGCCAGGCATCTGAGAATCTGGACCGAACCGGCTCTCCGAGAGCGTGAGCTGAGAAAGATGCAGGCACGCAATCCCGAGTGGGACTTCATGAGCAGGGCTTTTCTTGTACTCTCGCTCTGCAATATGGCACTTCGGGATCCTTCATACCAGAAGCAGGCATGTGATATCAGCGACGTGATTATCGAGAACACCTTGGCGCTGGAACGAGAAAAGGGAATGCATCACTTTCTCCTGGGATATGCCGGGCGGACAGGACCCTGGGTGATGCAGCCTGCGCGCAGTCAGTTCATAGACGGCGAAATCGCACTCATGATTGCCGCAAGACGACTGGTGGCGGAGAAGGACGGCTACAAGAGCCTGTTGACCGACCGGATTCGTCTCATGACCGAGCGTATGCGCAAAAGTCCTGTGCTCTGCGCCGAAAGTTACCCAGACGAATGTTGGCTGTTCTGTAATGCCATCAGCCTCGCCGCTATACGCCTCTCCGATGTTTTGGATGGGAGCGATCACTCACAGTTTCTGGCCCAATGGGTCCGGACGGCGAAAGACAAGTTGATTGACCCTCAAACAGGAGTGCTAATCTCCGCATATGGCGTGGACGGACGGCCGTCACCAGCCGGGTACTCACCGGAAGGCACTTCCATCTGGCTTGCCTGTCACATGCTGCAACTCGTCGACAAGACCTTCGCATCTGAGCAGTATCGCCGTGCGAAGAAAGAACTGGGACGTTCCTTTTTCGGTTTTGGGTATTCGAGGGAGTGGCCGGAATCGAGCCCTGGCGAGATGGATATCGACTCCGGACCGGTTCTGCCGGTCCTCAATGCCAGTGCGAGCGCCAGCGGGTTGGCCATCGTAGCTGCCTCCGCATTCGATGACTGGCCTTACTTCTCTCAACTCCTTTCCTCTCTGAACCTGGTCGGCTTTCCTGAAGAAACGAAGGGGCAGCTCGAATACCATGCGAGCAATCCCGTGGGGGACGCCGTGCTCCTCTACTCACTGGTTCTTGGCCCCCTGTTCGGCGAGGCGAAAGGGAGGGCCGACCAATGAGTGAACGCGCGCGGCCCCCTTGCCGGGACTCCGATGGAAGAGATGCCTTTCAGTTCAAAGGAAGGCGATTCATTGGATACTCGCTGTTCCTCTCCGCCACATTTCTTCTTTTCCGTTTAGTTAGCTGGGTTCCGTGAATACACATCAGTGCTGTCCGGAACAGAGGCCCTCGGCAGTCTGCAAAGATTTCTCGGATTTGCCTACATCATCCTCTACTTCCTGTTTGCAGGTGTCGTACCCATTCTCCTGATCGCGTTCTTCCTCTTGAACGCGGCCTCATTCATAAAACGTCGGCTACTTGTCAGCGAACCCGAGTGAGCGATCCATTCTGTGAACCGGGCAGGATGGAGTGATCTGGTTTTTTATCCGAACGGTGTGTTGCACAGCGATAGCGCTGCCTGGCAAACAAACGGATAGTGGTTTTCGCCGCGGGCGCAATGCTTTGCCGGTAGCCTTCATGGCTGTGGGCTGCGACCGCCGTCGAGACGAACGGCCGCTGCCTATCGTGTTTTACCGTTCCAGGTCTCTTGATTGAGATTTCAATGCGCTGTAAAGCTCCGAGAGGCGTCGGCGGTGGGCGTTGAACGTGTCTTGCGCGGAGTTCATGTTAATCGTTGCGTAAGACTTCTGAATTTCTGCTTCGGTGGACTCAAGGCGGCCTTTTTTCGCGGCAAGGGTGCGGACAACCTGGGTCGCCGTAGCGTCCTCAAGGCCGAAGCGAAAAGAACAGACACGGAGAGTCGGCAACAATCCCTGGAGATCGTAGTCGGGGTAAAAGAGCGTGAAGAAAGTGCTGTCAATATTGAAGAGGCGGGCTTTTCGCTTTTTTCGGTAAGCCGGATCGAGAACGTGGGACCACACCATGCCGCCGTAATAGGTGAGGCCGTCTGCGCCCTTCATGTAAGTATCGAGGATGAGGTATCTGGCCTGGGAGCGAGGCCGGGTGGACCAAGCGTATGGGCCGGGCCCGCAGACGTATGGCCATATCTGTTCTCCCGCTTGATGCCGTTCGTCCCTGAATTTCTTCGAGAAGTAAATTGGATCGTCATCGGCTACAGGCACGCTCCAACGGCTGAGGAAGAAATTGTAGAGCGGAATCCAGAGCCCCATGGTATTTACGCCCAGGTGTTTGTTGAATACTCCATATCCGTTAATGGCAACGGTCATCTTGAAACCGCAGCGCTTGTATATGCGCGCGCGGGGAAGCCAGCCTTCGTAATCAGCTATCTCGTCCGCATGGCGGCAGAAAAGCTTGTCCGCCAACTCAAGCTCTCTGAGCTTCGTTCTCATTACCGGTGCTATTAATTCCCAGGCTTCGTATTCATCCGCAACAATCTTGCGGATTTCGTGGGTACGAATGTGGTTCAGGGAGTTAGTCAGCATGAGGTCGATGCATCCGGAGGCCCGCACGGCTTCAACTTCCTTTTTGAACTCTGACGCGTCGACGGTCGGATTGCCTTTGGCATCCGTTGAGATTCTTATCGCGCTCACGTCGAGAGAGTAGGCATTGGCGCCGAACTCGGCCCGCTGGCGGAGGAGGACAGGAAGCCGCTGGTAATAAGTGGCATCGTCCCATTCGTAATAGAGTTTTAGCTCGGATTTGTTTCCGCCCATCGGATAGAAGCCAAGGCTCGGCTTGTCTGGCAGGACGAGGGAGAGGACTTCTGCTTCCAACTGGATGACTCGTTCCCCTCCGTCGTATCGAAGGTGTGCCTGATGTTTCTGCAGCCCCGGTTTCGCTGCCTTCGTGACGGGCACACTGATCCAGATGGCCAGAAGAGTGCCTTTCTCCAAATTGGCAGGAAGCTCTGAAAATGCAGCGTCGTGAATGGGTTTGACCAGGGGGGTATCCAAATCGTCTGCCTCGAACTTCCACGGCACAAAACGGCAGACCCCTCCAGGAGGCGCCTTAAGTTTGAGGCCAGACACCGGGCAGTTGGCGCGAAGAAGGAACAGAAAATCTGCATGGCCATTTGGATAGGCAATGGCGGTGAAAGAGCCGCTATGATCGCGAAGCCCGGACCATGGTTGGGGCATCCGATCTGTCCAGGAGTATGCAGCGATGGAGATATCGGGACGTGTCAGGTCAGGCCCGGCGCGACCCAGAAGGTCGACCACAGCCGAGCGTGTCGCTCGTATCGTGTTGCCAACAACTGCCAGGACGGGCGTGCTCCCTTCCTTTTCAAAGAGGGCGACCGTTCTTCGCTCCTTGTCGAGAGGGTAGGTGTCAAAGACGCGATGCGAGCGATTAAACTGATCGAGGAGGGGATTCGTTCCGGGCTCGCCAACCAGAACGATCAGGATGGAAGAGTCCGGCTTGCCGGCCATTAATCCAAAATACGGAGCAAAACCTTGCGACGTGCGAACTGTTCCGCCTAGACCCGCCGCCAGCCGATTCCACAGTTCAGTTCGGTCAGGAAAATTCACCTCGGGGGTCACGACCACCACATTTCTTTCAGCTAACAGGTCCCGAAGACGTTCTGAATTGAAGGATGGCGGCTCCTCCGTGGCCTGATGCGGAACGTGAAGCGTCGCATTGAACTGGCGAGACAACGCATCGCCGTCGGCAGGCTTGTCGTCTTCTCCTCCGAAGTAACAGACGGTTCTTATTCGACGGTTCTGGCCTGCCGGGAGAGTTCTGAACCTGCCGGCAGGCTGAACCGAGTTGGTATAAGCGCCCCGGTCTTCAAGGTAATGATAGACCGGCATCAACTGGAGACCCGCCCCCCATTTCTTCTTAACGCCCAGGTCGCTGGTTCTCCGGTCGATGAAGAAAGCAACCCAGGCGTTCCTGGTAATGGCTTGAGCCCAAAAGTTGCTGAAAGTAGTTTTCTGATAGGGTTCGAGGACGATGCGTTTCTTGTTGTTGAGCGTGATGTCAACAGGTGCAACGCGGGGAGGCTTGCCTTTCTGCCCCATCACGAGCTTCCATGGCTGACTGACCGAGTCCACCCGAATCCCGCCAAAGAGGACGCGCGCTCGGGGTACGTCCTCTCCCAGATTCATCGACACATCGAAAAAGAATCGTTTGCCGAAGCGGGGAAACGAAAAGGACTGCCGGGCCGTACATGGAGCGACGACCTTGGAGACTCGCCAGGGGCCGGGATGGAACAGTGTAACCACCGCTCTGACTGGCCCTCCCCAAGCCTTCAGATTGCCGGAGCCAAGACCAATCGCTCCCTGAACGGCAAACGGCAGACCTTCATCGGCAAATGGAACGTTTACCCCTCCTTCGCCACTCTTGATGACTGGGCCTTCCTCAATGCCGGGCCCAGGGTCTTCAGCTTCCCCGAAGAGCGCCTCCATCTCCTCATCTTCCGACACTTTTGGAGTCAACTTCGGCTGAACGACAGCGAGTGTTTCAGACTTCACGACCTTGGCCGAATACGCGGGTGTGGTTACCTCAACGACGTTGCCGTTGATTCGAACGCGACAAGGTGGTTTCTCACTGTTCCGCTTCGTGTCCATAAAGCGAAACCGGAGCCTGCGGACCTCAAAGGGCTTTAGGTCAACGATCAGGGCGACTTCCGATCGGAAACCTTCAACATGGCCGAATCGGTCGAGCTGGCAGAGCAGTGTCTTGCCGGATTCTTCCACGACTTTGACATCCTGAATTTTCTGCTCCAACTCAGGCGGAACGTCCAGGTCCGGAAGCGACACGGCGACAAGCTCGTTCAGTCTCTCCACGTCGAGAGTGTTGCGCAGAAGAAGCTCCCTTTCAGCAACCACTCCGGAAAAAGCCAACTCAGTGGTCAGCAGGCACAGAAAGATGGTTGAGAGTATCGGTGTGTGGGTGGAAGAAAGCATAGGCGTGAAAGGATTCCGGACCATTCTCATTTACCTGTCAGAATCATCGCTATCGTGCCATCGGCAAGGCCGACATAACATGTCTGGCTGATGACGCCGAGTGATATGGGCGAGGCATCGAACTGCCCGGCGTAGATCTCGTCCCATTTTCTGAGATCACTGGTTGCCACAATTCGGCCTTTTTTCTGAGCATTGTCAGCCAGAAGGACATAACACCTGCCCTGCTCAACGGCCACATCGCTCGCTCCGTCCATTCCCGGAATTCGGCGGGCAATGAAGGTACGGCCAACCTGAGCATTGCCTTTGCCGTTCTTTGCATGAAACAGGCCCCCTTTCTCGTCGCGAACAGCCCCTCCCTCAGCCACAATCGTGTACAGAAGACCCGAACTGAACGGGACGTCGTGGGCGAGGAGATGCCCAACGTCTGGGAGGCGGCTGCCTGGGGCGAGCAAACGTAGCGACGGCAGAGGTCGTGGTGGTCCGTCGAAGATAAAACCTCGGTCGCTCTTGCCCGGATAATAATGAAGGACATACCACGCCCCCCATGCTTGCGGTGCAACACGAGCCATGGGGTTGGGGTCGGGCTGTCGTTCCGCCAGAAGCGTCAGATGGTCCGTGTCGACAAGAAAACGCGCCGCAAGTGGGGACCAGCGTGCTGCCTGTTTCGTAAGCTCCACGATCTGCCATTGTTCATCTCCTTTCGCCCGCCAGGCCACAATGCCTTTTCCGTCCAGGCTGCCCGCGAGGAAGGTCTTGTCGGCGAATTGCGAGATGTCGAAAAAAGCCGCCCGTTCTTTCATGACGGCGATACGTTTCCAATCGCCCTTGCCCTCAGAAACGTAATACCCGCCTCCATCGGCGCCTTCACTGGGCGCGGCATCGGGGAGGAAAAGCTTCTTGTCAAGCAGGCGGAAGTTCCCGAAGCCAGCGCTCTGCGTGATGGTTTCCTCGATCAGTTCCTGCTTTGCCGGGTCATAGGAGATTATCGGGGCGTCAAACGTTGGCTCGATCTTGGGTGCCAATGAAATGTAAAGTCGACCTGCAAACGGTGTAAGGTCGAGAACTGGCTGAACGCCTTTCTTTGTTGCGCCGAACCCGATGTCCGGTGTGCTCCCAGGCGCGGCTACTTCGAGCCAGTCTCCTTCAGCGGCGAGCTCCGGCAGTTGCGAAAAGAACCACGGGATCAGGAGAAGGAGAATGGAAAGGAATGATTTCATGTGACGCCCAGACCTCTGTCAGCTAACTAATCCTACAGCGTTAGTTTTCTGAGAGATGTTGCATTTGAAAGTACGAATCATACTCCTTGAGGCAGGCTGGTTGGAGTAACGGCTTTAGCCGGGCCCGAGTTGGCGACAGATCTCCAGGCCGGGCTAAAGCTGTTACTCCAACAAATTACGCCTGAATTCTTCGCTGTAGGACTAATAGGCCTCTGATTCTGTGCATTGAATGTCCAAGCCGCGAGCACAATTCTGGAGTGCGGGGACTTGTCACCTCTTTGGATTTCTGAGGCTGTCGTGAAACGATCCAAAGCTGCGACAGCCAATAGAGGCGGCCGTCATCCGGACCGGGGTACCTCATTTGCGATTTCTACGACCTCTTTCAGCTTTGCCAGGCCCAGGTCGAAATCCTTCTCGATCATGCCGGACATCATCAGCCCGATGTAGCGCATAAACGGATTATGCCCCCACGGTACCGTGAACGACCAGGTCACCTTGGTGCCTCCGACGACTGATTCGAGATCGAAGCTTCCAAGGCTTGGTATGGCCGCGCCGTCAAACCAGCAGTGGTAGCCCATGCTGGTGTTGCCTTCGACAGCAACGATCTCAAGTTTGCCGTTCCCGGATTTCTTGCTGGTCCATGTGTGGATGGCTCCGACGCCGGATTCCGGGCCTTCTCGTTTGATTTCGATGGTCGGGTCTCTCTCCTTATTCCAGGGCATCCATGCAAGCCAGTTCTCGAAGTTGGTAATGTGCGGCCTAACCCCAGCGGGTTCAGCATTGATGACAACGGACCGAGAAACCCTGGTCTCCCCCGGCAGGAAGAGTCCAACGACCACGAACAAGAGGAACAGAACGAATAGAATAATTGCTGGTAACTTGAGCTTCTGTTTCATGAGTGCGACGCGAGAAAAAGGGTCTTGAGAAAGGAGGCTTTACCCTCAGTGCCGCGGATTATGCCGCGACAGATTGCGGCCTACAAACCGGGGAGAGCCTCGTGGGGCCGCAGACGTCATAAGAGATTACAGGAGCCCCTCTGCTCTGGTGCGCCGGCGTCCCGACTGCGACCCGGAGGGTAAACGTGTTATCGCCTTACTTCGTAATAAAAGGTCTGCTGGGTTCCGTCGATAGAGAATGAGCCGTTCGCCGCGACCTCGATGTTTTCTTTACGCGGCACACCGTAAACATCGAGGGGACGAACCGTGCTCGGCCGGCTGCCCTTGAACGTGAGCGTGGCCTCAACCGGTTCCATCAGGAGCGGCGGGCCGCCCACCTGTGTGAGTTGGGACCAATCGGCATTGTACAGTGAGCCGGTCTGTTTATCTCTGGCCATCGCAGTGATGAGGATGTGTCTGGATTCAGCGAGAACGAGGTTGTCGAGCGGTGTAAAGATCAGTGAGACAAAAGGTGTCTTGAGGCGGACCGTTACGCCCGGCAAACTGATTGTCTTTCCGCCGACGAAACCGATGACGGCCTGGGTCTTGGGCGAACGCACTTCGACGAATCGCTGCTTGTAGTTCCAGATGAGCTCTCCCGTGGTTGATCTCAGGATGCCCCGCTCTTGATCCCAATAGGGTGTCAAATCCCGGCCGGTAGTTTGACCGCCATCAAAGTTTACGGTGACGCGGCCGATGGCGACGACTTCCGGCGGGGTGGTGAGATTGCCGGTAAGCGTTTTCAGGTCGTGTGTGCCGCCGGACAGAGCCTGGCCAAGCTCATCGCGGCCGGTGAATAACTGTTTCTTCGTCAGCCTGCGTGCGGCCACGACGTCTCCCTCTTTGATGTGGTTGTTATGGAGCGCGAAGGCGAGCGCTGGAAACTGCCCCATGTAGTGCGGGGTGTGGCTGACGTATTTGCTCAGATTCGGCCAGCCGTCCCCGTAGCGGCTGCGTCCGCAATTGAAGTGATACGAAGCGTCCCAGCCCTGCAATCCCATGCCGTAAAAAGCATAGAGCGGCGCAGCCTCGGCCTTGAATGGCGCAGGAGGCAGCATGCTCCATTCGCTGACGCCGAAGGGGCGCCCCTCGACCTGGAAGAGCGCGAGATTAAGCAGGCCTCTTCCCGGCTGGCCCAGATGCGACTGGTTGTTGATCTTGCCTTCGGTGATGCCGTGTCCTCCTGCGCCGCCGCCAAAGTAGTTGTGCCGGTCGATCATCTGCGCCGCGGTGTCGGAGTAGAGATTCGCCATGCTCGCGGCCGGGCCGCCGGACTTCCATGCGGTCGTCACGGTGACTCCTTTGAATCCCAGTTGCCGCACCTCTTTTTCGCGGCGGTCGTAGTAGCCCTTCTGAATCTCGGTCAGGAACTCGATGTAATCCCCCGCCCGGCGGGTATGGCCTTTGAATTCATAAAGGGGGCCGTTGCTGCCCCAGTGATACGCGCCCATCAGGCCCATCACCCCCTGCTCCCATTTGTCGTCCCGATCCCAGCGATTGCTCCAGGCGGCTGCGAGGGCCGTTTTGGTCTTGTATTTTTTCTGCAGGAAATCGAAAAAGCCCCGGCGCATTATCTGTGCGAACAGGGGATGTTTGTTGCCGCGGAGACCGTTGAGTGTGTGGAAGAAAATGTTGCTCTCATTCTGAAATTCCAGAATCGCCAGGGCCGGATCGTCTTTGTATTTCAGGCCGGTATGCGGATTTGCATGATTGAGCAGTTTGTTGAAATACTTGAGAACGATCTCCTGCAGGCTTCGGTCGATATTTATGAAGTCGTTCAGCACGATGGGGCGCCGATTGCCGTCACGATGTGTATCCGATTGATCCATCTCTCGAAACAACGCGGGATCGTAGCCGTCGTGCTTTTGAAGGAACGCGCCGTGATGAGGATAGACCACCGACCAGGTGCTGTAGATGCCGTGCTTCTTCATCGCGGCAAACCATCGGTCGTACCGATCC
This sequence comes from Planctomycetota bacterium, assembly GCA_030740295.1. Next base: position 27,242 of record JASLXP010000392.1, read on the forward strand.
AGCCGATCCGCATCAAACTCGCCCCGCGCATTCATCAGACCGGTGACGCCGACCACGGTGTGCTGGCGCACGAGATTAACGCCGTGCTTTCGATACCACTTTGCGGCCTGCTCCATCTCATCGGGAGCCATCTGGCCCGGGGCCGAGCCAAAGGCCCAGAATTTGACTGGCCTGGTGTCTTTTTCGAATTGGAGTTTGTCGTCTTTCTGCTTGAGGAAGCCGCGCCGGCCCGCGGGGGCTTCAACAAGGCGGCTGATGTCGATAACGGATTCGGCGGAAAACTCATCCGAATCCGCAATGAACGGAAACCAGTCGCTCGGGCCGTTGGCCGCCGTTTGAACTGTCGGCTTTTTAAAACCACTGGGGACAAATGGAATCCGCACGAGGGTGAAGCAATCGATGGCGCCGTGATTGTGGCTCTGGCTGTCCATGCGGAAGGAGAGCTTGTGATTGCCCGCTTTGAGCTGCAGCTTGCCGGCCTTGACCCAGGTGATGTAACGCATGTCCGGCTTGCTATCGGAGGCGATGTTAACCGTGCCTCGGGCATCCTTGTTCCAATCCACGAGCTGCCAGTTGCCGTCGTCGAGCTGCCAGGAGAGCCGCGCCCCGGCAACCGGATTTGCCCGCAACCAGAAGGTGTAGGTATCCGGAGTGATGATCTGGAAATCGTATTCGAGGGTGCCGGCCTCTTGCTTGGTGAAATTCGATGCCCAGGCGCCGCCGGAGAGGGTGTTCTTTTTTACGCTGTCATACCAACTGTGCGGCTGGATGCTCTTGACGCTTGCGTGCTCGCCTTCGATCCAGACCGCGTCTTTGGGGTCGGCGCTTTGTTCTTTCGTCGCTGCGGATTGTCCCGGCTTGGTCGCGCCGGATGGCACCCACGGGTCAGTTGTCAGGCAGAAGCAATCAATCGCGCCGTGGCTGTGGTTCTGGGAGTGAAACTTGAATTCGATTTTGTGTGCTCCCCTGCTGAGTTGAAGCTTGCCGACCTTTACCCAGGCGATGAATCGGAGGTCCGGTTTATTGTCGGCCGCGATATTCATGGCGCCCCGCTGATTTCGATTCATGTCTATCTGAAACCACTGCCCGCCGTCCATGCGATACGACAAGGCAGTCTTCACATGATTCGCCCGCACCCAGAAGGTGTAGATGCCGGCCTCTTTGACCCGCAGGTTATAGGACGCGGCGCCCGGCCCGTCTTTGGTAAAATGGGAAAGCCACTGGCCGCCGGAAAGGACATTTTTTTGACCTTGTCGTACCACCAGGGATGCGGTTTGTTGGTTTTGGAAGAGGCGTCTTCGCCTTCTATCCAGATAGATGCGGCCCG
>JASLXP010000393.1 GCA_030740295.1 Planctomycetota bacterium
GCGGATTACGCACGAGGTAAGGCGCATGCCCGGCGAACTTTTCCGGTGCAGGAAGCAGGAGCGCTGCGGTGAAGACAGCAAGAAGGCAGAGAAACGGCGCCTGCCAATCAATGACCCGTGTGGGTATCTATCACTGACGCGTAATTCGAGAACCGGTTGAGTACCACCAGGAACCTTCCGCCGGGATGAAGGGCCATCCCTCCGGGACTCGACCCAACGGCAATACGGTCGAGGAGTTTTCCCCGGGCCAGGTCGACCACGGCCACCTCACGCCCGGGATCGATTTCGGCGCCCTGAAGGCTCACATAGGCTTTGCGGCCATCAGAAGAAGCCACAACCCTCAGGGGGTGGTAACGGTATGGCTGGCCCGGCGCATCAGGATTCGGATTCGCCGCCGGCTTCAGATCGTGCGGCTCGTCTGTTGCCGCAATCGTCTCTCGCACGATGGGCTTCCAGTAAACAGATGGCTTTTCCCCCTGCATTTGAGCTGCCGACGATTGTCTCTGATCGGTGCGGATCGAGAGATATGTGCCGGCTCCAATGAGCGGAAGCAGCAGCAGCAGGTGGGTGAGGCGGACCAGTGTCCTGTTCATCGGTCTCACTCTCCCCCTGCCTGTTTCAAGAGGACAGTCGGCAGCTCGAGAGAATCGTCCATCCGTACAGTTAATCCGCTGGTCATCGCTGAACGCGTGTTGTCGTCCACGAAGATTCCCTCCACCCCGGGAGTTTCCTCGAGCAGTTGCAGCCCCTTGTTCTTGCCGAGGACAAACACTGAGGTGGCGAGAGCGTCCGCGTCCATCGCGTTCGGGCAGATAATCGTCACACTGGAAAGGCCCCGCGCCGGGCGTCCAGTCTTGGGATTCAGGATGTGGTGGTAGCGGGTACCATCGAGAATGAAGAAACGCTCGTAGTCTCCCGAGGTGGCCACCGCGGTGTCGGTTAAGCCCAGCAGGTAGATGTAACCTTTCTTGCGGGGGTGCTGGACCGCGATCCGCCACGGGGCTGCTCCCCGCGATCCTGAAAGACGCATGTCCCCGCCTCCCGCCACGATGTAGTTGCTCAGCCCGCTGTCTTCGAGGAGCGCACAAACACAATCAACGGCATAGCCTTTTCCAATCGCCCCCAACCCGATCTTCATGCCCTTTCGCCTGAGAAATATGGTGCGCGCTTCAGCGTTGAGGACAACATCACGGAAGTTGATTAGAGGCAGGCGTCTCTCGATCTCGGCAGGATCGGGAAGAGCAGCAGGGCTCTTCTTGAAATCCCAGACGCCCCACATGACGTTGAACGTGATGTCGAATGCGCCGTTGGATGTTTCTGAGAAGTGGTTGGCCCGCACGACCACATCATAGGTCTCGCGACTCACCGGCACGGGTCGGTTCCCGGCATTGCGATTGACTTCGTTCAGCTCGGTACCGTCTCGCCAATCTGAAAGGGCCTGATCGACTCGCGCAATCTCGTCAAACGCCTGGTCAATAATCGCAGAGAGAGCCGATCTGGATCTTCTGCGTTCGGCGACCGTGATCTCCCAGACCGTGCCCATCAGAGGCCGCGCGTCCTTTACGACAACGATCCCCGAAACGTTTGTTTCTGAAGGACTGAGGCGGGTGGCGTCTGCCAGGCCGTATGGGCGTCCTGCCCAGAAAAGAACTGCGCTAAGACCGATAGCTGCCATGACAGCCGAGAGTGGGCTCATCAGTTTCCCTGGTAACACCAATCAGTCTCCCAGTCTTTAAGTCTGTCAACAATCGGAATCCACTTCCATCGACGTGTTTCCCGTCAGTGTGCCCCTCCCGTGGCTGCACTTTTTTCACGTCGTCTGTCGTCAGGCAACTTCCGTTGCTTCGGAAAACAGAAAGGGATTGCGGGGGAGCACATTTCGTGCCCGCAAAAGACGCGAGAACCGGAGCTCCTTGATGAGGAATCAGGAGTCCACTGACTCAACAGATTTTGCTCTCTTCCGTCGCCGATGGAGCCTTTTTCCGACTAGGGCTGCCGCCAGAAAAAGAACGAAAACAAGCCCAAAAGCGTACCTGCGCGCCATTCGAACCGATGAGACGATCTCTCCGGTGGCCATATTAAATACAAACTCATCCGACTGCCGGGTGGTGACATACAGCTTCATCCCCGTAGCGTCCATGTGGTGGGAGGCCTCCCATGCAGGAAAGCCCAAGCCATGATCCAGTAGAAACTGGAAATCAATGAGGTCACTTACCTCATAATGCCGAAATTCACGGCCTGTATCGATAGAACGTGACCGCGGGATTACCATATGGTCCAACTGAAGCGGCATGTACTCCGTCATTCGCTATCAGGACGGCCGGGCGCCACCAGCCGACCGGCCAGAGAAGATCCTTCGAGCCATCATTTCGGTAAAGACCGCTTCGGGGATAGGTGCGACGAATTTCCAGGACCTGTTCCTTCCTGCCGGGATCGTTCGTGTAAAACTGGATCTCCTGATCGACAGGCAATGGTGAAAGCATGACAAAGAGGAACTTGCCGTTCGGGTACTCCTGAGTGTAAGTGACCGGAGCGATGGAAAGAGCCTGCGATGTGCTCATCCATGTTGTCGTGAAGAACAGAAGGAGAAGCATGGAATCTCCTGACATTTTCAGGCGCCAGCTCTGAACAGTTACTTTCTCCTCTGAGCCTGAGCGCCTCTGGTAGGTCAAGACGGGAGAGTTTTTACGGATTCAAGAAATGGGAGTCCTCTTGTTCAGGGGCGAAGCCCCGGTCGTTTGCCTAGCCCAGCCCAACGGGCTGGGTTTAGAGAAGGATTGCCTTTCAGGGGCAACGCCCCGACCATTTGCAGCAGGTCAGTCGTGCAAATGGTCGGGGCGTTGCCCCTTTGGTTGTCCTTCATTACTTCCCAGCCCGCCGGGCTGGGCTAGGCAAACCGGCGGGGCTTTGCCCCTGAAATCCGTAAAGACACCCCCGTCTTGACCTAGTATCCACTGTCGTCAGGTACTTGAGACGTCCTGGCCGCCGCGCCCCGCCGCTTCAAGAAACTCCACGTAATTGCGGACAAACTGGTCCGGCGGGGGATGCATGAAAGGAGTCGCCGTCGGGTTCATGATGTAGCCGGTTCTCCCGTTCACGATCTCTGCGATGTCTTCAACTTTCCGCGTCATTTCGCCGGGCGCGGACAGGTAGAAATCCTGGTCCTGGATGTAACCCATCAGGCAAAGGCGACCTTCTGCGCGGCTCAATGCCTCAGCAAGACTGATATCTCCCTGGGGCGGCGGCTCGAGAGGTTCCAGAGCATCCGGGCCAATATCGAGAATCTGATCGAAGACCTCCTTCACCCGGCCGTGGCAGTGTATCGAAGCGTGCTGGCCCGCGGCCTTTATCATCGCCACCAGACTTTTCTGATAAGGGGTGACAAGTAGCTCGAAATATTTCGGGGCCATCATGGGCGGCGTCGCGACTTCCGGGCCGCCTGTGTAAAAGAGAAAGTCACATCCGCCGGACTGAGCCAGTGTCGTTCCGAGCTCGGACTTGATTCGTTCGAACTCCCTCTCCACAAGCTCCTGGATCACGGAAAGGTCAACGACGCAGCGCATCACGAAATCTTCGAAGTCGAACCAGTGAGCGACCGAATAAAACGGGTCACTGTAAGAAACGTAGGCCAGCCCCAATTCCCCGAGCTCATCATGAAACTCCCTGGCCGGAGTGAGATCGTTCTGGGCCGGTTCCGATGGCAGAGAAAGCAACCGGGCAACATCTGCGTCGTCCTTGATAAAAGGTTCCATGCGGTAGCCCGGCTGGCCCAGGGGCTTCTGAAAAACCTGTTGTAATGGTCCTTTCGGTGTCTCTATTCGCGTTGTCGTCACGCTCTTATCGCCGAGGTCCTGCCGCTCCACGGTCGTTCGCTCGTCCCTTTCCCCTTGTTGCCGCCGGGCGGAACACTTGCAGAGGATGCCGACGCCCTCAGCATTCGACAGCGCGTCAAGCATGGGCTGGTAGGCCGGCTCTTGCGAGAAAGAGCGAAGAGGATGGAAGTTGTAGGTCGCGGCCGGCAGTCTCTCAACGGGCCGATGCTCGATGGCCGCCAACATCAGTTGCTTGGGTGTCATGGCAATTATTCCAGACCTAGATTGAAGATGGGTGTGCGAACTGTCTGCGGGGCAAAAACTGCCTCGCAGGACACTTCGTAGGATAGGCTTCCAGATTCTTTGGCAAAAGGTCGACATCAGCCGATTTTCGGCCTGAAAGGCCATAAACATATCAGCCCAGGGCAACGCCCTGGGAACAGGGAGAAAAGACAGTCCTAGCCCTGTAAGGGCGACACAACAGGATGCCTCTCAGCGATTCGTGCCGCCCTTTCAGGGCTCAAGGGTAACCCTTCCTCATAACCCAGGGCGTTGCCCTGGGCTGATATGTTTGGCCCCTTCGGGGCGACCAGTGTTCAGAATCGACTTTTTACGAACGAATCTTCTTCCAGCCTGTCCAGGCATCTGTGGCGCAAGCCACAAATGCCGTTCAGTCCTGTAATCTTTTGCCAATCGCAAAGCCTCTCAAACGGAACAGGCTGGAAGCCTATTCTACATGCGCGCAGCTTTGCAGTGAACGGCAGTTTTCACCCCGCAAACAGTTCGTGCACCCATTAAAGATCTACTCGTGAAAGTCTGCCCCGTGTGCGTGTACGTTTCTTCGTCTTAATCCTCGTCTTAATCTTTGTCTTCCTAATGATCTCAGATGGTTACGGACCAGACGTCAGGACGAAGATTAGGACAGAGATTCCGGTTGCGGCCGTCAGGCTGCGATAAGAAGTGACACGCACACCGCGCAGAAGTACAGCAGCAAATTTCTCAGCACCTATCCCTGCTCGGGATCTCCATTCGGCTGGAAAGTTGGAGCCGAGACCACGCGCGCTCGGACCCGGGTCGAGAGCAGCAGGGATTCGCCCGTGCTGGTGGTCGCTTTCTGATGGATGACATCTACATGTGGAACTGCTTCCCCGGCGCCCGCACGCTCCGCACGGGCGCTCAGGATGGTGACGACTTTCTCCCTGCCCGCTTCGATGGCATCCTGGTACCCATCGAATTCGATGCGCTCTTCGGGGGTGTGTAAAACGAACCCTCCGGACCTTCGCGGCTGGATGAGACACTCCACCTCCACAAAGACGTTGCCCGCGGCTGCCCCAACCGCATTCGCCACCTCCGCATGGTCGGGAATGATAATCTCCGTATTGAGTACGGTCTGGAGTTTCGGGAAGTACGCTCCGGCCGGCGCACCCAGGGCCACAACGGGGTGACGGAGACTAATCGAGGTCACATAATCCTCACCATCGGCATCGAACATCGCATCGAGCAACTCCTCACAGGAGCGGCATCCCGGCAGTTTGCCGTTTCCATTTTGCGTGAAGCTCCGTTGGAGCAGCGACAGGAACAGTCTCCGCCGGACCCTTTCGATGATTCCGTCAGCCATCTCTCCAGGCTCTATTCCAAGCTGAAAAGCGAGAATCAGGATGCCAAGCTCTGCAGCTTCAGAATCCCACATGTCCAGCCTCCCCAGCGCATGTAGAGCATCCGTCGGTGTCACTGCGGCGACCTGAATCTGGCCGGATACCTCCAGCCGTTCCGTATCCAGAAATCTCCAGTGCGTCTTGCCTTGTGATACGGATAGCTCCTGCCTGGTCTGCGGGCGTTCACGTAGCGCATCGACGACTTGTTGCTCGGAAGGAGACAGCGGCGTGTCGCTTTCACGCTGGAGCATCAGGAACTCCGGCGGTCCCGCCTCTTCATCCTGCTCTTCTTTTTTCTTCATCGAGCGAAGAGAGCCGGTAACCTGCGGAAAACGGCTGCCAAGCCAGGAAAGGGGAACCGCGCGCCTGGGGCCAATGACAAACTCTCCCGTGCGATTGACGGCAACCCGGCTGTCGCCGCCCAGGCCAGTGGTCAAAACCGCCGCGGCGGAGACGCTTGTCTGGTGTCGGCCGACCATGGCGCCCGTTTCGTTCACTTCGGGCCGCCCTCCTCGGACCCGTGCTATGTCGGTCGTCGTTCCACCCATGTCGACAATGGACGCGTCGTCCAGGCCACAGAGCTTCTGTCCACCGATGATGCTGGCCGCCGGTCCCGAAAGGATCGTTTCGATGGGGCGCTCCATGGCCAGCGATTCGGCCAGCAGGGATCCATCACCCTTCACAATCATCAGGGGGGCTTCGATGCCTCGTCGCCCCAGGATCAGTCGAATGCTCTCGATCAGCTCGCCAATCAGCGGAAGCAGGCGCGCATTCCAGACAGCAGTATCGGCGCGCTTGATGAAACCGAGGCTGGAAGCAAGCTCGTGTCCGCAGACCACCGGCAGATCGCAAAGCTCCCGAATGATTTCTTTTACCTGAAGCTCGTGGCAGGGATTGCGCACACTGGCGTAACCTGAAACGGCAAGGGCTTCCACGTCGCCCCGTTCCAGCAGCTCAGCAACGGCCCGGTGGGCATCGGCCCCATCGAGATCCTCCAGCACCTCGCCACTGATGGAGAGCCGGCCGTTCAGCACGGACGTTGGAGCGTGCGAGATGCTGTCCTCCTCAAAACCGGGGCAGCGAAGCACGAGAAGACCGACCGTGCCGCCTACCCCCTCGACAAGTGCGTTGGTAGCAAAGGTCGTTGAGACGGCGACGTATTTCACATCCTGGAACGGCACATGATCCAGATTATCAACGGCCTCTGCTATGCCAACCGTCAGATCCGCTTTCGTTGTAAGGGCTTTACACTTGGATAGGACGCGGCCTGCGAGTGCATCGTAAAGGACGGCGTCGGTGTAAGTTCCGCCCGCGTCGATACCGAGCACGGTTGTGGTGTCTGTGTTTGGTTTCATCGATGAAGTTGAGGCACTGGATTCGCTTTTTTGGGTGTTTTGCCCACGTACGCCCGAACAAGTCCGCAAGAAATGCATCGACTGGGCGAGTCTTGCGAAGTTTTTTCTTGCCGACCGGCAATCTCTGCGAGGCAGAGGCGCATTGGCGAACCTTGGGCCAAACCGTGTGGAAGGTGAGTATTCAGCAACTCCAACGAATTGCCAGGAAAAGGCTTCAGACAAATTCAGAAAAACGAATGGCTTATAGGAAACAACGCCAATGAGCTTTTCCATCAAAGAAAATGAAGAAGACGCACGGGAGCGGCTTCGAGCGTTCTGGGAAGGCTCGAGCATGGGCCGCCCGGCTTTGCATGTGACGGCCGCGAAGCCGGAACCCGAAAACGGGCCTTGTCCTTTCGATGGGCTCAGTCTGAAAGAGAAAGACCTGCTGCCGGAGTGGCATGCCCGGCAGGCCGACCTGCAGTTGAACAACACCATCTACCTGGCCGAAGCCATGCCCGCAGCAACGATCGGGTTCGGAAGCCTCCTGGTGACCGCGGCAGCCTTGGCCGGCGCGAATTATCACTACGTGAGCAACTCCGCCTGGATTGAGGAAATCCCCGGCCTGTGGGAACGGCCCCTGCCGCAATTCGATGCCAGCCATCCTGTCGCCGGCAAATTGGAAAAGTGTGTCCGGAAAGTCGCCGAGACTGTAGGTGACCGTGGGTTTGTGAACCCGCCCGTCATGCTGGACGCCATAACCAACCTGTCACAGTTTCGCACTCCCGAACAGCTCTGCCTCGACGTGGTGGAGCGCCCTTGTGAAGTCTGCGAGTGGTGCGATGCCCTTACCAGCCTTTACATCGAGTGCCACGACCACTTCTACCGGCTCGTCTGCGAGCTTGGTTACGGGGATACCAGCGCCTGGCTCTGCGCGATGGCGGAAGGAAAATTTGAAGCCGCCCAGTGCGATTTTTCAGTCATGCTCTCCCCGGGAATGTTCGATCGCCTGATCATGCCTGACCTTCGCCGCATGACGGACAGTATGGACTTTTCCCTTTACCACCTCGACGGCGTCTGCCAACTGCGATTCCTGGACTCGCTCTGCAGTTTGCCGAAGCTCAACGGCATTCAGTGGAATCCTGAGCCCGGCGAGTGTGAGGCGATGAAATGGCTGGAGGCATTCCGCGAAATCCGAAAACGAAAGCTCTGCCTCCATATTGGATGCACGGTGGAAGAAGCCGTCATGCTCACCCGGGAGCTCGGGCCCGATGGACTGCTCCTGGTCCTGCCCCGCTTCGAGAGCAGAGAAGATGCAGAGCAGGCGATCCAAGACATTAAGAAGGCAAGCTAAATGAACTCAAGCCAGAGCATCTCTTACCAACGCAGCGTGACTGTTCGAGATGAGGTGGACGTCTTCGTGGCCGGTGGCGGGCCGGCCGGGGTCGCAGCGGCTCTCGCTGCCGCCGGACAGGGAAAGTCAGTCTACCTTGCTGAGGCCCACACCTGCCTCGGCGGTATGGGAACGGCCGGAATGGTCCCTGTATTCATGCAGTTCACTGATGGCGAGAACTTCCTCGCGGACGGCATCGGCAGACGGATTCTGGATTCGCTCAGATCGCAGGCGGGCACATTCCCCGCCGACGGTGTGGGCATTCGCGCAGAAGTGCTTAAACGTACCTACGATGGACTTCTGCAGGAAGCCGGTGTGAAGTTCACCTTCCACACGAACGTCATCGATGTCACCGTTGACAGCGGCTGGGTGAGCGAAGTCATCTGTGCCGGCAAGTCGGGGCTGTTCGCCATTCGGGCCAAAGCGTTCGTGGACGGGACGGGCGATGGGGACCTTTCTGTTCTTGCCGGCGCCACCAGTGAAAAAGGCGATGAAGCGGGTCACATGATGCCCGGCACGCTCTGCAGCCTCTGGGCCGGGATCAACTGGCAGCGGGTGCGCGGCAGCGGATTGAGCACCGGCAACAGCCGCATCGAAGAAGCTTTCAAAGACGGCGTCTTTACCCTCGAGGACCGGCACTTGCCGGGCATGTGGCGTGTCGGCGAAACAGTCGGCGGCGGGAACATCGGACACACCTTCGAGCTCGACGGCACGGATGAGCGCTCACTTACCGAGGCATATCTGTGGGGACGCAAGTCGCTGCTGGAATATGAAAAGTATTACAAGGAATATCTGAAAGGTTTCGAAGAGATGGAGCTGGTCGCCACGGGCTCACTCATGGGAGTGAGGGAGACCCGCCGGATTATGGGGGACTACGTTCTGAACATCGAGGACTTTAAAACGAAGGCCGTCTTCGAGGATGAGATTGGCCGGTACTCCTATCCGGTAGATATCCACATCGCCCGTCCGGACAAAGAAAGCTACGAGGAGTTCCACAAGGAGTTCACATCCCTCCGGCTTGGCACAGGCGAGAGCTACGGCATCCCCTACCGCATACTCACTCCGGCGGGCCTGTCGAACGTGCTGGTCGCCGGCCGATGCGTGAGCTCGGATCGGAGCCTTCAGGCATCCATTCGAGTAATGCCCGGCTGCTACATTACCGGCCAGGCCGCGGGTATGGCCACCGCCATGATGGTCGAAGGAGACGTCGATTCGCGCGGCGTGGACGTGCAGGAGCTTCAACAACGGCTCAAGGGCATCGGCGCATTCCTGCCGAATGCAAACATGGTGAAGGAAGCTCAGGGGTGAGTTGATAACCGGACCATCGCGCAACCCAAGCGGAGTTACTCATGGAAAAGTCACGAATCGCATCCATCATCATCGGCGGAATCTCCGTCGCCCTCGTTGCTTTCGCAGTATTCCTGCTGATCATAAAGCTGCTCTGGGCATGGACGGTGGTGGACCTCTTCCCAGGTGCCGTCGAACAGGGGCTGGTCGCCAGAGACATCTCGTGGCTCTCCGCAGTCAAGATAGCCATCGTGCTGGCCGTGCTCGCAAGCTTCATGAGGCGCGAGATAAAAGTGACAGTCAAGAATAGACAAGAAGAAACAGACGGTTAGCCCGCTTGCACAAACAACCCGGCTCTGATGCATGGATCGCGTGAAAGCGCTGAGAGATTTGCTTCCGCGAACGATGTTGCTCTCTAACGCTCCCACAAAAGAATCACCGTGCCGAGGGCCGATGAGAGATGCGGCTCATGTATTTTTCCGCAGCCATTCGACGGTGTCGTCCGCCTCCTTCCGGGTCTTTGCGTGGGAGGTATAAAAGACCAGTTCGGGTCTGAGCTCTCGGTGGTAGACAGGTATCTCGCTCGGCGAACAGGCGACCCATACCGCCTTCCCTGCTTCTTGAATCTTCTTCAGCAGATCCATCCACTCGATGAATGGCCTGTTCCCGGCACCGGGCACCCACTGGATGGCACCGATGGCCTCGATACCCAGAATGTCGTCGAGATGAACCAGTGCGTCCGGCCCGTCGTAGTGGTAGATGGAGTGGTCGAGGAAGGCAGCTTCCTCTTCGAGTGCGGGCAGGATGAAGCGGCGAAACATGGCCGGGCCGATCATGCAGCAGAAGTCACATTGCAGCGTCAGGACTTTGCCTTCCCCGTACGTTGGAATCCAACACATCGATCCACGGCGGGCCATGTCCCCGGCTTCGTAGATGGCATCGTAGGCCGGAGCGAAAAGGGAGCGGACGCTTTGCATGGCGCGGTCGACGAGATCCGGACAGTCCAGGAGGTCCTCGCAGAGCTGCTGCGGGCCGCGAATGGCGGATAGCGCGTCGATATTGGTATGGAGATCGAGATGGGCAACAATCATCTTGCCCACGGTCGCCTCGGCTATCCGCTTTACGAACTCGAGCATCCGTCCCCACCATTCATTCTCCGGATCGATGCTCAGCGGCAGTGCGTCTTCCCAGTTTTCTACGAACGGCACTGACCAGCTTGTGCCCCGATTGGGCGAGAGAAATTCCAGGTCCGCTCCGAGGAACGCCGAGAACTGGTCCGGGCCGAAGCTGGGACAATAATTCGGGATGGCATCTCCACCCCAGTAGGTATGGGCGTGGTACTCGACCAGGCGCTCGACGGGCTCGTCGAAGTTTCCATCGCTGCCTTCCATGTAGAAAGGTGACTGCTCGGGCCTGGGCCCATCTTTGGGTGCGGTGATATGGATGCAGGGCCGGTCGATGATTTCGTGTGCCCAGAACGCACGCCAGTATCGCTTCGCCTCCTGGAGATCGGGTTTGAATTCCAATTCCTCTGTCTGTTGCATCTGTTTCTCCTCTAACGTCTGTTCCTGCTTTCAGGGCTGGACAGGATGACAAAAATAGAGACTCTCTCAACGGGGGAAAATGAGCTCACTCAACGCTGCTGCCTGTACGACATTTCAATTTGCCGGTAAAGCTGCACTCGCTGTGGCTCGCCCGGGGCGAGCTCCGCGCTGATGCGTGCATAGTTCAGCGCTTCCTTCCATTTGCGCTGCTGGGCCAGGAGTTGGGCGAGCGAGAATGGATAGTCCGGATGCTGCGGGGCCAGCTCGTGTGCCGTCAACAGGTACTCAGCGGCCTTTTCTGTGTTGCCTTGCCGCCAGAGCGCGAGACCGCAATTGTAGTGAGCGCGCGGATGCCGTGGCATGAGGTCGGCAGCTTTCGTGAGGTGTTCGGTGGCCTCCTCCAGCCGTTGAGGATTTTCTGCCACGAGGAGTCCGAGCGAATAAAAGCCGTGGCCGATGTCCGGACGCAGGCGAACGACCTCGCGCAGCAGTTTCTCCGCCTCTTTGCTTTTGGCCTGCCGGCTGTAGAGCGTGGCCAGGTTGAAGCGTGAAGGCACGAAGAGCTCGTCGATGTCGAGGGACAGCTTGTAGGCTTCGACCGCCTTGTCCATCTGTTCCAGTCCCTCGTATTCGATGGCCATGGCGAGGTGAGTTTCCGGGCGATCCAGATGCGCCTGGAATCGTGCCTGCAGTTCTTCCCATGCCCGCTGAAAGTCGTTCCGGCTTTCTTCGGTCAGTCCCCTCGAAATGCTCGTAAGAATCCTGGCCGCTTCAGTGCGAACGGATGCGATCGGATCGCGTAACAGCGGCAGCATGTACTTCTTCTCGCTGGAGAGCCGGCCCTCGCTGAGCTTGGCCAGGGCAGCGATGCGTACCATCGGTTCCAGATCCGCGAGCGATTCCCGCGCGAGCTTTCGGCCCTCGGCGCCCGGGTAGCGTCGCAGCAACAGAAGAGAGCTGGCGCGCACGAATGTACTCGCATCTTTGTCTCTCACGATGCCAATGAGGTCCTCCTCAGTGTCCGGTTTATTGTTCCTGGCCGCGGCAATGGTCTCAGCGAAAAAGTGGTCTTTGGGTCGCTCCGGGCCGAACCACTTCTCGACCCAGTCTGCGGCCCAGCGGGAGGACTCATCTGTATGGCATCTATTACAGGCGTTGGGCGTGCCGAGCTTTACGCTCAGGTCGGGCCGCGGCACGCGCAGGCTGTGATCGCGGCGGGGGTCTACGACCATGTAGGTTTTCTCAGGCATGTGACACTCAACGCAGAGCCTGCCCTTCCCCGGCGGATGGTGGTGATGTTCTGGCGCATCGTAAACCTTGAGGTTTTCCGGCTTCGGCGCGTGGCATCGAGTACACAGGACGTTGCCTTCAGCGTGCAGGCGAGCGGTATGCGCGTTGTGACAATCCGTGCAGCGGACCCCGTTGTGATACATCTTGCTCTGAATGAACGAACCGTAAACGTAGACCTCGTCATCGATCTGCCCATCCACGTGATAGACCGGCTGTCCGGCTTCCGGGGCCCACGGTTCGAGGAGTTCGACAAGGTGATGATTGTAGAAACTCGCGCCGGGCTGATGGCCCGGAAACGTGATGGTCTTTCGTGAATGGCATTTGGCGCACGTCTCGATCTGCCTGCGGGGCTCGCGTTTGAGCTCTGCCATCGCATAGCCTTCGGGTGTCTCCCAGTTCGGTGATTTCTGGTTCGCCAGCTCGACGTGCCTTCCGCCCGGGCCGTGACAGGCTTCGCACGAGACGTTTATTTCGGAAAACGTGGTCGAAAATCGACGCGTCTTCAGATCAAATCTCTTCTCCACATTTGTAGAGTGACACTCCGCGCACATGTGATCCCAGTTCTGCATGGAGCGCGTCCAGTGCAATGGATCATCCGGCGCAATCTTTTCGTGCGCATAGATGTGAAACCACTCCTTCTTTTCTGTATCCCAGCAGAGGGGTAAGACCTGCAGGCGGCCATCGGGGAACTCGACCAGGTATTGCTGCAGAGGTTCCCAGCCGAAGGTGTATTTGACCTTGAAGGTCTCCATCTCCCCCTGCTGGTTTTCGGTGGTGACCAGGTAGTCGTTTCCCTTTCGAATCATCTTCGAGGTCACGCCGTAAAACGTCGCCTCCATGTCATTGAAATCGCCGCGCACGTTTTCGGCCGTCGGCTCCAGCATGGCCCGTTCGTGGTGCGAGCCGAGCCAATCCTTTTCCTGCTGAGCGTGACACTCCACGCACTTCTGTCGTCCGACGTACTCCGCTCTATATGGAAAGGTGGCCTCACGAACGACCGTCTTTCCTGAGGATGCCAGCCAGAGGGCGACTGCGGCAAGCAGAAGGGCAATGACAACGATTGGTAGCTTCTTCACGGAAGGCCCGGGTTAAAGATGTATCTGAAACTTCTGCGCGCCCATCGTAGCTGCAAGCTGACGGCTTGCAGTCCACAAGCTGGCGCCAACCAGTGTTCGCAGGCTGCCAGATTCGTTCGTAAGAAGTCCTTTTCTTTGGACTTCGTGTGTGAAAATCTGGATTAAGGAACCCTCACATTTCGCAGATCGTTTTGTGGTGCGCCCTTCAGCGTGTTTCCGGCAGCGACAGAACACGCTAAAGCTTGCATTATAAAACGCCCATTGGGCTTCTTACGAAGGATTCTGCCAGCCTGTGAGCCAAGCAGACAATATGAGCTCACAGGCTGGTGGCAGCCCGCGGCTACGGCCCTGGATGTGGATACACCACGCCACGGAATCGGCCTGCCCCCGGTCGGAGCGTACCGTGTCAGTCAGGAATGCCAGGATCGACGCAGACATTCTGGGGTGTGGGCAAGTTCCGGCCGTTGGAGCCCCGGTACTCTGTGTTGGCTCGGACATCCTTTTGGATGCATCCCTCTGCTTCGGCGCGCGCTGTCTTAGCTGCAAAATGCTCGTCCGCCTCGCCGGGGTTCAGGTACCACTCGCTGTCCGCGACCTGCCGGGATACTCCTGGGTGCTCGGCAGCCACGTCGAACTGGCTCGCTACGTCGACCTCGGTGTCATAGAGTTCCAGCGGCTCAGAGGGATGCCTTGTGCCTCCTGTTCGTCCATGCGTCCTTCAAGAAGAGGGGCGAAGCTCAGGCCGTCGGTCTTGGTGACCTCATTCACCGAAGTCAGGCCAGGTTGGAGATTGCCTGCCGAAAGCTAACGCTTCAACGTCTCTGTGGACTGCTTAAGCTTCCCTTCATCCATGACCCCGAAAACGTCGGGGGATCTGCCGCCGATGGAGACGCCCTTGAAGGACAGACGTTTGCCTCCGAACCGCAGAACTTCGGTCATTCCCTTCTCTGTGTCGTGCGCGGCGATGGCCAGATGAGCGTCGGATTCGAGCCCGTTCGATGACCCGCCGCCGACCAGAACGGTCCAGGTGACGGGCCCTGACTTTCCGACGTACGCGCTCTTCTCTTCGCGCAGCAACAGCTTAGTAGCGAATGCGGTCAGCAGGACCTGCGGCTTCTCTGCATTCTGGGTGATCTTCAGGTGCCGTTGGGGGAGGGCGAACAGACCATAGCGGTAATAAGTGTCCGTCATGGCAATGGTCGCCTTCACGTCCGGGCGGAGGAACGCGATCTCACAGCTTACCTCCTCCTTCTTCACGAAGTGCTCCTCGTAGGTGCCCCCCTTGCTGCCGCGGGGGCGCGGCAAGCGTTTGTAGCCGAACGCTGTGTAACGCGACGCGGGCTCCATCGGTTCCGGGAAGGGCGTGTGGAAACGCCATTCTGCTTTGCCGGGTCCGTCTGTCTCGATTCGGTCGAACACGAGGAAATGGTCCGGCTTCAGACGGATGAGGCAGCGGGAGACGGCCTTGGCCCTGGCCTCAGGAGGATAGGCGTTGGTCAGATCGGCGCGGGTCGCGGCCATCAGAGAGCCGTCCGCGAAGAACTCGACGGTCGAGATCTGTTCCGGTTCTAGTTTGGGGTGCCATACCTGTCCGCCGCCCCACTGATCCGTGTCGTTGATGAGGATGCAGTTGTTGTTGCCCGCGCCCTTCCGATAGGTCCGAGTGGCCCCCGTTTCGAGGACGATGTTATCCAGGCCCTTACTCAGGACGAAGGAGCCGTGGTTGACCCGGCAGTGAGCCCAGTTGTATCGCTTCGCGATCTTTGCGCTCTTTCCGAAAACGGTGCCTGCCCACAACCTCGCACGCCAGGCATCGTCGCCCCAGTCGGATCGCATGTAGACTTGATCCACGTCATCGAAGTGCCAGTCGGTGGGCGTTATCTCCGCGGTGATGCCCGCGGGGATGGGGACGTTGGGGTTCGCGGACTTTTTCTTCCCCTTCTTCCTCACGAATCGCAGATGCTCAGGCTTGCGGTCCGGGTCTATGGGGAATCGGTTGGTGTTGTGCAGCGCGTACCGCCATTCGTTCTGGAAGAAAGGCTCGTCCTTCGTGATGTCGAGCCCCGTGCTGTACTTGATGAAGGCCATGGGCGCCTGGAAGTAGCGGAGACCGTAGGAACGGCTCTCATTCATGAACTCCACGCCACCATCTTTGCCGAGCAGTTCCACGCGCTTGCGGCAGGTCATGATCCCCCAACGCAGCCACTTCAGGCCCTCGGGTCGGTCCCAGGCCATGCCGGCATAGAGCAGGCCAATGATCGTGCAAGAGCTGTGGTTCTGCGCGTATCCGGTGGGATGGTAGTTCCGCTGCAAGACGAAGAAGTTGTAATACTGGTTGAAGCGATGGTGGTAAATGCGATCCCACTCCTTCCGAGCCTCGGGGCTGAGATGGTTCACGTGGGCATCGTATTCGCGTCCACAACCGACCGCGTGTTTACCGGAATCCATATCGTTCTCAGAGGCCATCGACTCCGCGTCATCGCTGTATTCCCAAAGCTTGCCGCGTTCGGTGTCAACGTGGATCAGCATCCGCTCCACGTCCTTGATGCCGAGGTTCTCTTTCTTCACTGGTCTGGCGTTCTCCAGCCGCGGGTGTTTGCCCTTCAGTTCCGGGCGCAGTGCTATG
Source organism: Planctomycetota bacterium (assembly GCA_030740295.1). The sequence goes on from JASLXP010000393.1 coordinate 16,018, forward strand.
TCAGGGATCATGCGTACGCGCTCGTCAATGCCGATAGCGATGGAGTCAATGTGGTGGGGGCGCAGTGGGTTGATGCTGTATTCGATCTCCGGCTTGGTCTTCCTTCTGCTGGGGAGGCGCCAACGAGTGTGGTGCGGGAAGTCCTCGAGCGAGACGCGTATCGTGTGTTTGCCGGGCGTCCCGATGTCGAGTGCAAAGCTGGCATATACCCGGCCGGCTGCCTGATCCGCCAGACTGGGCAGATCGAACCAGGAGGTGTACACGTGCTGGCCGTCCAGTCCGATACGGGCCGTCGGCACTTTCCACTTGCTGTTGTGGGTCTCCCAGGGGCCGGTATGGGTCAGGGCCTTTTCCGGGTCGGCCAGGAGCTTGGCAAACCTGCGGGTCCAGATGGAGTCGGGGTTGGGGTACGCGCAATGGCCCCACACGGTATAGGTCCGACTCATGTCGAACTGATCGTCGAACGTGGTCAGATCGAAACGCCAGATGTTGGCCTCGGGAAACTCACCGGTAATCAGCAGCGCACGACCTTCGCTGGACATGTGAAAGCCACCGACGCGGTCCACGAACTTCACAGGCTTGCCTGGCCCGGCCGTGTTGAGGAGGTCAGAAATGGGCACCACATCGTCCTGAGTCAGCCACCAGGCTGCACGTGTTGGCCCGAAATCTTCGGCGGATAGCAGGCTGACGCCTGCCAGAGAACACAGGAACGTAAGTGTCAGTGTCCGGGCGCGGTCTGTAGTCATGGGATGGTCTCGATTGTCCATGGTTACCATCGCCAATGCCTTGGCTGGTCAGCAGAGCAGGGCGAGGCTGGAGGCACATTAGATGCTCCCCTGTTTATCGACAAGGGACCGAAAATACCTACCCCAAGGCTCAGCGACAGCAGAAGGCTCTCAGCTATTGGGGCTAATGGGATAGCCGTTACGACATTGAGGCCCTGCAGACCACTCCGGACATCCGGCACGCCTGGAAAGTCGAGCCGGATGCGGAGAAGATGCTGTGTCCTGGTGATTCAAGCTGGGAATGGGGGAAGCTGCGTCAGACCCCGAGACCGTACCTGGGCTTCAACATCCGAACCATCCCCTGGGCTCCTTCGAAGGAAGGGAGCCTGCTTCGGGCCGTATCAGCCGAATCTGGCGATAGAATGTCCGCGTTGAAGCTCGACTCCCCGCCGATCTTCAACGGATAGCCGCGACCGAGGGGCGACTCTTCATCACGTGCGAGAATGGGAGCCTCGTCTGTAATGCGGGCCCGGAGCAGTTCAATACTCACCGACAGGTCTCTACGATGTCGTTCTACTCAACATTCGCGGATTACTACGAATCCGTTTTTCCCTTCAAACAGGCCACGTTCGATTTCCTGGAGAGTCATCTACGAGGCGATGACCCAAGAATCCTGGACGTGGGCTGTGGCACGGGACTCTATACCACCAGGTTTGCCGACGCCGGCGTGGATGCGACTGGCATCGATCTTGATACCGAGATGATCAGATACGCGGAGATGCATTACAGGAATGCCTCCTTTTTTCGAATGAACATGACCGAAGCCGGGACACTGGATGGGGGG
>JASLXP010000394.1 GCA_030740295.1 Planctomycetota bacterium
TCGCTGACAACATCATCGGTAAGCCACTCGGCACGAAGAACTCCTATCCGGCCCTCTATGTATTCGGCCACGCCTATGAATTGACCGGCGACCCGAAGTACATCGCCTGGGGCAAAGGCAAGCTGGAGATGCACGCCAGCAGCATGAATCTGTCCGCCGATCCAGAGCTTCGCGGCCGCGTGACCAACGGCGACCAGGTCCATTTCACGCGCCTCATGCGACAGGTGCCGGGTTTCCTCCATTATCAGGCCCTTGCCGAATCCAGACACGGCAGCATCGAACGACGCACCCAGCCAATCCTCTTTCTATATGAGCGAGGCCCCGTTTACTTCCGGGAAGATGAGGACCGGGACTTCCTCATCCGTCTCCATCTGAGTTTTCGCGGCAGCAAAAAGGTGAAGGGACACGTCAAGGTCACCGCCCCGGACGGCAAGGTGGCGATCCAACGGAACGTGCGTTCCTCGGAGATGCGGTCCCTCGGCTATAAAGTTGACCTGCCAGTTCCCAGGGACGGTCAGACAGGCACTTACCGGCTCGACATCAACGTCCCCACCGAAGGAGGCGACGTGCAGGGCCAATGGGGAGTGGAAAGCCCCGACCTCGGCAAGGTCGCCTGTCGCCTCTCGAAGTTCACCTTCTGGGGAGGGCACGTGTTTTTCTACGTGCCCAAAGGAGTGGAGAGCTTCCGACTGCGTATCACTCCCCGCAGGTTCGCCGCGCTCTACGGACAGCCGGTCGTCCTCGGCCCCGACGGCCAGGAATACATGCGCCTCGACGGCATGAATCCGGAGTGGATCACCATCCGGCCCAAGCCCGATCAGACTGACTCCGTATGGGGAGCAATTCTCTTCCACGTCGGCGTTTTTGAAATGGAGGGCCTCCCCCCGTTCGTCTACGGCGATCCCTCTGAGTCCTTTGTGCCTCAGTTGGGCCCAGTTAAGGAGTGATCGCAATAGGCGCTTTCACACCGTCTGCGGGCGGGCACCTGGACCTGGTATCAGGACTTCATCACCAGCTCAGCGGTCCCGAGTTCAAAGGCTCGTAGTGACTCGGTGACCCAGTCGGCTTCTGAAAGTTCGCTGGCTGGATAGGAATTCGTTACGGCCAGGCACCACATCCCCGCCGATTTCGCAGCCCTTACCCCGTGGAATGAATCCTCAACCACCAGGCATTCATCGGCCTTCAATGTGCCGTCGAACTCGGCCTCACTCATCCGCGCCAATGCGGTGAGGTACGCCTCTGGATTTGGCTTGCCGTTCACCACGTCCTCTGCGGCCACAATCCCTTTGAAACAATCCGAAATACTAAGCCCGACGACGGCATTCTTTACCTCGTGCCCAAGCGCTCCCGATGCGATCATCATCGGATACTTTGCCGCTGATCCGCGCACAAAATCCACCACGCCGTCGAAAGTCGGTGGCTCGCCACTCATCTCCCCGGCGAAGTATTCCGCTTTGCGACCGACGAGATTGTCGAGCAGCTCGTCACTCATTTCCCTTTCCGCGTCTCGATACACAGCGCCAAAACAACCGCGGTCATCCATGGCCAGGTATCTTGTTTCGTAGGCTTCATACGTCAGTTCGATGCCTTCCTCGGCCAGGACCTTCTGAAACATGTCGAAATGAACGGGCTCGCTGTCCACGAGCACGCCATCACAATCGAAAATAATCGCTTTCAGCATGGTTGAATCTGTTGGGTTGGTGAGACTCCTGATCTGTAGCTGGCGAATACTAACGAGCGTTTTGCAGCATGCCTGCCAACTCTTCTTGACGCGTCGCGTTCTGGTGTTAAATCCAATGCACGATTTGAGTCTGCGCAGAGAAGGCTTTTACTCTCGCATGCATGGAGAAATACATCGAGCTCGATCACACAGCCGACGTTGGCATCCGCGTTCGCGGGCAATCTCTTGAAGAGTTGTTTGAAGCCGCGTCGTTTGCGCTGTTCGATCTGCAGGTCGATCTGTCAGATGTCAAGGCCGAAACGGAATTTGAAATCGACGCGTCCGGCGCCGACCTCGAGAACACCATTGTCCGCTGGCTTCAGCGACTGCTCGCACTGATGGAGATCGAAGACATCATTTTTTCCAGGTTCGAATTAATTGAAGTCACCGAGCAATCTGCCAGAGGCAAAGTGTGGGGAGAGCCATTGGATGCTACCCGTCACCAGGTAAAAGGAGCCATCAAGGCCGTCACCTATCATGAGTTGGAAATCGAAGAAACGACGGAAGGGTGGGAAGCGCAAATCATCTTCGACGTTTGAGAAGATCCGCGTCCCGGGCCCCGAGGTGAAACTGCACCGCATCAAACCGCACCTGTGGGAGATTCCACCTTCAGGCGGCATGCGCGTGCCCGCCCGTATCTATGCCAGCGACCTGCTGATGGAATCCATCCGCCAGGACAAATGCACGGAACAGGCCGCCAACGTCGCCTATCTCCCCGGCATCGTAAAGTACTCGCTCGCCATGCCCGACATCCATTGGGGCTACGGTTTCCCCATCGGCGGCGTAGCGGCCACCGACCCCAGGCAGGGAGGCGTCATCTCTCCCGGTGGCGTCGGCTATGACATTAACTGCGGCGTGCGTGTGGCCCGAACTCATTTGAATATCAAAGAGATTCAGAATCGCATGGAAGACCTGGTCCAGGAGCTCTTTCGCGTGGTGCCATGCGGCACCGGCCGCGGCAGTGGTTTGAACGAGGGCAGAGGAGTCACCATTGATGAAGAGCGGGAATTGATTCAGGAAGGTGCAGCCTGGGCCGTCGACCGCGGACACGGAGAGCCTGAGGATGTGGAATTCTGTGAGGAGAAGG
>JASLXP010000395.1 GCA_030740295.1 Planctomycetota bacterium
AGAGTTCACTGACCAGCAAATCATGAGCAGGCTCGATGTCCTTGCCGAGCCGGACCAGACGGCGGATATCGAACGCAGACTGAAGCCGTCCTTGATTCTGCAAACGCGCCACTACGTGATCGAATACAACTGCACCAGGGAGCAGGTGGTGGCTTTGGGCGTCCGCCTGGATGCCTTTTATGTTTCGCTCTCGAAAATGTTATCAAGGTCAGAAAGGATCCGGGACAAGGTAAAATCACACGACAACAAGAAGCTGACGGTTCGCTGCCTGAAGGATCAGGAGGCATTCCAGGCATATGGGAAGAAAGATTGCAGTAATTTCAGTGAGGGCTGGGCTGCTTACTTCAAGTATTCGGCAAAGGGCGCCGAAATGGTTCTCTTCCCCAAAGAAGAGAATTACTCGAGCGCGTATCACGAGGCATTTCATCAATTCATGCACCGGACGATCCCGGGCATCGGCGCCATCCCGCAGTGGTTCAACGAAGGCCTCGCCACCTACTACGGCACCGGCGATTTCAAACAGGGGAAATTCTCGCTGCCGAAAGATCTGGATAAGGGCCGCACTTCGATTTTGCCCAAAGCAATCAAGGACGGAACGTTCCTTTCCCTGGAGAGTTTTCTGCAAGTGACGCTGGCGGACTGGAACAACGAAAACCAGGCGCTCCACTACGCCGAAGGCTACACCCTCGTTCACTTCATGCTGAACTACCCGGACAAGCGCGTGGCCAAGGTCTTCAGAATCTTCATTGAAGAGCTTGCCGAGTCTGGCAAATACGATGAAGCGCTCGAGACCGCCTTCATCCAACTCAACCGGGGAACTCTCGAGATGTTGTGGAAGGACTGGATTATGGAGGCGGCCGGCGACGACAAAAAAGAACAGAAGTAGCACCCGTTTGTAGTGACCGACTTCAGCCGGCCGAGTCGAAACAGGCGGGTAGTCTGTTGGCGCACTGGCAGAGCCAACGGCAGGCGCCCTGAATCAGCCAGTCTTCTTTTCTGCGTACCGCCCGACCCAGCTTCTTGCTTCGAATTCTGCCGTATCCCACGGGGCGGGCTCGATCACTTTCCGTCTGTACGCCACGGTCGGAGGGTCGTGCTCTTTTTTACGCACGACCTCCTCGTCGTCGTAATGCTGACGTTGGTCTTGGGGCAGTGCGGACCAGGTCCGCTCGTCCATCACAATCTCCCCGGTTAGTGCAGCTGTTTCCATCCGTGCCGCGAAGCTGATGGCCGCGCCGGATGCTTCACGTCCGCTTCTGATGACACTGCCGGTAAATACGCCAATTCGGAAATAGCGGAAGTCCACTTCTTCCTCCGCATACTGGTTGTGCTCGAGCTGGCTGATTTCGTGGAGCACTGTTCCGAAACGGTCTGCCTGCATTGCATTTCTGAACAGAAGAATCGCGCCGTCGCCCGTGCCCTCGATAAACACTTCTCCAAAGCTGCAATCGATCGCCTCTACAGCACGCCTCACCAGCTCTCGAATCTGCCTCTTTAGAAGCAGGGTGGCAATGGGACCGAGGCGGTCGTCGCTCTCAAGCGTGCTGGAGATCTGTGAATACCTCGCCAAATCGATATAGACCACGGGAACAGTCTGGGCCTGAAAGGCAGCCGTGCCATAACCATGTCGATGCAGATTGGACATTCTGGTTCCTTCCATGTTTCTTTTGCGGGGCCAAATGCCCTACTGCTCTTAAAACCACAGACCGACCAGCGATGCGACAAGGAAATGGTTGATGGAGACATTGGGCACAGATGTGCTCTGCATCCCGTAATTCTCTCCCTGTTCAGTCTTTTCGGCGCTCCGATTTCCGAATCCGCTATCAGAACTCCGCCGACTTCGGCGCCCTTGGATATGGGATGACATCACGGATATTCGCCATACCGGTCACGAACTGAACGGCCCGCTCAAAGCCGAGCCCAAACCCCGCGTGCGGCACGGTACCGAATCGGCGGAGGTCGAGGTACCACCAGTATTCTTCAGGATCCAGATCGCATTCTCGCATGCGACTCTCGAGAACCTCTCGACGCTCTTCTCGCTGGCTCCCTCCAATGATTTCACCGATTCCAGGAACGAGGACATCAATCGCGGCCACCGTTTTTTCATCGTCGTTGAAACGCATGTAGAAGGCTTTGATCTCCTTCGGGTAGTCGTGAACGATCACGGGACACTTGAAGTGCTTTTCGGTCAAGAAGCGCTCGTGCTCCGTCTGCAGGGCGTTTCCCCATTCGCAGGGGTAATCGAAAGACTCACCGGACTTATCGAGAATCCCAATCGCTTCCGTATATGAAACCCGTACGAATTCCTTTTCAATCGTGTGTTCGAGGGTGGCCTTGACTGTCTTGTCTATCCACTGATTGAAGAAGTCCATGTCTTCGGGACATTGCTCCAGAGGCGCTTTGCACAGGTGACGGATGTATTCCTCGGCCAGTTGCATATCCCCGTCGAGATCGCAGAACGCCATCTCCGGCTCGATCATCCAGAATTCGGAAAGGTGGCGGGCGGTGTTCGAATTCTCTGCCCTGAAAGTAGGGCCGAAGGTGTAAACGTTGCTCAGCGCGCACGCGTAGGTCTCGGCAGAAAGTTGTCCGCTGACCGTTAACCGAGCCTGCTTTCCGAAGAAATCTTCCTCAAAATTCTTCGGTTTACCGTCCGCCGGATCCAGAGTCGTCACGGTGAACATTTCACCGGCACCCTCACAATCGCTCGCGGTGATGACAGGCGAATGCAGATAAAGAAATCCGCGGGACTGAAAGAAATCATGGGTTGCCGCGGCCAGGCAGTTCCGCACACGGGCAACCGCTCCAAACGTGTTCGAACGGGGCCGCAGATGCGCCACCTCACGCAGAAACTCCATGCTGTGCCGCTTCTTCTGCATCGGATAATTCTCCGGATTCTCTACCCAGCCGAGAACCTCGATCGACTTCGCCAGAATCTCCACCGACTGCCCTTTGCCCTGGGATTCTTTCAGCTCGCCGACCACTCGAAGGGAACAGCCGGTAACGGCATGGAGAATCTCGCTTTCGTAATTCGGCAGTTCGCCGTCGGCCACCACCTGGATGCCCTTGAGGCTCGAGCCATCGTTGAGCTCGAGAAATGAAAAGCCGCCCTTGGAGTCGCGCCGGGTGCGCAGCCAGCCATGAACGATGACCTCGGCGCCAAAGTCAGTGCGCTGGCGAAGGTTTCGGATCCGGTCTTCTGGTTCGAGTGTTTTCATATGGTTCTTCAATCTCGAGGCAGTCAGAAAGATGGCCAGACGTGATGACACGTTGGTCGGCATTTCTCACAAAGTCAGCCGGCAAGCATTGTGGCGGCAGGCTGCCGGTTTATCAGCCAATGTCTTATCGGGTTTTATGGCGACAAAGCAACTCAACACTTGTCTTCAGACTTCCAGGTCTGCGGGCATGGAGCATGGTGAGCCAACACTGCTCTACTTTTCAATCCGAAGAATCCTACCCCATCCGGGCTCCAGCCGGATTCGAAATGGGCCGTCCTCAACAGAAAAGGCCTCGCCGGTATCCGCATCGATCATTCGCA
>JASLXP010000396.1 GCA_030740295.1 Planctomycetota bacterium
CATTCGCGTTCCTGCGATCATCAGATGGCCGGCAGGATTTGAGGGCGGCAGAAAGGCCCAAGAGATGTTCAGCCTGGCCGATATCGTTCCAACCGCGCTTTCGGCCGCGGGCATCGATGAAACAGGCGATTGCGACGGCATCGATGCCTTACCGATGCTCCGTGGAGAAGGCCCCGTTCGAATGGACGTCCTCATCGAATGCATCGACGACCCAAATGGGCTCCGGTTGAAGACTCTGGTCACGGCGAATCGCAAACTCACCTGGTACTGCGGCAAGGAGTACGGCGAGCTGTACGACCTCGAGAAAGATCCAGGTGAGAAAAAGAACCTCTGGTCGGATGCCGCGCACGCATCAGAGCGATCGAATCTGATGGGCCGGATGATGGACTACCTCGAGGCCCTGGAATCAAGATCTGAGAGGTATTCATACGCCTGAGCAGGAAGCTCCGGCCGCGTGTCCGCCGGTGATGCGCCAGGGGCGAAGCCCCGGTCGTTTGCCTCGCCCAGCCCAACGGGCTGGGATTAGAGAAGGATTGCCATTCAGGGGCAACGCCCCGTCCATTTACCGCAGGTGATTGCTGCAAATGGTCGGGGCGTTGCCCCTTTGGTTGTCCTTCATTACTTCCCCGCCCGATGGGCTGGGCTAGGAAAACGACCGGGGCTTTGCCCCTGAAATCCGTAAGGCCCTCCCCCGTCTTGACCTACCAGTCGAATCCTTGAACCTGAATGACGATCTTAGAATGGGAGCAAGAACATTGTGGTTTGAGGCAGGACTGTTGCCTTAGATTCGTAGGAATCAGACCATCACGAACTCGAAAGAAGAGGCGGAGTATGACGCATCACGTGGTTCCTACTAAACCGGCACTTCGTGATACTCGAGGGCCCATTCCTGCATGAAGCGTACGCGGGTTGGCGCGATGCGATAGACGATGAGCTCCGGATTGTCGATGCTCCCGAGGTAGTTTCGCAGTAGAGGATTTGAATCCCAGATTTCCTGAAGTATCTCCCGGTCGGTGACCACCTCCGCCTCGCCGGTGATGCGGACCTGGTTATGGCCTTCGTCCATGTAGCAGAGCTCTACTTTTGGATTGGCCGCAATCTCTTTTGTCTTGTTGTACCTGCGAAGGTTGGCCACATAAACGGTGAATCCGTCCGTCTTGACAGGCGAAACCGGGCGCAGGCGAGGCTGGTCGATATCGACGGTCGCCAATTGCGGGAAGCGGTCTGCCTCGATCACTGCGTGCGCGAGCTTGAGGAGTTCCTCCGGCGCCAGTGGTTTCGGAGTTGGCTTTGACATGGGCTATTCCTCGAAAAGGGCTTCCACAAAAGCGTCGCCATCGAAGGGCTCCAAATCCTCCATCTTTTCGCCGAGACCGATGAATTTCACCGGCAGATTCAACTGGGTGTAAATGGGCAGGACCATGCCGCCCTTGGCGGTGCCGTCGAGCTTGGCCAGAATCACGCCATCGAGGCCGACCACGTCTTTGAAGGTCTTGGCCTGGTTCAGTGCGTTCTGGCCGGTGGTGGCGTCGAGAACGATTAACGTTTCATGGGGTGCGTCCGGAAGTTTCTTCTTTATCACCCGCACTATCTTGTCGAGCTCTCGCATGAGCGGCTCTTTGGTGTGCAGTCGTCCGGCGGTATCGATGATCAGGGCATCCATCCCGCGGCTTACCGCGGCTTCAGTCGCGTCGTAAGCGACCGCGGCGGGATCGGAGCCGGGCTGATGCTTCACGATGTCGACATCGAGCCGCTCCGCCCAGATCTGCAACTGGTCGACCGCGGCCGCGCGGAAGGTATCGCAGGCCCCAAGCAGAACCTTGTTGTCATCATCCAGAAAACGTTTTGCGAGCTTCGCAATTGAAGTGGTCTTTCCGGAACCGTTCACTCCAACGATGAGGATGACGGTCGGCGGCTGCGGCGCGATATTGACTGCGGTGTCCATCGTTCGAAGGGCTTCCTTCATCTGATCTTTTAGAAAATCCTTGAGCTGATCGGTGTCTTCGAGCTCTTTGTTTTCGTAGGCATCGCGCGCTTTGTCGAAAAGCTGTTCTGCGTAATCGGTGCCGATATCGGCGGTGTAGAGGAGCTCCTCCATTTCTTCGATGACGTCGTCATCGAGTTTACGCTTGAGGCCGAACATGCTTGAAAGCTTGTCGCGGGTCCGGCGCAGCCCGTCTTTAATTCGGCTGAACAATGCCATGAATATTCTCGTGGAGATTTGGTGGCCGCGTTGCAGCTCAGGAATCTGATTCGCCTGAGAGCTCTCTCTTTATCCGGTCAAGGATTCCGTTGATGAATGCCCCCGAGCTGGCAGTGCTGAATCTTTTGCCGAGCTCGACGCCTTCGTTGATGGTGACTTTGGGCGGGACGTCCTCGAGATACTTCAGCTCGTACACGGCCAGGCGAAGGATGTTTCTGTCCAGCACGGCCATGCGATGAATGTCCCAGTTCTCGGCTACCTCTTTGATGGAGGCATCGATTTCGTCCAGCCTGGCCCGGCATCCCACGACCAAGTCACGGGCAAAATTGAACATCCCGGTATCGTCTGATTCCTTCTCCAGGAATTGGTCGATTTCAGTGTCCGCAAGGTCTTTGCGGAGGTCTATCTGATAGAGGGCTTGAAGTGCCAGCTCCCTCGCGCGTGTTCGCTTTCTCAAAGGTAACTCCCAATAAATAACCTGACTCGTCGCGGATCGACGAGACAACGTTTTCGTTTGTTTTCGATTGAAACCGCGCTGAATGCACGTTTCACGGAAGCTTATCGAGTAAATTCGCCATCTCAATTGCGGTCAGAGCCGCTTCTCCACCACGATTGCCGAGACGGGCACCGGCGCGGTCGATGGCCTGTTCAAGGTTCTCGGTGGTGATGACTCCAAAGATAATCGGCACACCTGTTTCAAGTGCCACATTCCCGATGCCTTTGGCAGATTCGCCCGCCACAAAATCATAATGCGAGGTCTGGCCGCGGATGACCGCGCCCAGGCAGACAACGGCAGCATACTTTCCGCCGGCAGCCATTTTCTTCGCCACCACCGGTATCTCGAATGAGCCCGGCACCCACGCAATATCAATATCGTCCGCGGCAACTTCGTGCTTCAGAAAAATGGTTTGAGCGGAATCGAGCAGTTTGCCCGTGATGAACTCATTGAATCGGCTGACGACAATTGCGAACTTTTTGCCCTTGCCACTGAGCTCGCCTTCGATGATGTTGGCCATTGGTTTGTCTCCTGTGCTGCCAAAGGGTGGCGAATGTTACCGATTCCCCGGGGCACTACCAACCTGTATTGAATGGTTGCGGTGATAAGAGGAGATTAATGGCCCTGACCGGTAACGGCCCTCTTTGACAGGTTACCGGGCCACCGTACGATCCAGGATCTTCGAGCTTCTGGTCTCTTAAGCCCTTGATCCTTGGCACGTCAGTTGGGGAGGGCGAGTCAGGATCTTCTCGCCGCGGAGCGCCGAGACCACATCTGACTTTCGGGCCCGCCATCCCGGAACCTGCAAACCCGTAAATGCGTCCTATTTCCAGGAAGATGCATCTTGGCCGACAAAAGTGACGAAATACTTATACAGCAGACACTTAAAGGCGAACTGGAGGCTTTTGACGAGCTTGTCCGGAGGTATCAGGACCGCGTCTTCAACCTGCTTTGCAGGCTTTGCCATAATGAACACGACGCGGAAGACCTTGCGCAGGGCGTGTTTATCAAGGTTTATGATTCGCTCTCAGAGTTTCGGGGAAGCTCCGGCTTCTACACTTGGCTATACAGAATTGCGACCAATGCTTACTACAGCCACTTCCGGCATTCCAAGACCCGCAAAGTCATCAAGACCGTCCCATTGGAGGTCGGTGCACGAGGGGAGAGCTCCGTTGGAGTTCCTCCTTCGGGCGAGTTCTCGCCGGACAGTATTGCATCAAGCAGGGAGACCTTTGAAATTATTCAGGAGGCCATCGATTCGCTCAGCGAAGACTACCGGGTGGTCGTTGTCCTCCGCCACATTGAACAGATGGAATGCCAGCACATTGCCGAAGTCCTCGAATGGCCTGTCGGCACGGTCAAATCTCGACTGCATCGTGCCCGCAACGAACTAAAAGCTAAACTGCGGGAAATGCTGCCCGGTTTTGAGCTCTAACATGAACACCGAACGAGCAGAAGAACTTCACTCACAAAAGATCGACGGCCCGCTCAACGCCGAAGAAGAAGCGGAGCTTGAGGCGTTGATGAAGGATGCCGACTGCCGCCGTGAAGCGGCCGGGCTTGACAGGGCGGCCGAGCTCGTGGAGAGCCTGCCCAAGATGAAAGCGCCACCGGAACTGGCCGGCGCCATTCAGCAGCAGATTCGCGAACAGGGCTCTCCCAACATCAGTCAACCCAATTGGGTGCTCGGATGGATTGCTGCAGGCATCGCCGCGTTGCTCGCCATCGTCCTTCTGGCCAGCCGGGATCCTGCAGGCTCAAGCAAGCAGACCGAGTTGGCGGGACACGAGAAAAAGAACTCGGCCACTGGCTCGAAAAGCAAAGGGCAGAATGAGGACTCGATCGCACAGCCCGGTGAAGACCCGGACAACATGGCAGCGCAGTTGAGAGAACCATTCCATGCAGACATACCCAACGCGCCCAATGTCGAAGCACATTCCAACACCTCCCCGCGGCGATTCGAGTCCGGACGGCTGTACATTGGCCCGCGCAGTCAGTTCCGCGTGAATGAAGGGGAAAGCCTCTCACCGGAACATGAAAATTCGCAAAGTCTGTCTGACCCGCACGTCGAAATCCTTGCCAAGTCGGGCTCTGTTTCAGGTGTCAAACTGCAGTCCATCCTTGCGAATGTCGGAGCGACTTTCACTTACTCGAGAACGGAAGACTCGTTTACCTTCGTCGCGGTCGTCAGCCGGAACAAGGTTTCCGAAGTGGTGGAGCGGATCGAACGATCCGAATCTCTCGAATTGAAAAAGCGGCGTCACATCCCTAATGGCAAATCCAGGACACCAACCACCTTGGTGTTGCGGCTGAACTTGAGGTGATCCTCATCCCTCTTGCGTGTCAACTTCTTCAGGCTTGCGTCCCTTGAAAGCTGGTATCGCTGCCAGCACGGTCACTATCAACAGCAGCAGGTTTTTCCAGAAGACCGCGAGCCCGACCACCGTCTCTTTCGGAAAGCCAAGGCAGCCACACCCCAGGCCGAGGGATTCGCCCCAGTGCATCGCCAGCACGAATACAAAGAGCCCGTTGAGTAGAAAAGCCACCACCACGGTAATCCGCGAAAACAGACCGAACAGTGCGCAGATGGCGACCGAATACTCTGTCCCAACGATCCCGTAGATCACAAGAATCGGCATCAAGCCATCCAGTTTGATCGGCAGATTCTGAAACTGATTGACGACCTGCAGAAAGAACAGCGGGTCGAGATTCTTAATGAAGGCAGATAAGGAAAAAATCAGAGCCAGAGCCAATCGCGGCAAATCGGCCGGTCCGCGATAGTAGGTCTTCTTATCAAGCAATCTCTCGACCAGGCTCATGGTGTCAGGCTTCCGAGGGGAAGGGCGGACCGATAAAAAATGGAGGAGTGGGAAGAGGAGTCTCTTCTCGTCACGTCCGGCAAATGCCTCCCCACCGATTTCCGTCACTCCAGCAATCCATCCCCAACGCTCCCCCTTTCTCAATCATCTTCAATCAGCTCTTCAAACGCAGTCGCGTATCCCTCTACGAGACGCATTGCCTGCTCGCGGAGTTCTCCCTGAAGAGACGCAATATCCGGCATGGCCAGCGGGGTGGCAAAGTAAAAGACTCCTGCCTCGCGAAAGTGATCGACTGGATGACCCTCCTCGTCTTCGTAACCGGCATCAGCAAGTCCGAGTTCCAAGAACTCATCCATGGGATCTTTGCTGTCTTCGATCAGTTGTTCTGCATCCTCGTTCGTCGTGCGATCGTCTGATGCGAGGCCAATCCTCAAAACAGAAGTGTCTGGCAAGACGTTCACTTCAAGCCAGAGCTGCGTGTCCGTGTAGAGCCGCATGGCGAGGCTGTCCCCGTGTTCGCCTTCGCCGTCCACTTTTCTCGTAGTGCCAACCGCGGGCACTCTCTCCCGTGCCGTCCTGGCAATCCAATCGCGGAAATCTTCAACTGTTTCCTTTTCAGATTCGGTCATTCTTTTATCCCCAGGAAATTCTCGAACTGTTTTGGCGTGTGGGGCTGAATGTTTTCGCGTCTGGAGTAAGAGTATATCATCCGGCCTTGCGGCAGCCCCGCAGAACCATGCTGCCAGCGAACCCCAGAGGAAATATGATGATACACAGACCCGAGCCTTAAGGTGCCACGCGATGCGGAAAAGATACAGCATCAGAATCTAACCCAGCTTCAGCCAGCAATGACAGGCGACATCTCCGATCAGTACTTCGCTTCACTCCAGAACGGCCTGGACGCTGCCGGAATTCTTCTCTCGAGAATGACACTCGCCGCAGAGCAGTCAGCCGATCGCCTTCAGACCGGCGGCAACCTGTTCATTGCTAGTGTGAGGCCTGATTTTGCGTCCGAAGGAGTCGTGCGGGCTGGTGGCCTGATCATGTTGAAGGAATTTCGGCCTGAAACTGTTCTCACGGAAAAAGACACCGTCATTCTCGGTTGGACAGAAATCTCGAATCGAGAATTGCAGCTTGCGAAGCAGATTGCTGAGACAGGCGCCCGGATCATCGGGATCGGGCCCTCTCATAACCAGGATTCTTCAGACAGGATTCGCTCCTGCGTTGGCCAGTGCCTGGACAGCTCACTACCCGTGTCGTGTGAATTAACTGATGCCTTTGCCGGTTCGCGGTATCCCATGGAATCGCTGCAGAATCTTGCTCTCCTCTGGGTTTTCACGGGAGAACTGGTTGGCGCTCTCACGCGCAGAGGGCTGATGCCAACTATGTATCAAAGTGTTCGAGTGCCGGGTTCGCGGCAGCGAAACCTGCCGTACCGGTCACAGAGTTTGCATGTCGACCATGAGGTGCCCCCAATTCCGGCAGGAGAATTGGGCAGGGCTTACCTGGACGAGCTGGGGCGGATACTCCTGAAGCTGAGGGATGAGGAGTTGCAGGCCATTCAGGAGGTGGCCCGGGCATGTCTGCGAGTGAAAAACCATGACAAGAAAATCCTCGCGTTCCTCGTCTCCCATTTTCCCGTGTATCAGGCCGGAGCGCCGGGTGACCCGGGTTTCATTGAGCGGTTGGAGATCGCCGGCGGAGAAGTTCCCACCATCAGGAGACTGCAGCAGAGCATTCGGCATGGGGACCTCTACTTCTTTCTGGGCTACTATCGCCGCCCTGTCGAAGCCTATCAGGCCGCCCGCAAAGCCGGAGCGGAAATTGTTGAGGTCATCACGGGTGCGGACGGTTCTGACCTTCCCGATCCCCAACCAGACTATCGCATCCGGCCGATGTGGCCCTATGGAGACGCCCTGGTTCCCGTTCCTGGTTATGACGTAAAGATCCTGCCGGCTTCCGGCATTGTCCAGTCAGCGATATTCTGGGCAGTCAACGCGACTATGGTCGTGGAGAATGCCTCAGGCTGAATCCAGCTCTTGGATGATGGATGAAAAAGACATTCTTCATTCCACATCCATCTCCAATAGAAATATCTGATCCGTCTCTCTCGTCAGCCGCGAATATCGCGAACCAAATGCTCGAATCGCACAACAATCTCTGGGGCTTCCTTCAGATCGCAGAGGGGCAGCAGGCTGTCGCGAACGTAATGCAAATTAAGAGAGGAACCTTGTCGAATAAGAATCCCTCTCACATCTATCCAGTCTCTTTCTCTGTCCGCAAATGCCTTCATCACGACCAGGTCTTCCGCGGAGCACGTTTTCAGTGCACATCCTTCGGCAAAGGCAAAATCAGTCGCCCTTTGGATCATCTGTTCTTCGAATGGCAGCCCTCCCAATGAGACGTCAATCTGAGTCCCGCTCTCGGATTTGAGAAGAAGAATCCTGTTCTGAATGGCAAAGCTATCGGCATCCGAAATTCGCGATTCATAACTCTGGAGCAATTCAACGATGTAGTCCCCCTCGTTGCCGAATCCGGTCAGCAGGCATAGATCAACATCTTCAGTAAGCCTGACTTCACCCCAGCGTATGACTGCGATGCCGCCTATGAAACAGAAATCCCATCCCCTGTCTCGAAGGAATTCCTGGATCTCCAGGGCAGTGTCGAAGTTGCCGTTCATTCGGTTTCGGCCTCGAGTTGCTTTCGCCATTTCATGAAATACCTCTGCATCTCTATCAGGCCGGAAGTTGTGCGAGGCCGTGCATTTTTGTGAGCCCACTCGAGCATCTGGTCAATGGCCGGCCAGTGCTCTTCGTGATTGTAGTTTGCCAGCTCTTCATCCTTGATACGCTCAAGCTCAGGCCCGGCCCGCTTCCAGGTTTCGACCCATCGCCTGGTCAGCTCAAGCTCATCCGGGCTCATTTCTTCAATGGATTTTGCCTTGTAAGAAGAACTGTCTGACATTTGAGCGAGTTGGTTTCCAGATGATTCCTTTTCAGATGAATCAAGAATTCTATCAGTCGTTTGATGTGGGGCAGGTTTTCAGCCTGACACTGGTCGAAATGCGTCGTCTTTCGCAGGATACAGACCTGTGCCACTTTCTTCGCGCATTCCATTAAGAGGTCTTCTGGCCGTGTATGAGATTGTCTTCGGGGATCCAAAGGTGTTTACTCATACAGCGTTAGTTTTCTGAGAGATGCTGCATTTGAAAGCACGAATCATACTCCTTGAGGCAGCTTAGTTGGAGTAACGGCTTTAGCCGGGTCCGAGTCTGCGACAGCTCCCCAGACCCGGCTAAAGCCGTTACTCCAACAAGTTACGCCTGAATTCTTCGCTGTAGGATTACCCATCCGTATCGAATCCCCTGGGATTGTTAAGTGTCCTCGTCTCCTGTTCCTGTCTGGTGGAATTGAGTCAGGATGGATTCTCCGAGGTCTGCCGTGACTTACTGTGAGCAGAGAAGAATGAGCGTTTATAGTGTAACGGCAGTCTGTCCAGGTTTGGCCTTTGGGTTCTTGGGGAATTCGATGAAATTAGTCATCTTGTCCATAGGTGTCGTGTTAATGACTCCTCGACCCGCTGCGACCGAGGTCATTCAATTTTACGTGGCGCCGGACGGTAAGGAGGAATGGTCGGGCCGGTTGAAGCGCCCTGCTCCCAAAGGTGCAGATGGGCCGTTTGCGACAATCCACCGTGCGCAGAAGGCGGTGCGAGAGTTGAACAAGGGTCAGAAGCAGCGAAGGCCGGTCACTGTCTTCATCAGCGGCACACACTATCTTGAAAAGCCTGTCGTCTTTACGCGGGAGGATTCGGGCACGGCAGATTGTCCGGTGATCTACACTGCTCACGCCGGGGAAAAGCCCGTGTTGTCAGGCGGCCGACGCATCGTCGAATGGAAGAAAACAGAAGGCGGAGTGTGGAAGGCGAAGTTGCCGAAAGAGATGGCAGGAAAAATCATTCCCCGTCAACTTTTCATCAACGGCAGGCGAGCCGTTCGGGCGCGATCGCCAGACACAGGCTACTTCAAAGTTGAGGGGCTGGTCGATCCCAAGGCAGGTGCCAAATGGAACGAGGGCGTGGACAAGTTTCGCTTCAAGCCTGGTGACATCCTGCCATGGAAAGAGCTTAACAATGTCGAGGTGATCGTTTTCCATTCGTGGAACACCTCTCGCGTACGCATCGCTTCCGTCGATGAAAAGCAGAGCATCGTCACCTTCACCGGCCCCACTGTTTTCCGTCCTCTCGGATGGGATCCCAACCAGCGCTTTTACGTGGAGAATGCTCTCGAGGCCCTCGATTCGCCTGGCGAGTGGTACTGCGATCCACAGACCGGTATCGTTCACTACATGCCTCTGCCGGGAGAAGAGCTGAACGCCGCCGAGGTGATCGTTCCGATGCTCAGCGAACTGCTCCGTTTCGATGGAAATGCAGATGAGGGCAAGTTCGTGGAACACGTACAGGTCCGTGGTCTTTCCCTCCGGCATTCGGATTGGGCTCTCCCGGAAAAGGGGTACGGCGATCCGCAGGCCGCGGTGACGGTGCCCGCGGCGGTGATGGCCGATGGCGCGATTCAGTGCGCCATCGAGGAATGCGAGATAGCTCACGTTGGAACTTATGCCTTGTGGTTGCGCCGCGGCTGCAAAAACAACCGTATCGTCCAGAACCACATTCACGACATGGGCGCGGGCGGAGTGAGAATTGGCCAGTCGTCCATGGCCAAAGAAGACGTTGCAGAATCCAGCCGGAATCTCATCTCAAACAACTACATTCACGATGGCGGAAACGTGTATCCGGAAGGTGTTGGCATCTGGCTGGCGCAGAGCAGCCACAACAGAATCTCCCATAACGAAATTCACAGCTTCAACTATTCCGGCATGTCCATCGGCTGGAACTGGGGCTACCAGCGCAATCGGACCGACCACAACACCACCGAGAACAATCACATCCACCACGTGGTCCGCGGTGTGTTGAGCGATGGCGGAGGCATCTACACCCTCGGCACGCAGACGGGCAGCGTGCTGCGCAACAATCTGATCCACGACGTTTTCCCGTACATGGGAAAACCAACGATGGCCTGGGGCATTTACCTGGACCAGGCAAGCAACGGGATGCTCATCGAGAACAACATCGTGTACAACACCCTCACCGGCGGGGTCATGAACGCCGCCAGCCCGGGCAATGCGATTCGCAACAACATCTTCGCAATGAGCGGCTGGCATGGCGCATGGCGCTGGAAGTGGCAACAGGATCCGCCCACAGTCGTCGAGCGAAATATCTTTTACCTGAGCCGCGGCGAGCTCTTCCACGAAGACGGCGGACTGTCTGACTTCAAGACGCGATGGAATCGCAACCTCTACTGGCGCAGCGATGGTGAGCCGCTGCTGTTCTACGACTACTCCTTCGAGGAGTGGCAGGCGAAAGGCATGGACGAGCATTCCATTGTTGCCGACCCAAAGTTCATAGACGCGGGAAAGGGCGACTTTCGCTTAAGAGCCGATTCGCCGGCACACAAGCTGGGCTTCAAGCCCATCGATGCGAGCAAGGCTGGTCTCATCGGCCCGCCGGAATGGGTCAGCCTGCCGAAGGGCGCCGTGTTTCCGCCGACCAGGTTCCCGGCGCTCCCACCGGAACAGCTACCTGTTCTGGCAGATGACGGCTTCGAGGAGACCGATGTCGGCGCCCCGCCCCGGCAGGCCCGGCTCTACGAGGAAGGGAAAAGCGATTCCATTCGAGTCAGCGCTGAAGCTTACGCCACAGGAAAGCGCAGCCTGAAATTCACGGACGCTCCGGGCCTCGAACACATCTGGAATCCTCACATGTTTTATACGCCCCATCTCAAGAGTGGTCTCGTCACTCTCGATTTTGACCTGCGTCTGGAGGCAGGCGCGGTCTTCACACACGAATGGAGAGATTCGAAAAGCCCGTTCACCGTCGGCCCTTCCCTGCGCATCAATTCCAACGGACAGCTTCTGGCCGGAGGCAAACCCATTGCTGAGGTTCCCTTTGGAAAATGGATTCACGTGAAGATCGCGTGCGGCCTGGGAAAGCGTGCCACCGGAAAGTATTCTTTGTCCCTGGCAACCCCGGGCGAGAAAGCAAGACAGTTCGAAGGGATGCCTTGCGCCCCGACCTTCAGACGCCTGGAATGGCTCGGCTTCGTCAGCCTGGCCGAAAAGCACTCCGTCTTTTACCTGGACAATGTCAGACTCGAGCGTGAGAAATGATGCTGAATTGAATGGGGCATCTGGTGGCCGCAGAATCTGTAAGGACCTTCTGTTTTTATTCAGGCAGCTCTGAAAGATTCTGGTAATCACTCAAGGTGACGTTCATGCACTACAAAGTCAGAAGCACCCTAAACAGCAACGCTGGATGGCTCCTCATCGGGGTCTTCATCTGCGCCCACATGCCCTGTGATGGCTTTTCGCTGTTCAAGAAGAGGAAAGACGATCCCGAAGCCAACGTGCCTTCACCGGTAGAGGAATGTTCGTCTGACCTGGTAGAGAATCGGCGAGCTACTGAGAGGAAGACCATTGCTGTGCCGGCCAACGCCTGGGCGGACACTTCTCTCGAGTTGCAGAAAGGCGATATTCTTCTGTTCACTGCAGCGGGCAAGTGGAGTGCCGGGCTTTTCAACCGGATGACCGATCCTGATGGCTATGACGCGTGGAAGAAATACCGGTTCATCAAAAGCTCCTACTGCATGGCACTGATCGGCAGAATTGGCCAGGCGCAGTACTTTCACATCGGCAGCAGAAGATGTGTGAGGGTGAAGTCAGGTGAATACCTGCAACTCGGCGGCAACGGCACAACGAGGTCGGACAACCTTGGCCGGGTGACTGCCGAAGTCAGCCTGTATCGGGTGACCGAGAAAGTACAGGAACCCTCTGTTGCTCAGCGGCCGGCCCAGCAGTTGACTCTTGAAGTTAATTACCCACCGGCAGAGCTTCAGACAGACAGGAAGGACCTCACGCTGGTTGGTCTCGCCAAATCTGCTGCCATACTTCAGAGCATTGAGATCACTCAGAACGGCGAGACAGTGGCGACGATTCGCATCGAGGCGCCATCCGTCCCCGTGAAGCAAGGCATCGAATTGAAGCCGGGCAAGAACGTCCTCGTCGTCACCGCGACCGATAAAAACAGAGAGGTGATACAAAAGGCCGCGACTGTGCTTTACAGTCCCGCGGCAGTGGCCATCCAGAGCGCGGACCCGGGGCGGTGTTTCGCGCTGCTGATTGGTATCTCTGAATACACGGACGGTTCATTCGGCAAGCTTCAGTTTGCGGACGTCGATGCAAAGGAAATGCAGGCCGCGCTGCTCAAGTATGGCAAGCTGAACAAGGATGACGTCCGAATCCTGCTGAACAAGGATGCCACTCGGCAGAACATTCAGGATGCGCTTCACGGATTTCTGCAGAAAGCGGGCAGAAATGATCGAATCATTGTCTACTGGTCAGGGCATGGATTTGTTGACCCCGATAAACCGGACAAGTGCTACTTTGCCTGCTTTGACACGAAGGCAAGGATGTCCTGGTCGGGATACGAAATGAAGCGGGTCCGTGAGGCCCTGCGGGAGCATGAAGCAAGAAACGTCGTATTCATTGCGGATACCTGTCACAGCGCGGGAGTTTTCACGACTCGCAGCACTAAAGGAATCAGGGTGGTCGGGCAGAGCCCGTTCAACAGCTACGTCAGAAAGATCCAGCGGGCCGGCCGCGGCATGGCCTTTCTTGTCGCCGGTGATACGGACAGGAAGGCGCTCGAAGACTCCTCCTTCAAGAACGGCGCTTTCACGCATTTCATTCTTGCGGCCCTGCGAGGATCGGCGGACGGCTTCAAAGGAAGCGGTGAAAAGGATGGGATCATAACGCTCGGCGAAGTGGTGGAGTTTGTACGTGACAGGCTGCCAAGAGAGACTCTGGATAAGCTGGGCCATGCACAGCATCCTGCGTTCTTCTTTCCCACCGGCGACCCGACGCTCAGAGAGCTTCCGATGTCGAAAATCGTAAAACCACAATGAGTATGCAAGGCCAGGCTACGCTGCCCGATTACGTCCATCGGCTTAAAGAAACCATCCCCGCATGGATGGAAAGACTCGAGCATCCGGATGGCATCGGCCGATACCGTTTCGCGCTCGAGGCATTCATGCCTTACGACACGCTTTCGTCTGCCATGGCGCACTGCGTCATGAACATCGTGCAGCCGGAGCATCCTTATCTTTGTGATTCTGAGAAGGCGCTGGCGTGGGCGGATTACCTGCTGAGCTATCAGATAGAAGATGGGCATATCGCTGACGTGGCACATGAGGATTGCACGCTCAGTGGCGAGGATGGCGAGCCACCGTCAGAGCAGGCGCGATTCGACAACCGCCGCGGGCAAACCCGAAACATTCTCTACATCGCCTGCCAACTGGGGCGACTGCCTCGGCACCGGCAAACTCACGATGACGGTTTTACGAATCCCAATGAGCTGGTGGCCTGGCTGGATGGACTGCACTGGCACAATCCGTGGGGGGCGGGGTCGTGGGCATCGGCGGTGTTGTCATTTCAATTCTTCAACAAGCTTCTCGGCGATGAAGACGCGGCCGCCATGATCGAAACCGGCCGGCAGTGGCTCACAGAGCGTCAGGATCCCAAGACCGGCACCTGGTCAGACGGCAGCGATATCGCGCCGCACATCCTCGTCAACGGCATCTTCAAAGTCTGGATGGGAATCCCTTTCCACGGCGTACCGGTTCAGTACTGCGAGAAAGTAATCGACCTCTGCATTGAAACGCTCCTTCATGATCCCGCCGTCTGTGAGAGGTTTGACGCGTGCAGCGTGTTCGACGTGGCCACCGTGCTCGATGTCTGCCTGCGGCATGTGGAGCACCGCAAAGATGAGATCGCCGAGCTGGCTGCCGGCTACCTGCCGGAGTTGGAGTGCATGGTGCAGCCCGATGGCGGCATGAGCTATTTGCCTGAAGGCCCAGTTCACAGACTGTCACCAAAGATACGCCAGTCAGAGCTAGGCGGAACGGCCCTCCACTGTCAGGCATTGGCCCTGCTCGCGAATCTGTGCGGCCTGCGTGACGAGCTCGGATGGGTGCCCTGCACTGAGTGGCATGTGGGCTATCCCTCGAGCCCCATTCGATCAGTGTGAGCCCGGGGATGCTCACCGAATGTAAGCTTGATGGGAGATGCTGAATTGAATGGGAAACATGGAGGCTGCAGAATCCTCTGAATTCCGCCTGAAACGAATCCTCTGGAGATAACGATGACATTTTCATGTCTGGAGACGAGCTCTTTTGTCGCTTTCATTGCTGACAATTCCGCCAATGGTATTCACCGGTCGGGGTACAACGGCCTGTCCTCGCTCATTCCTCGACATACTGGAAACAATCTTTTCGTCCCCGCCTACGCAGGGCTGAATTACGAAACCATCTCTCTTGCCGGCCTGGAGCCTTACCGTCACGAACACGGATCGAAGTTCGAGCCCCGAAGCGAACCGATGTTCATCGAAAGCGCGGATGAAGAGAGCGTTGTGCTCGTCCAGCCAGAGACCTCTCACTCCCATGTCAGCGCTCGCATCACCTTCACCGTGGAAGAGCCCCATTACATCCACCAGAAGATCGAGCTGACTTTCCATCGAAGGTTCTGCCCCGATGAGGAGCCAAACCAATTCCGCAGTCTCTGGGCAAGTTACATGCACGGGCCGCCGGACCGACATATTTACTCGAAGCCTGATCTGGAGACAGGGGCGGACCTGGTTCACTGGTACGGCATAACCAAGACAGATCATGGATCTCCTGAGATGCAGGTGAAGCTCATGCCCCAGGAAGAGATAAGCGCCGCCGGCCACTTGGCGGCCATGGCAGAAACGCCGCTGCTTACTGACGACGAACTCACTGCCCTGGCACAACCCGAATGGGGCCCCATGGCCTTGCCGAAATCCCTCGATGGCATGCTTTCGTTCTACTACGGTCTCTGCCACGACCAGATGGTGTTGATGATGTTCAAGCAGCCGGAACGGTTTCGGCTCGCTTATTCCCCCTGCGGTGGCGGAACGCAACCAGAGTGGAATCCTGCATGGGACTACGTGCTTGCTCTCGAAGACGCGCCGCTGGAGGAGACATGTACCTGGGATCTGTGCCTGGTCACGAAGCCCTACATGGGCAGGGCTGATGTTCTCAGAGAAGTTCGTCGATACGTGACAACGTGAACACCGCGGCGGCACAGAATCGGCCGCAACACCATCATTCCATTGTTCAATCAAAGAATGGACTGAGCCACTCTTCTTCCACATTCAATCCGAATCCGGGCTCGTCCGATGGAACGAGGTAGCCATCTTCGGGCACCGGCATTCCGGGCAAGGCTGCGCTTTCGGCCAGTGGGACACCAGGTCCCTTTCTTGGGAGGTATTCGATCCAGCGGACATTCTGGGTGGCTATGCTGAAGTGCTGCCCATACGGATAGGCGCCGCCCCCATGGAGGCAGACTTCGACTCCGGTGGCCGATGCCATGTCTGCTATTTTGCTGGACTCACTCAAGCCGCCGACCCAGAAAATATCCGGCTGAACGATATCCAGCGCGTGGGCATCCAGAATCGCTTTGAAAGGAAACCTGGTGGTCATGTGTTCGCCGCTGGCGAGGGATACGCCGTGGATGCGGCGGCGGAGCTCTTTGTGTCCGGCGATGTCCTCGGGGATCAGGCACTCTTCAATCCAGCGTAAATTGTAGGGTCGCAGCCGTTCGGCCAGGCGGACGGTGTACTCCACGTCAAAGGCCATGTAACAGTCAAGCATGAGCTCTACATCGTCGCCGAGCCGTTGGCGATGTTTCCCGACAAAATCTTCGTTTGCTTTAAGGCCATCGAGTCCATCCGCCGGGCCGTATGGGCAAGCAAGCTTGAACCCTTTGAATCCGAGCTCCTGATACCAGTCCGTATCGTTGCCGGTGGCGTAGCAGAAAATCTTGTCTCTGACGGGGCCGCCCATGAGCTCGTAAACGGGTTTCTCCTGCAGTTTGCCGGCCAGATCCCATAAGGCGAGGTCAACACCGCTGATGGCACACGAGACCAGGCCCTGAGAGCCGTAGGGCTTGGACATCCGGAACATCATGTCCCACAGCTTTTCGATGGCGAAGCAGCTCTCACCGGCCAGGTGGTGCGCGAAATGGTCTTCGATGACCGCGGCAACAGGGCGGCCGTAAGAGGTCATGCCGAGACCCCACGTGCCGTCTTCGGCGGTGACCTTTACACCGACGCCGCCCCACTTCGGCATCCACAGGGCGCGCGTCCTTTTGAATCGCGGATAGACGGACATGGGATTCGCGATCTCTGCCCCATCCCACCAGGATGGCCGGCGTTCTTGAGCAACCGAATCCCGTTCAGGCAGGTTGATGCGGACGGTCTGTATGGATTGGATTTTCACGCGGATTGTTCCGCCGAGGCGATGCGCCTCGCAGATTCCTGCTGCAGTTTGAGCTTGGCGAATGGGTGGCCGCCGAGCGCGTCGAGGAAATCAGGCTTTGCGAGCGAAAAGATGATAAGAGGGCCGGAGGCCTGGACGCTTGCTGTGCGAGGGATGTTCTGAAGCAGTGCGATTTCGCCGAAGTATTCGCCTGGCCGGAGGGTTCGGACCTTGTCATCCTCATCCTCATCCTCATCCTCGTCCTTGACAATTACCTCCGCCTCGCCGTCCTGAATGATGTAGAACTTATCACCGATCTCGCCCTGCTGAATGATGCGCTCGCCTGTGAGGAAACGCTCCAATTGGAATTTGGAGGCCACGGTCGCCATCTCACCGGCCTCAAATTCCTCAAAGAGCGGCATGCGTTGAATCACACGGAGCGCACGGATCGCGTCTGCAAGTTTGTCCCGTGCCCCGCCTGCTCTGTCGACGAATTTGTCGAAGATCGGACGTTCGAGGACGAGGACATGAGTCTCGGCCACGGCGCGCACGTTTGCCGAACGGGGCATGTCTTCGAGGAGTGCGAGCTCTCCGAAAAAATCGCCCGCGCTCAGGCTCGCGACAACGTGATAATCGCCCTTCTCATCTTCGACGACGACCTCCACGCGCCCGCTCTGAATGACGTATGCTTCATTGCCCGGGTCGTCCTGTTTGATGATGATTTCGCCGAGTCTGTAGACCTTACTGTTTACGATACGGGCGATCTGAATGAGCTCGGAATCTTCAAAGTTATGGAAAAGGAAAGTGTTTCTGAGCAGAGCCAATCGGTCGTCTTTTGAAAACTCCTTTTCTCTTTCGATGGCGGACGCCCATCGCGGATCCTGGATGAGGTTGGCGGACAGCATGTATCGCTCGTCCCAGTGCAGATGTTTGTGAAGCTCTCGAAGAATGTTGGTGAGGGCACTTGCGCCGGTGACACTGAACCCGCTGGTCAGGATGTGGCCGATCATGTCACGCATGGGTGCGACCAACTCATCGAACTCTTTATCCTTGTTGTCATCGGCATTGACTATCTGGTGGTCTTCGCTGTCGAATCTGAGATCAATTTCGCCTGATTTTGATGCCAGCTCTATTTTCAATGTGTCCGTGTAGGCCTCCCCGCCGCAGCGTTCCAGATTGAGAAGGAGCGTGTTCACCGAGTAATTGAATGCGGTAAGCAGCAGTTTTTCTTCGGTATCAGATTCATCCAGGTCATAGTCGGGTACGGTCGGCTTGTAATGGGCGGCAGTGAACCAAAGCCCCCACGCGGTTGCCTGGAAATAGAGCGCGCCGGCGATGAGCATCGAGAGCGAGAATTCGGAAATCTCTTGAACGTTCGCCCCGCGCAGCGTGGCAAGCGCAGGTTGGTAACCGGATGCCAGCACGGTACCGAGGCCGAGGGCCATCCCAAACCAGATGGCACCAAAGACTGTTCCCATGGACGAGAACCAATTCTTCAAGACCATGAGCAAGGCGACTGCCACGAGGACAATGCCGACCGCCAGCAACATGGCCCGTCCGCCCGGAACAGAGTAATGGAAAAGGGCACCAACGGATGCCACCACGGACGCTGCGCCGCCGATGAGTTGTGGGAGCGCTCGTCCCACGGCCACGTTGCCTTCGGTCTCGGCATTGGCCTGGCTGAAAACGAGCAAGAACATCGGGATGCCAAGTATCGCTGCCGCGCCCCAGAAAACCTGCGAGATGGATGACCCGCCGGTGTAAAACAGGAAGCCAAGAAAGCCGACAATGAGGCAGCCGATGGCGGTACCAAGGACGTAATTGGTCGGATCAGTCCACGAGTCCATCTGCCTGAACATACGATAGGTCGAGCTGCCGATATAGAACGCGCTGAGCGCCAGGAACAATACGGCCGGCACGAGCACCACAAAGATCATGAGCAGGGCAAACAGCTCATCCAGGCTGATCTTTGCGCTCTGAGAAAAGACTGCGGAAATCAGATCTATGACAGTCGAGGTGAACTGATTCTTGAGAACAAATGTGGCGAGCTTAGCGGCCATGGTCAGCCACACGACGCACCAGAGCCCGAAGAGGAGGAATGCTACTTCACTTTTTTGCCATCTTGTTTTTGTCCAGAGCTGCACCCAGTATTTCGGTCGGAGGAACCTGAGAGCCGCTTTTCGAAGGTGAGGGCTGCTCAGGCCTTCCGTCGCGGCGATGTAGCCTTCGGATCTTATTAATGGGCACAGGTGGAAGAAGACGCGCACGCCCAGGACGCATGCCCCAAGGGCGAACAGATCCCTCAACAATGCAGACGAACCGGTCTGGCTGTTAATGATTGCCAGCGCGCCCAGCACACCCGCAGCGAATAACTCGATCGCAATGCCGGTCAGATGGACAAGCACTCGCGTGCGTTTCCCGAGGCGCTTTGAATCACGGACATCGGCATGCAATCCAAGCAGCCCGAAACGCAGAACGAACGACACGTCGTTTATATTGCAGAAGTTTGATTTCACCGCGATGCCGCGTCCAACAGTGTGAATAAATGATCCCAGGAAGTTCCACAAATAAATGCCGATTAATGCCGAGGTATAGTATCCGCCGCCAGGCCGGAAAATCTCATAAACTTCCTGACCCCGGCCGCTGGATAACGACAGAATGAAGGCAATAAGGCTGCCAATGCCCAATAAGGCAAATGTGGACAGGACTGTCTCAGCGAAAAGAAACGCGCCGCCTGCATTCAGGACGGACTGAAAAAAGCTATCACCGCCTTTGGGTCCGATCGGGCGAAAGGCCAGCCGGGTCTTTGCCTCTGTCAGCCAATCTTCCACCTCTTCAATGGCTGTCTGGCTGCTGGTCTCGACTGCCGCCTTCAGAAATCCCGTATCCTCGAGCCTGTGATAGAGACGCTCAATGTTCTTGAATCCGAGTGAATTGTATTTGCGATAATAAGACTCAACGATCTCGGCCAGGCTTGTATCACCATCCATATTCCGCCAGATGAATCTCTCCCGGGAGTCGATGCGCATATAGCTGCCATCATCGGGATGCTTGAGCATAAAAAAACGGGAAGTGGGCCCATCGTCCAGCTCCATACATATGACGCCTTCCTCTGGCTGTGGAATGGTAAACATGACCTCATCCGCATCCGCGATCGCACGGCGGAGGATTGTGGTGCCGCCGGCACCGGGGCGGGGGAGGTTCGCCTCCTCCTCATCAAGATATTCTTCGGTAAGATCCATGTGATCATCATCGTCATCGTGATCATCATCGTCATCGCCTTCCGCGGCTCGTGCCTCTTCCTTGAAGGTCTCTGCCTCCAGGAGTTCCTGAGGGGTCGAGTCATCCAATCCAGAAGATTCTTCGGCTTTGTCAGCATCAGAGACCTCATCCGTTTCGTCTACGGTGTCACCGCCTGCGTTTTCACCGACCTCCGGTTCAGCTTCTGCCGCGGTGTCGTTCTCCGACGCCTCCGTCACTTGCGCGTTGTCCTCTTGAGAGTCTTCTTCTGCCGCGCCGTCTGATTCTTCAGCGGCACTACCAGAATCCGACGATTCGCCGTCCCCACTTTCCTGGGATTCTTCTTCTGAGGCTTCAGTGTCTTCGGATGCCTCTTCAGGCTTCTCAGCTTCCGCGCTCACGGTCTTTCCTCTCGGTGGAACTTCAGGTGGCGACTCAGTGTAAACACTCGGACGTAAATTAAAAAGTGCTAAGTTGTCAATTTTCGGGAACTTCCCGTCCGCTTTGAGTTTGAGCGCCTCTCCCAGCAACTGGTCAAGCAATAGCCCCCAGAGGGAGAGCGCGTGAGTGTAATGAAGCCGCGCGCTCCTCAAATCGCCCCGGCGGACGGCAATCTCACCGAGCAGACAGGGGATGTATTCCTGAAAATCGGTGAGCTGTGTTTCTGTCGCAGCCCTTTCCTGAAGGCCCCGGAATGCCTTCTCCGCCTCGTCGAGCCGACCCAGTTTGAGTTTGCAGACGGCGCGGAAAAAATCGGTGTGAGCGGCGAAGAAATCGTCTGCGGGTACTTCCTCGAACGCGGTCAGCGCCTCATCGTACCTCTCCACCTCATTGAGCGAAACGCCCCGGTAGTAGGCCAGACCGGTCTGGTTGGGCTTGAGGCTTTTCGCGCGCTCGATGTTCTTTAACGCACCTTCCGCATTGCCTCCGAATAGCTGTCGAACGCCTTTGTCAAGGGCCAGCTTTCCCCGTAAGCCGGCCAGGAGGCCACCGGCGCGTTCAATCTTCTGCGGGGGCGAGGCCGCGCTTTTCGGTTCAGGTCCAAGCGGCATACACGCCTGGATCAGAATCATCAGACGAACGCGCACTGCCAGGTTGTCACAGATTCCATATTGCTGCAGGGAACTGATTGCGTTCTCAATATCACCCTTGGCCCAGCTCACAAGCGCCAGGATATTGAAAGCCAGGGAGTTGTTTGGAAAACTTCGAATGACTGCCTGGGAAAGATCGACCGCCTTCGTCAGATCACCTGCATCGAGCCAGACCAGCGCCTCGGTCAACTGAAACGCCGGATTGGCCGGCTCAAGCTTGCGAGCACGCCTGATACACTCGAGTGCCTCGCTGGTCTGACCCAGGCTCAAGTGGGCGGTCGCCCAGTGGGCGTGGATGCCCGCATCCTCGGAGAGCTTCGCGGCCGCGGAGTAGCTATCGAGTGCCTCGGCAGGTTTTCCTTCTGAGGCCAGCTTTTGACCTTCTTGAAAAAGCTTTCTAGCCTCAAACATTATGAAGGATTAAATCAGCAGCAGGAGTATAGACTGGGATTGCCCGATTTATGTCGAATGAATTGAACGACGCTCTTTCAGAACTGGAACAGGTTTATCAGGCGCTCGATGACGCCTTGCGGGAGATGATTCCCAAATGTGAGGCGAGCGGCGTTTGATGTAACTTTCGCGACGGAGGCTACATCCTTTACGCAAGTGAACTCGAAACAGAACGTGTTCGTCAAGCCGTTGGGAAACCCGGCCCCTGGCCACTGACCGACGAGGGCGAATGCCCCTTCCTCAGCGCTGACAGAAAATGCAGCATTCACGCCGACCGGCCTCTGGGATGTAGGACTTACTTTTGTGACCCGGCATACCGCTCTCACGAAGGCGAAGTCTATCAGAAATTCATCACCCGGATCGGCGAAATCAGTGCCCGGCATGACGTCTCATGGAAATATGCACCATTCCACGGCGAGTCCGGGCATGAGGCCGTAAAAGTGCAACGTCACGGCACAGATCGTGCGCCTGCGTTCCCCATCCTCGGACAAGATTCCCGATAAGAGAGCTTTTAGATTTTCACAAATCTTGATTCCAAGAGGATGCAAGCTAATATTCCCTTACCTTAAAGGGACTTACGAAACCGAAACACTTTTCCTCAGTTGTCCTGATTCCCCGGACTGGAGTTTTCAAATCATGAACAGACTCAGCACTGTTTTCCTTACCGCCGGAATTCTTTTCTCGCCCTGCGCGCTTAAGGCAGAAGATGTCTCGGAAGCCGCAACCTATGCCCACATCCAGGCTGCCCTCGCCAAGCGCCTTCCTTCGTATGAGACGAGGGGAAAACCGTTCAAAGAGGTCATGTCCGACCTTCAAGACAAAACCGGTATCAACATCGTGCTCGACCCCGAGCTGTTCGAAAAGGGCGCGGCCGATGTCAACATCAATCTCAACCTCAAAAACGTCAGCGTTAAATCGATCTTCAAAGTGATTCTGCGTATGACCGGCTTTATCGCCGATTATCGGGACGAGGTTCTCTATGTCACCACTGAAAAAGCGATCGTGGCCGATGTCCAGCTCCTGACCAAGGCCTACGACGTGCGTTCCATCATCTCGCCGCTGCCGCAGGCCAGCGATACCGTGCTCCCGAACTCACTCGCCGAACGGGAACTCATCAAGGATCAGCAGGAATCCGGCAGCCTCCTCGCTCAGGAGACTTTTCAAAATCTGTCCGGACGGACGAGCACGGCCAAGCGTCAGAAAGAGGTCGCCCAGAACGGCCTGACACTGGTTGAGCTCATCAAAGACCATATCGATCCACGCAGTTGGTCCACCGATAATCGTGTCTCAATCAGTTACGACCGCGGGACAATCACGGTGACTCATGCTCTGCCAGTGCACCTGGCCATCGTGAAGTATCTGAAAGGCCGAGAGTGATGTGAAAAAATGCCAATAAAAAAAGGCGAGCCGTTTGGCTCGCCTTTTTTATGTACTGGCTGTCCGCGTCTAGCCAGGACTTCATTGCTCCGCTCGGGAGACTGCCAATCCTTGAGCGAGAGTTCATTCTTTCAGCAAAAACCATTAAGATGGCAGAGGGCCGACGGGTGGTACCGAGCCGTCGTGTTCTGAAAGCCAGCCGCCTTCAGCCCATCAGCAGCATTTCCTCTGCAAATAGAATCCGGCCAAGTTAAAGGAACTCATGTCCGATTCCTGTGCCAGTGACCAGCATGGCAACCAGTGGCGACTGAACCTGGCGCTCGATCCAGTTGGCCAGGCTTACGTTCAGGTGTTAGCTGCTGACGGTGATGGCGAATGGCAAGCTCTGCCCGAGGAACAACGGCCGCCGGAAGAGGATTGGGCAAGATTGGCGAGCGACGACTGTGGATTCATCTGGATCGAAAACGATAAGTCCCGATTCCGATTCGATCCGAGACGACCTGATAAGGGGTGGCTGCCTGCCGAAGGCGCGACGCCATTCGATAATGATGAACGCGATGCGAGCAGGTCATGGAAAGAGCTGGCCCGACTTCCCGCGGGCAACCACGACATTGTCAGCGTGACCCATGAAGGCAAGCTCTACATTTCCGGTGGACTCACGTCTTATTATGGTCTGCCTGCGGAAACTCATGTCTTCTCCGAGATCTTCGAGTACGCCCCCGCAGCAGACGAGTGGTCTGTTGTTGGTGAGATGACCCAGCCCCGCTGCTACAACGGTCTGGCCTGCCTCGGCGACGAATTGTGGATGCTCGGCGGCTATGCAAACGTCAGTGAGCCGGCCAACCGAAACGCGCCACGAGTGCCCATTGACTCGGTCGAGATTCTTGACCTGAAGACAAAACTATGGAGGAGCGGTCCGGCTCTGACTACGCCGCGCGGCGAGCTCCTGGCTTTCGCAGCGCAAGGGCGGGTCTTTGTCCTCGGTGGCACAGACTCCGACCAGCAATCCCTGTCCCTCATGGAGAGCATCGGGCCGGCCGAGGCAGAATGGCGGCCGGAAACAGATCTGCCCCTGCCGATGCGGCAGTACGCGGGTTGTGTGACTGATGATGTTTTCTACGTCTGCCACGGAGGAGACGGCGTCTTCGCATATGACGTGAATTCTCAAAGCTGGCTCGACCTGCCGCAGCCGTCTGCCAAGCCGCGTGCTCCGATCATAACCGCCTTCAAAGGGGAAGTCTGGATCTCCGCCGGCCAGGACGTGGAAGACCCGGTGGGCACGTTCATTTACTCGCCGAGTACGCAAGCATGGCGGAGAGGCCCGGATGCTCCTTCGCCGCAGGCGTGGGCAGCCGCAAGCGAACTCGAAGGCAGGCTCGTGCTGGTGGGCGGCGCCCACTTTTCAGAAGAGCACAGGCTGTTCATTTTTGATGATCGTGTTTTCGTTCTAAACGAGGAAATCTCATGAGCTCTCATACTGTCGACCTTGGGAATGGCTTCTCTGACCACGGGGTCGCTACACCCATCAGCAATCATCGGGGCATCGTCGCTACTGTCGATGCCGAAGGACGCAATATCGCTCTGATCTGGCTGTTCGATCATAGAGGCTGCTACGCGCTGCTCTTGCTTGATGCTGAGACCGGTCGGAGTGAAGAGTTTGAAGTACCGTTCCTGCCGGGCGGCGATTGTCCGTTCGCTTCGATTCTCTCATCGAAGAATCGCTTCTACACACACTTCAACAGCCACTTCTGCGAATTCGATCCTGCGAAGCGCGAGTTCACCTTTTTTGGCGAGACTGTGCCGCAGATGGCCATGGGTATGACCGAAGACGACGACGGTGTCATCTGGGCAGTCACTTATCCCAAGAGCGGTGTCGCGTCCTACAATCCGGAGACGGGCGAGTTCAAAGACTACGGCCACGTCCACGAAGAAAACTGGCATCAATACCAGCGCACGGTCGCTGCGGACGACACGGGCTGGATTTACTTTGCCCTGGGCAACACCGCGAGCGGGATCATTGCCTTCGACCCTGGCAGCGGCAGCGCCACGCAGCTCATTCCCGATTCCGAAAGAGGTACCGGGTCGGCACACGTGCATCGTAATCATGACGGCAAGGTCTATGGCCTCGCGCTCAGCGGGGGTGAGGACTGGTATGAGTTTTATGAAGGCAAGGCAGCAAAGATTGGCGAGCTCAAAGAGAGAAACGAGAAACCGATCATCACCAGCAGTCAGGGGCTATTTCATCGAGAGTTCCCGGATGGAAAACTTCTCAAGACCTGCGATACGGTCAACAAGAATATCGAGGTGGAAGACCCGTCGACGGGGGATATCACTCGCAACGAGTTTGACTACACAAGCGATGGCGCGCATCTGATGGGGGTGGCCGCCGCGCCAGGCGGCACCATCTGCGGCGGCACTGCATTCCCCATGCGTTTTTTCAGCTACGATCCGGTGAAGGATTCCTGGTTCAACGAGGACGATTATTGCCAGGCAAATACGGTCGTGAAGCAGGGGGATATGTTCTACGAAGGCGGTTACGTGGCCGGCTACCTTCTGGAATGGGATCCTTCGCAACCGTGGGTGAAAACTGAAAAAGACAATCCTGATTCCAATCCGCGCTTTCTTGCCGATTGCGCGCCGGATATCTACAGGCCGCACGCGTTGTTCGCGCATTCGGACGGCAAGACGATCGTCCTGGCAGGGACGCCTGACTACGGGTATACGGGCGGCGGCCTCTTCTTTTGGGATCGTGAATTCGAAACGGGCGCCCTGCTGAAACACACGGACCTCATTCCTGACCTTTCAGTCTTCAGTATGGCGGAATTACCGCAGCGAAAACTCTTGTGCGGCACGACCACCTCCCCCGGCACGGGAGGAGAGCGCAAAGCGGATGTGGCCGAGCTTTTCATCATCGACATGGAAACCAAGAAGCTCGATTGGCAGGAGGTCGTTTACGACGACGCAGAGGAGTACACCGACCTCTGCCAGGGGCCGGACGGCCTCATCTTTGGCATCCTGAATCGCCGGTGCTTTTTCGTTTTCGACCCCGCACAGCGCAAGGTTGTTCATGAAGAATTCACCATGGACACCTTCGACAAGACAAACTACCAGCAGGGGCCGCGGGTATTCGTGCACGGGTCAGAAGGGGAACTGTTCATCCTGTTTATGAAGGGCATCGCACAAGTGGATCTCTCGACTTTCGAGATCCGTCTGCTTGCCGAGTCGCCGGTACCTATCGGTCCGGGTGGAGACTACCTTGACGGCAGAATTTACTTCGGCAGCGGGTCCCACCTTTACAGCTACAAGGTGTGACCATGAAGATTTACTTTGAAACTTCTGCGAGTCGACTGTCAGTGAATAACGTATCCCCTCAACAGAATGATGGGTTCAGAACATTCAACGTGAGATACGCGACGTGAAATCTAGCCTGACTTCATTGTCTCTGATTTACGCAGCGCTCTTTCTCGCGCCGCCGTCCCCTCTTCTCGGGCAGCGATCGTGGAGTGGCGTCTACCCGCACCTGACGATGCGGAACAATCATGGCGAGTGCGGCACCGGCGCGGTGGTCGTGTGGCAGGGGAGTCTGTGGGCGATCACTTATGCGCCGCATATGCCGAAGGGGTCATCGGACAAGCTGTACGAATTCACGCCCGACCTTGCGCAGAAAATATTCGAGGGCAGTGTCGGTGGCACGCCCGCGAACCGGATGATTCATCGTGAATCGAATCAACTTCTGATTGGCCCTTACCTCATCGACGCGAAAAAGAACATTCGTGTCTTATCCCCCGCGAAAATGTACGGACGCCTGACCGGCACCGCGCGCCATCTGACCGATCCGGCCAACATGGTGTACTACGCGACGATGGAGGAGGGGCTTTATGAGGTCGACGTCCACACGCTGGCCGTAAAGTGTTTCATCCGCGATGGAAATGGCGCCGCGCCCGAGACCGGAGTCGTCAGTAAACTTCCGGGGTATCACGGCAAGGGGCTCTCTTCGGGGCAGGGGCATTTGATCTACGCCAACAACGGCGAACGAGGTCCGCGCGTGAGAGTTGATCCGACTGTTTCATCCGGTGCTCTGGCTGCGTGGCAGGGCGAAGGTGATTGGCAGCTCGTTCGCCGTAATCAGTTCACCGAAGTCACCGGCCCGGGCGGTATTCACGGCAACTCGAATCCGGCGACGGATCCGATCTGGGCGATGGGCTGGGACGCGCGATCGCTGATACTCGCGCTGCTCGAAAATAAAAAATGGCACTACTACCGCCTGCCCAAAGGCAGTCACAGCTATGACGGCGCGCATGGATGGAACACCGAATGGCCGCGCATCCGTGAGATTGGTGAGAAGGATCTGCTGGCCACCATGCACGGCACGTTGTGGCGTTTTCCGTCCGACTTTTCACTGAGGAACTCCGCGGGCATCGCGCCGCGTTCAAATTACCTCAAGGTGGTTGGTGACTATTGCCGTTGGAACGATCGAATCGTTCTCGGTTGTGATGATTCGGCCAAATCAGAATTCCTCAACACCCGCGCTTTCAAGGCGAAACATGGCAGCCCGAAACAATCGAATTCGAATCTCTGGTTCGTGGCGCCCAGTCGTCTTGACGAGCTCGGCCCCGCCATCGGACGCGGTTCGATCTGGCTGCGTGACAACGTCAGGGCGAATCAGGCCAGCGAGCCGTATCTGTTTTCCGGTTACGACCATCGCCAGTTGCATCTGGCGCATCAGTCCGATCACGACGTGACGTTCAATCTCGAAGTCGATCGCGCCGGAACCAACGAATGGCAAACGTTGATGTCGATCACCGTCCCATCGCGGAAATCGGTTTCGCAGATCTTCGATGATGAAGAAAAGGGAAGCTGGATTCGCCTGACCAGCCAGCTCGCGGCGACGGGCGTGACAGCACACTTCCAGTATCGCAATCGCGACCCGCGCAATACGAGTAACGATAAACAATTCGCGGGCATCGCCAGGCACGACAAGGCGGCCCGCACTTTGGGATTGATGCGCAGTCTTGCTTACGACCGGCTCGGTGTCGTTGCCGCTTTCAGGGCCGATGGAAGCGACGCGGCGTACTACGAGCTGAATCAGAAGATGGAGCTGACGCGCACGGACAATCCATCAGCGAAAGCCGATGTCCTCGCGGCGGCCCAACCGCAGAGCAAGACCATCTTCATGGATGCCGCATCCGTTGTTGTGATCGAAGACGGCAAACGATACCGGCTGCCCAAAAACGAGAACTACAGACCACGCAGCGAGCAGGCGACTCCATCAGGGAAATCGCTCGAGGATTACCTCGCCAGTCATCTTGCCCTCGGCGCCAAGACGAAGGCGAGTTCAACACACTCCGACTACGGTGCGAGTCACGCCGTCGATGGACGCATCACGGACGATGCCCGATGGATTGGCAGGAACAAGGGCGACACGTGGATCGAGCTCGATCTGGGCAAGCCCAAAAACATTCAAAGCATCTGGGTCGTTTCCGGCTGGAAGAACAGCCGTCAGTATGTCGCCTCCAATTTCGATATTCAGATCAAGCGCGACGGTCAGTGGCTAACCTTGCCAAACGGAAAAGTCATCGACAACACCCACGTTCAGCGCGAAATCGTGCTTGCTGAACCCGTGATAACACAACACCTGCGACTTGTTTCGCAGACAGACGATTACTTGCGCATCTACGAGATAGCGCTGTTTGGGGAGAAGCTGAACATCGCAACCAAATCCAACGCCGAATTCCGCACAGCGCGCATCTGTCGTGAAGTGGCGACCGAACGCGACCTGCTCAACCTGCATGGCACGTTCCACGAACTGCCCGCGCGCAACGCGCAGGGCCTGGCGAAGATTCGCCCGGTCGCGACACACAACCTGGCCATCCACGACTTCTGTTCACACAACGGCCTGTTGTTATTCACCGGCATCAATCCCCGCGTGAACCGC
>JASLXP010000397.1 GCA_030740295.1 Planctomycetota bacterium
ATTTGTCTTTCTGACTGCGCAGTTCGTTGTCGATATATGTCACCCGGAAATCGAACTTCTTCTTCAAAGTCTCAGCCAGTTTCGGCATCGATTCCCGGGATCCGTAGTGGTTGGTTTCCCCGACGAGAAAGACCACGTGCGGCGCGGGCTCGCCATGGGTTACGACAAAGAAGAGGAGGCAGGGAATGAGAATCGAAAGCATTAGTTTCATGACGAGGCCGAATGAAAGTTGGGGTGAAGGCTTGTTTTTCATCAATGACCTTCAGGACTTTCGCCACCAGATATTCACCCAGTTCATTTCCCCAATCGCCTGACAGGTGGATATCGCCGTATTTCCGCGATTTCTTATAGATGCCGTCTTCGTCGTCTTCAACAAACTGCTTTAACGCTTTCAGCTTTAAGAGTAGAAGTGCGGGAGCCCTACAGCTTTGAGTTGTTCCTGTTGGGGACGGCCGCAACCATTGTTGGAGTGCCGGCTTCAGCCGTTCGAACCTGTCCAGAGTAAAAAGCATGTTTCTTAAACTGATTCTTTTCTCCCTGTTATTGAATAGCGCGGACGCCCAGGTCCAGCGCACTGAAACCAAAGAAGGTGACGAGCGCGTCATCGTCCTGGAAAACCCGAAGCTCAAGCTGGTGCTCTTTCCTGACCTCGGAGGGCGTATCGGCCACATGATCGATAAGTCCGATGGGGACGACCTGCTCTATTGGGATCTCTCCGACACGGCCATCTATCACGGAGAAGGCGGCGCTCTTGATGACCGCAGGAACACGTTTGAGCCTTATAAGATCCTGCCCGCACCGCGGGGGTATCCCAAGCACGCGGTTGGGATGTCGTTTTTCCGGCCGGAGGTATCCATCGAGAAGATCATTACCCTCAGCGATCGGGGCTCGACGGTGCGAGTGGATTATCGATATCGCAACACCACGCAGCGTGACCTGGTGGGCTACGAGGTCATGACCAAGAATTGGTTCTTTCCAAGCGGGCCGCCCATCAGCGCAAAGGATGTTTACTGCCTGCCGACCAGTCGTGGCGTTCGCCGCATCCCGTGCTACTCCGGAAGCTGGCGCTATCCGGAACTGCGGGGCAAATTCAAACAGGATGTCGGGCCCTGGTCGGGTATCGCAAGTACGACGAAAAAAAGAGGCATTGTTACCGCCTTTTCCAATGACTACTACCGATGGTTCTACTACTGGAAGAACGGGGTGAAGATCCCAACTTACGAGTGGGTATTCGGACAGTTGCCCGCGGGACAGGAAGTCACCATCACTCTCTGGATTCACGTGGTTCAAGGGGTCGATGGCTTTTCTTTCGCCAATCGTTATGTCGCCGCGGATGTTCATTACGACGCGGACGCCGGCAGCTTGCGCACTCGTGTTTTCTCTTCGGAATCGGACCTGCCTGGCCCAAAGGTTGAGACCGAGGTCCGACGCCTGCCTGATGGTCAGTTCGTGCGTCTTTCCGAGACGCTGATGAAGAGAATCCCTCTCGCCGGCCTGGGCGAAACTGAAACCGGTTGGCATCCTGCCCGCCCCGGCACCTACGTGATCCGGCAGCGGCTGCTCGAGGGCAAGACCATTCTCGGTGAATACCAAGAGGCGGTCTCTATCGGTAAAACAAAAGATGAATTCGTGCAGCCGAACGTCTTCCCCGCTCCGGCGAAGTTCACACGGTTTCGAGGCTGGAAAAAGATTGAAGAAGCGGACGTCGTGCAGGCGGTTGCAGCCGATAAGACAAGAGGCGCGGTGATCTATCTGGATTCCTTTGCGGAGGAGGCGACGCGTGGCAGACATCTAACGAGCTATGACCTGCACATGGGGCAGGGCGAGATCAAATCCTTCGAATTCAAGATCCGTGCACTGAAGCCGCTGAAGGGCCTGGCAATCAGAGCCGAGCCCGGCGATCTCGAGGCCGGGCAGGTCGAAGTTTTCGGGACCGAACTTGTCGACATGGGTAGCAAGTCTTCAGGGAAGGAAGGCAAGATGGGCAGCAAACTCGTGACCTGGAGACAAGCCGACCTGAAAGCCGGCGAAGATGCGAACGTGTGGATCAGAATTCGAACTAATGCGGATGACGCGGGCGACCGAAAATGCCGCATCATCCTGACGGCTGAGGGCATGGAACCGCAGACGCTGAAGGTAACAGCGCATGTACGGCCGGTTGCGCTGCCGCGTCCCAACCTCATCAGCCTGGAAGCGGAACACTCGACCATGATTCTGCCGGGTTGTTGGAATGTTGACGAGAAGCAATGGAATACCGAAGTGATCGATCGCTATACGCGCAACCTTGGCGAGCACCTGGTGGATGTCGAGCAAAGCTTCTGGGGCTGGTTCAACGGCCCCCGTGATAATTTCATGCTGACGACTGCAACCACCGGTGAGAAGATTCGCGAATACCTGAAGAAAGATCCGGATCTCAAAAATCCCCCGCCCATCGATTACTCCTATGCCAACCCGGTATTCGACGCAGCTATGCGGAATGGCCTGGTGCGGTTCAGTACGAACACCGGCAGTTCTCTTCCACCGAAAAGCCCCTTCGCCGAATGGGCCATAAAAGAAGCGGCCCAATACCTGCGCGACCGCGGTTATCCTCGCCGCGACATCTGGGCAAAGCACCGCGACGAGCAGCCTGCTACCGAGCATCCCCAGATGGTCGAACAAGTGCAGTGGCTGCGGCAGAACGGCTTTCGCCCTTACAGCACCTTCCACAATATCCTGGCCGTTCAAAAATTCATGAAGACGCTCAATCCCGCGTTCGATCTGTTTCAGGGAGGCTTTACCACACACAAAGATCTGCAGGCCAGAATCGAGGACAAAACGCTCGACAGAACCGACGAGGTCTGGATGTATCAGGGTTGGGGGGCCACTTGGTTCACCTACGAACGCAACCGGCGTCCCGGCTGGTTCGCCGCGGCAGCGGGTCTCGACGGGTATCACGTGCACGTTTATTACCGCTGGCAGAAACTCGACGCGATCATCTTCCCATCCAAAGACGGCCCGGCCGATTCCCCTGCCTGGGAGGGCATGCGTGACGGTATGGCGGACGCGCAATACGTGGCTCTTGCCCGGCGTTGGATCCAGCGGCTCGGGCGGGCCTCAAGGAAAAGTGAGGCATTGCGGCCCGTGGTCAAAGGCGCGCAGACGAAACTGAAGAAAATCATCGGAGGCCCCAACGCCACGATCAGGCTCGAGCGAAAACGCGATCGCCTCAAATGGGTCGAGCGAATCCCCAAAATCACGATCCCCGAAACTGAAAAGGCCCGCGCTGCCCTGCTCGATCTGCTGGCTGAATTGAAGCCCACAGTGATCGGGCTTGGGCCCTCGCTCTATTACGGCGAGCACATCCTCGCCGAGGAAGGAAATTTGACTGCAGTGGTGTCTCCCGCTTCGAACGCGGATGGGGCCAAGCTGCTTGGTACGCTTCTCAAAGAAAAATTCGCCATCGGTATTCAGCAGGGCAAGGCTCAGCTCGGCGGCTTTGAGATTTCCCTGCACACGGGCGGGCTCCCGGCCACGTGGAAAGCAATGAATCTACACATCACCAAACGCTATCCTGCGGCAGGCGAGTACGTGATTCATGTGGATTTGCCCGCAGATAAGGGAGCCACGCGGATGCTGATATTTGGCAGGGATGCCGCGGGGCTCGAGAAGGGGATCAGGCAATGGATGTTTTTTCTCAGGAGCGAAAGGCCCGGCGCGGTCCGGTAATGATGCGGATGAGAGATTTAACGCTATTGGTCATTCCCGAAGGTTACAATCTCGTGGTACACGCGTTTCATGTCGCCGCGGGGGAACTGATGCGACAGGGCTCGCATAACCGCGGCTTTATCGTCTGAGATCTTTACACCTGTTGCTTTGTACGCATCCAGGACGCGTTTTCTGAAGTCCAGGTCCGCCATGACTCCTACGATGCATCTGTCGATGTGTTCACGAAACCTGTCAATATCGTCCTGTAAATATTCCTCGAGCAGAAGACGCTCCAGTGAGGGGTATTGAATTTCGTCCTCTGTTTCCAGGAGATTCCAGCAGGTGGCGATTACGGCTTCCTTGCTGATTCCTCCTTTCCAGTGAATGGCCTCGACCGACTCCGGTTTACACTTGAACAGAACGACCTCATCTGTCGCGGTTGTGACATACCAGACTGTGCCCTCAGAACCGGACAGAGTTCCGCCTTCCAATGTCTGCACTTCTTTCTCCAATTGCTCCCGAATTCGCTGATATTCCTCCACCGGGTTGTTGTGAGGGCTCAGATTTCCAAAGTTTCGTGGAGTGGGGATGCCTGAGGCATCAAGACTGCCGGGCGGCTTGCAGTTTCCGAGAGGGTCGATCCCAAACAGCAGCGCGCAATCAAGGGGGATCTTGTAAGCGATCAGATGTGGGTTCCTGGAACCGTAAAGCTCAAAGCTGAGAGAGCACTGGTTAATCTCAGGCAACTCGGAAATGCTGGGATACCGCTCAAGTACCTCTTTCCACATGTCAAGGAAGTTGCCCCATCTGCCGTTCCTCAGTATCGGATAGAGACGCAGCTTGTATGTGGTATGCCATTCACCATTCGCATCCATGAAGCGATATGCCAGGACATTCGTTCCATCGAGCTTTTCGTAGATGTCAATATGGTGGATTGCAGGGAAATTGAATTCGCCCTTCTTATTGAAAGGGTAATGCAGCTTGGGAGTTGCCAGGATTTGCTGCGGCACAGGCCGACCGGCGACCTCGAGGAGAGCCAGGGCCCCATATCTGGAGTCTGGTTTGAGGGAAAGAAAGCCGGACAGGTCCAGGCC
Organism: Planctomycetota bacterium; assembly: GCA_030740295.1. The sequence continues at coordinate 4,779 of JASLXP010000397.1, forward strand.
AGAGAAAGGATCAACGACCTCGAAGGGCTGTAGCCACTTTTCTGGAACGTTCAGGAGTTCAACGGCCTGTTTCAGGTCATCCATGGGGCTGTTGCAGTTTCGACCATGCCGATGTCCGGAGTTCTGCGGTGGTACGCCGGCACTCCCGGGACCTCAC
>JASLXP010000398.1 GCA_030740295.1 Planctomycetota bacterium
CACTACGACGGAGCGAAAAAACTGGGCCACGGAAAGGACTACCAGTATTCCCACGATTTCGAAGGCCACTATGTGCCACAGGATTACCTGACCGAAGACCTGATCTTCTACGAACCCTCTGACCAGGGCCACGAGGGAGACATCAAGAAGCGTCTGGAAGAATGGAGGCGTCTGAAAAAAGAAGCCCGCGAGGAAAATGATCCTTCTCATCGATAATTACGACAGCTTTGTCTTCAACCTGGCCCGCTACTTCGAACAGCTCGGCCGCAAGGTGAAGGTGGCGCGAAATGATGAGTTGAAGGTCTCTGAAATCGCCGGGCTGAAACCAGAGGCCCTAGTCATCTCACCCGGTCCGTGTGACCCCGGTAAGGCTGGCATCAGCATCGATGTGGTTCGGGAGTTTGGCCACACTATTCCTCTGCTCGGAGTCTGTCTTGGGCACCAGTGCATCGGTGAGGCATTTGGCGGAAAGACCGTGCGGGCAGTCGAACCCATGCACGGTCGGACATCCAGGATCCAGCACAACGAAGCCGGAGTATTCGCCGGTATACCAAATCCGTTTACTGCGACACGATATCACTCGCTGATAGTAGATTCGGCGAATCTTCCCGACTGTTTTGAAGTCACCGCTCAGACGGAGGATGAAGTAATCATGGGGATTGCACACACGGACCTGCCCATCATCGGCCTTCAGTTTCATCCCGAGTCCATCCTGACCGAGTATGGCTACGATCTATTGAAAAACTTCCTGAAAATCGCCGACAGTTTTGACTCATGATTCTGGAAGGCATCGTCACCACTCTTGACCCGTCAGGCGAAGTAAACATCTCACCCATGGGGCCCCATGTTGAGTCTGAAACCTTCGAGCAATTCGAATTAAAGCCCTTCAACACTTCCCAAACTTACAGGAATCTGAAATCGCACAGGGAAGGAGTTTTACATGTCGTTGATGACGTCTGGTTGCTGGCAAGAGCTGCCGTAGGGAAAGTCGACGCACCAACGTTCGCCGCGAAGAAAGTAAATGGCCGCGTCCTGGAGAATGCCTGCCATTATTATGAATTCACAGTGCGGGAAATGGACGAAAGCGCAGAGAGAACAAATATTCAGGCAGAAGTCGTTCACAAAGGAACGATCAGACCTTTCTTCGGCCTGAACAGGGCAAAACACGCAGTGGTGGAAGCGGCAATACTGGCGACCCGAATCAGTTTTCTGCCTCTGGATGAGATTAGAGCTGATTACGACAGGCTCGCAGTGCTGGTACAGAAAACGGGTGGGCCTGATGAGTGCAGAGCATTTGATTTTCTCAGTAGTTTCATTGCTTCAAAATTCCAATTCGATCCCGAGAGCCCGGACCAGGCGTGCCGATGAGGAGACCGGTTTGGCCCGGAGTCTTCACTGATCGTTCCAGGATATCTTTTCAAGTACATGGTCGTGCCCTCAGCCCGGCGCTGTCCGTGACGAAATGATAGAGAGCCTTACTTGTCCGTCGCGAAATATGGCGACAGATTTGTAAACAAATACTTTCTGCGGCGACTGAATCTGAGGGCACCATCAGAATACTCTCATGCTGACAACTTTTGCCTTAATGGCCGGCACCTGTTTTCTGGCTTACACAAACGGTGCTAACGACAACTTCAAGGGCGTGGCGACGCTCTTCGGAAGCCGGACGACGAGTTATTCGTTTGCGATCAGGCTTGCCACGATTGCTACTTTGCTCGGCTCTGTCTGTTCCGTTCTACTGGCGGAGCAATTGGTCAAGAGTTTTTCCGGTATAGGGCTCGTTCCTGATTCAATCGCCGGGTCGGCTTTTTTCCTGATGAGTGTTTCCATGGGTGCCGGGCTTACAGTGCTGTTTGCGACGCTCACCGGCTTTCCCATTTCGACGACTCACAGCCTTACCGGCGCGCTGGTGGGTGCGGGCATGGTTGCCGCGGGCCCGGAACTGCAACTCTCTGCGCTGGGCAAATCGTTTGTTCTTCCATTGCTCTTTAGCCCGCTCGTTGCGGTGGGGCTGGCTGCCATCCTCTACATAATATTTCGATCCGCCCGCCTGAAGCTGGGGGTCACCAAAGAGATGTGTGTCTGTGTGGGCGAGACGCTGGAGCTCGTGCCGCTGACACAGCTTTCGTCCAACACTTCCGAGGCAGCGGTCGAGGGAGGACGACTGTCGGCCTCGGTGGCGTCGGAGGAAGAATGTGTCGAGCGCTATTCAGGGCAGGTGATGGGCGTCAACACACAGAAGGCGCTTGATGGGCTGCATTTCGTGAGCGCAGGTCTGGTGAGCTTTGCCCGTGGATTGAATGACACTCCAAAGATAGCGGCCATCCTGCTCGCTGTCTCGGCCTTCAGGATCGAATGGGGCCTGCTGGCCGTCGGCGCAGGTATGGCCGTTGGCGGTTTGCTCAGCGCGCGCAAGGTTGCTCACACGATGAGCAAGCGGATATCGCCTCTCAATCACGGCCAGGGATTTACTGCTAATCTCGTCACGGCGTTTCTTGTGATTGTTGCCAGCCGATTCGGCATGCCGGTCTCCACTACGCATGTTTCGTGCGGCTCGCTGTTCGGCATCGGTCTTTCAACAGGCGAGGGCAACAGGGGAGTCATGGCGCAGATCCTTCTTTCATGGATTCTCACCTTGCCCTGTGCGGCGCTGGCGGCAGGTATTACGGCATGGCTGCTGGGGAACCTGATCTGATGTCACCTGTGAATTTCGTTAGGTTGCTCCTGGCACTGTTCGTGGCCTGTGCCAGCGACTAAAACCTACCCCACTTACTTCCTCTCATAAACGGTGATGGTGCTGTTTGCGTTCCCCACGAGAAAATACAACTGGTCGGGAGTGAACCTCAGCACGGTCGCGCTATCACTGTGCCTGAACTCCTGTAGCAGTTTGCCCGCTGCCAGATCCCAGAACTGCAGCCGGCCGGCCAAGGTGTAGGACACGAGTATTCGGCTGTCTGGCGAGAACCTGAGTAACGAAATGACGCCTGCCTTTGTGTGAAAGATCTTCACCATTTTCTGAGTTTTCGTATCCCAGACTCGGATGTAACGATCTCTGCCGCCGGTCGCCGCGAACATTCCATTGGTAGAGAGTGTCATGGCCTGGTTGCCTTTTGCACCGGTTGTGAGGGAGCCGAGCATCGACATCCGAGTCAGATCTGCAACGTCAACCTTTGTGGTCCGTTGAACAAGGCCAATGAATCCGTTCCTGTCTGCAGAAACTCTGGCCACCGGGCGAGTGGAATCCTGTACCTTAATGACTCCGGCGGGCAGATCTGTGGCATAGGTGGGCTTTCCTCGCGGGTCGGGTGCCGCAGCCAGTTCCTCCGGATCGATGGTCTCTCCCTCTCCTCCGATGGGCGCTTCAGAAGAATTGTCCTCTGCGGCATCAAGGAAACTCTCGAGTGCCAGTCTCCAGAATTCTCCTTCAGTACCATTGGCTAATCTGCCGGTCTTCAGGAAGGGGAAGAGACCGCGGCCTTGCTCCGGGAAGAGAACCGCATACTTGAGGTCTTTGCGAATCCATCTGTAAACAGTGCCCACTTCCAGTTCTTCACCCAGCTTGATCTCACGCACGTCTTCTTTCGTCGAGACAAGTGCGACCATGTCCGCGTGGCGAAGGGCCATGTCAATAACATCCACGCCAAGGTTGAGCGAGGTTTTCTTATGGAGCCCTCGCACCGGCCAGAGCTCCAGCCTGCCTTTGGAATTAATTGTGAGCAAGTCCTTTCCATCCGGTGTGACTGCCATATGCGAAATCCCCGGTTCAGTATTCCGAGGCAAGCCGGCCACGTGCTTCATACTGAGCTTAAAGCCGGTAACGTCTTTGAATTGTTGTGCCGCCGGGCGCAGGTCACGGGCGGCCATCCATCCCTGGTATTGCCAGCGGCCCAGAGGGGCGAAGACGCTGTACCAGCCGCCTCTGCCTTCAAAAACCACCACAGGAGATCCCAAAGGAAGTTTCACCAGTTCAAACTTGCCTCGCATCACCTTCGCATTATCTGAACTTGCCTCTGCCAGATATGGAAAGATCGCGTCGGAAGAGTGTCTCTTCAGCGCTTTGCCGTTTATCCATCCTCGTCGTGCGTTATCGCCAGTGCCGAAATCTGCCGCGTACCAACTGCCCTTCATATCGTAAACCTGAATGATGGTACCATCGTCCAGTTGGCGGAGAACTTTCTGTCCCTGGTAAACCGGCGTATTGGCCTGGGTGACGATGGCAAAATCGCCGGCACGAAGAAGCTCAACCGCCACCTCGATGGGCCCGTACTGTTCGAGCTCGGCAATTGCCGCGTGCGTCGCCCTCTTCGGCAAGAATCCTTTCTGTTCAATCTTCTTCTTCAGTAGTGGGATGACTTTTCGGTTGCCGAGGCCAGCCAGAGTGCGCACGGCCGCGAGCTGGATCTGCGGATTCGCATCCTCGAGAAGAACCACCACACTCGGGAGGAACGACATAAGCTTCTTCTGTCGAACCGTCTCCAGTGCGGCCTTCAGCCGGTCCAGTGGAACCAGGCGTGGGTTCAGCTCCTGGCGAAGCACTCGGAGGGCATCTGTTGAGCCCAGCTTGATCAACGATGCAAGTATCTCGCCCTTCTCCTCCCCCTTGCTTCTGTTTAACATGGACAGAAGCGGCCTCAACACACGGGGGTCTCCCAGGCGGGCCAGACCGTGTGCGCAGGCCAACTTTACCTTCAAGTCTTCATGTTTGAGCCCTGCCAGGAAAAGAGGGCTCGCCTCTTCACCTGCAAATTTTGAGAGTGAGATCAGCGCCGCGTCTTTCTCATCGGAAGCTTCTTTCGCCTTCGCCATCTCAATCAGCATTGGAATGGTGGATGGATACTTCAGGACGGAGAGCCCTTCAATCGCCTGCATTCGGACGCTCTTGTACTTGAGTGAGAGCATCTTTCTGAACCGCTCTTCCGCTTTCTTCGATTTGATCTCGGCGAGCAGTTCAAGCGCGCGTTCCCGCACATCGACTTCCCGTGAATTCAGGTCGCTCATCAGCCGCGGCTCGGCCTTGTTGCCCAGTTCCCTAACGAGAGAAATGATGATGCTCCTCTGCTCGGGGACGAACCAGGACAGCTCTGTCAAGACCGTCGGCAAAACGGAGACGCCTCGCTTCGCAAGCTCAGCGACCGCTGCCTCCATGTCCTGGTTTTCAGGTTCCTCTCGAACGCGTCTGAGAATCTCCGCGGTTTTGATACGATCAATGCCCTGAGATTTCAGGTAGCTCCGGTTCTTCCATCCGGAAATCAGATCCTGATACTGTTTGGACGAAATTGCCTTGATGATCCGGCCATCCTTCAGCAGCAGCAGGTGGATGCCTTTATGCGTGGTCGGTTTGGTCCAAACCAGCGGAATATTTGAAGACAGGCTGTTATCGAGCTGTGTCCGCACCATATCGAACGCGGAAAGGTAGCTGACGTAGACCCCGTCCACCTTTGACGGTGCACCATCGTATTTGGATCGCAGACCATTCTTACCGAGAACTTTTTCTGAAACGAGATCGCTGAGTTTCCTTGGGTAATGTCGGCCGTCACCAATGCGGACCATGTATTGTCGCAGCCCGCGGTGGATATCCTTCAACTGCTGTTGGTCGACCTTCACACCGATGGAGTCTTCCGCCTGTATCGGCAGAAGAAACAGGACTGTGATGAGAGCCATTTTTTTATATATATTCAGAGGGGAACTGCGAGTGATGACTGCCCTCACTCGCGCACATCCAGAGGATGCATGATCCCGCCAAGGATTTCAAGGATTAGGAATCAGGAATCGGCAACTGGGAATCGGGTATCAGGATTCAGGATTCTGACATCCGCACCATTCACCAGCATTCACCATTCACCTCCGCCCCTCCTTCCTCTCCTTCCTCCCCACCATTGCGCGGCATACCCCAATTGCTAGAATCCCTCGCATCTTTGGGTTGTTTGAGACTGTTTAGTTTCAGGCATTAGGGCCATTGAATGAAATGCCCCAATGTTTGGACCTTCCTACTGCAGCGCGCCACTCCTTCCTCTGCGCTGTCATCCATAACAATCAGACAGCCTGGAGATTCGTGTTCCGCACGAAGCGTTGATTAGTCCTTCCATCACAATCAACTCAACCAGGGCCCATCAGTGACTGAATCAGAACGCACCGAAATCGAAGGCCGCATCGGCTACAACTTCATAGACCCCTCAAAACTCGAACTCGCTCTTACCCACTCGTCCAGCAAATCGCCGGATGGCGTCTGCAACGAGCGCCAGGAATTTCTGGGCGATGCCATTCTGGGCATGGTGATTTCAGAACACCTTTACCGCCATTTTCCGGATTACAACGAAGGGGAGCTCACCCGTATCAAGTCCGTTGTGGTCAGTCGCCCCGTCCTGGCTGTCAGCCTCAAGGAGATGGGCATGGATTCGTACATCCGTGTCGGCCGCGGCCTGGGGCAGCGCAAGCTTCCTCGTTCAGTGCTTGCCAACGTCTTCGAAGCCATCATCTGTGCCATTTACGAGGATTGCGGTCTCGAGCAGGCACAGGCATTCATCCTCTTCGGCCTCAAGAGCCAGATTCTCACCGTCATCCAGGACGAGCATGAGAAGAACTACAAGTCTCTGCTCCAGCAGTACACTCAGAAGGAGATGGCCTCGACGCCGACCTACAAGGTGGTCTCGCAGAAAGGGCCCGATCATTCGAAACAGTTCCAGGTGGTCGCAGTGATCAGCGGCAAGGAATACATCTCCGGTTGGGGGCGGAGCAAAAAGGAGGCGGAACAGCGCGCGGCGGAACAAACTCTCAGCCTGCTCGCGGAAGAACTCGGAGGCCAAACCACTGCCGCAGCATCCGAAGCTTGAAACACTATTGGCCGGCCTCCGCACGGGGGATATCTGCCACGGCTCGGGGCTTGTGGGGCCGTCCTATGTAATGGTCGCCTCGACCCTCGCCGCGGAAGCGCCCGGCACCGTTCTGCTGATGACGACGGATGGAGACGGGGCGGACGATGCGGTGGTGGACTTCAGATTCTTTCTGGAGGATGCAACGGTCGAGCAATTCCCCGCCTGGGAATCCCTCCCCTCCCCGGAAGTACCGCCGAACAAGGAGATACTGGCCGAGCGATTCGAGATACTGAGCCTGCTTGCAGACCCGGATCGGCCCAACCCCAAAATCATCGTTGCACCCATCCAGGCCCTCCAACAGCCGGTGGTGAAACCGGAAGTCATCGCCGAAAGCTATCGCACCTTAAAACCCGATGAGGACCTGCCACCCGCCGAGCTGGCTGACTGGCTTATCGAACGGGCCTTCATGCGCCTGCCCCAGGTGGATGCGCCGGGCGAATTCAGCATCCGCGGCGGCATCATGGACATCTATCCCATCGGGGGCGCGTGGCCCATCCGTATCGAATATTTCGGCGATACTATCGACAGCATCCGCCGATTCGATCCCGGTAACCAGCGCTCGACCCACAAGCTGGAGGACTTCCAACTCCTCGCGGTCGACGAAACCAAGCTGCACCATCTCAAGCCAACGGAGAACGGTCTCAGACTGATCGATTACCTGCCCGGCGATACGTGGGTCTTCATCCGAGAGCCGGCATCCGTCCAGGAAAAGGCACAATCGGCCGGCCGCAGCGAGTATTTGCAGAAAGAGCTCTACAGCTACGGGGCCCTTCAGAAGGCATGGCGTGAATGGCCGACGCTCTACCTCAGCGAAATGCCGCAATCCCGGAAAGAGAATCACGCAGACTTTCGAGTGCGCTCGACCGAACGGTTTACAGGCGAGATCGATACCGTGGCCGCAGAGCTACTGGCCGCTGCCGTGCCAAACGACAAGCTCTACCTCACCTGCCACAACACTGGCGAAAAAGAACGACTGGAAGAGCTCCTTGAAGGCAGTCCCCTCGCCACCGATCCCAAGCTCGAATACCTCGTCGGCGATCTCACCAGCGGTTTTGAGATCGATGATTTCCGGATGGTATTCGTCACGCACCATGAGCTCTTTCATCACTACACAGGGCCAATGCGTCCCACTCGTGCCCGGCACGTGAGCGCGCCTCTGGAAGACTGGCTCGAGCTGGAGGAGGGCGACCTGGTCGTCCACCTCGTCCACGGCATCGCGCAATATCACGGGATGGAGGCATTCGAGCGCAACGGGGAAATGGGCGAGTTCCTCGTTCTGGAATTTTCGGGCGGCTCGCGCATCTACGTGCCGGTCACCCATGTCGAGCTGGTTCAGAAATATCTCGGCCCGTCGAAGACGAAACCCAGGCTCAGCAAGATCGGCGGCAAGCGTTGGGCCAAGAAGAAAGAGGACGTGCAGGAAGCGGTCGAAGACCTCGCTGTCGAGCTCCTGCGATTACAGGCGGCCCGAGAATCCATGCCCGGCCACGCCTACCCACCCGACGATAAATGGCAGATGGAGTTCGAGGCAGCGTTTCCCTTCGACGCCACCGAAGACCAGGTAACCGCGACCGAATCCATCAAAGATGACCTGCAGCAAGCCCGGCCCATGGACCGCCTGCTCTGCGGCGACGTAGGATACGGCAAGACGGAAGTGGCGATGCGAACCGCTTTCAAAACGGTGATGAGCAACAAGCAGGTGGCCGTGCTCGTGCCGACCACCGTCCTTGCCGAGCAGCATTACCGCACCTTCACCGAGCGCATGGGCACGTTCCCGGTCCGCATCGAAGTCATCAGCCGTTTCAAAAATAAAAACGAACAGAAGGAAATCCTCGATGCCGCGGCCAAGGGCGCGGTGGATATCCTGATCGGCACGCACCGGATCGTGCAGAAGGATGTGAAGTTCCGCGACCTCGGCCTTCTGGTCATCGACGAAGAGCAGCGATTCGGAGTGGAGCACAAAGAATTCCTGAAGTGGCTCCGGCAAACGGTAGACGTGCTGACGATGACCGCGACGCCCATCCCGCGCACGCTGCACATGTCGCTGGTCGGCATCCGAGACATCAGCGCGCTGAACACCCCGCCGCAGGATCGGCAGAGCATCCGTTCGGAGGTCGTCCGTTTTGACGAGCGCCTGATTCGCGATGCGGTGTTGCGCGAAATGAATCGCGGAGGGCAGGTGTTTTTTCTTCACAATCGCGTGCAGAGCATCAGCGAGATGGCCGCAAGGCTGGCGGAGATCATCCCAGAAGCCAAGTTTGTCATCGGCCACGGGCAGATGGCCGAGGGCGAGCTCGAATCGGCCATGCGCGACTTCATTAACAAGTTTTATGACATCCTCGTCTGCACCACGATCATCGGCAGCGGCGTCGACATCCCCAACGTAAACACGATCTTCGTCAACGACGCAGACCGCTTCGGCCTGGCCGAGCTCCACCAACTCCGAGGCCGCGTGGGCCGCTACAAGCACCGGGCCTACGCATACTTCCTCATCCCGGAAGAGCGTCCCATCACCCAGAAAGGGCTTCGCCGTCTCAAGGCCATCGAGGAATTCGCCGAGCTGGGCTCCGGCTTCAAGATTGCCATGCGGGACCTCGAAATCCGCGGCGCCGGCAACATCATCGGCCCTGAACAATCCGGCCACATCGGCGCAGTCGGGTACGAGCTCTACTGCAAGCTTCTCGAGATGACGGTCCACCAGCTCAAAGACGAGCCCATGGTCGTGCCGGTAGACGTCCGCGTGGAGCTTGGTTTTACGGCCTTCCTGCCCAACGATTACGTTCAGACCGACAAACAGAAGATGGAGATCTATCGCCGCATTTCTCGCAGCTACACGATCAATGAACTAAACGAACTGAAAGAAGCACTGGTGGACCGTTTCGGAAAGATCCCCGAATCGGTGCTGATGATGCTGACCCAGGCAGAGATCCGCATCCTCGCCCAGCCGTGGGAATTCACCCACATCCGCGTGCTCGACGAGCGCCTCGAGCTCAGAGCTCCAAACGCGTCAAAGGCGGCGAGAGACCTGCAACTTGGCCGGCAATACGTTCGTGAAGTAGATCGAAAAACAGTCCACGTCCTGTTCCCACACGATGTCAAGGGCGAAGATGACATCTGCGCGTTCATCAAAGAGATCCTGGCAACCAAGCAGGCCCGGGACCTGGAGGGCGCATCAGTCGTGCCTGCTGCGCTGCTGGATTCGATGAGGCCGCGGAACTGATGAATGTGTTCTCACTTAGTCCGTGCGGCTGATTGCCGCAACGGAAACGCAGCATAGTATCTTGCGGCATCGCCCCGAGAAGAAAACAAACCAATGAAGAAAATCGTCGTTGCCGGCGCTACCGGTTTCATCGCTTCCCAGGTATTGCCTGCCCTGCAGGAACGCTATGAATGTGTCTTGCTTGACCTGAAGACCGAACGCAGGGACGGCACCACAGTAGAGGGCGTGCACATCGTCGATCTCTTAGACACGAATTTCGATGATTATCGTGAGCACTTTGTAGATGCCGATGGGGTGGTGAACTTCACCTACAATACTCCAACGAACAGAGGGCCGGACGGTTATTTCACCGAATGCAAGAATGTTGATCTCGCGCGCAATCTGCTCGAGGTCGCACGGCAGGAGTCCATCCCACGGTTCGTGAGCGCGAGCTCGAATCACTCGGCCGATTTTTATGAGCTCCTCTACTGGGAAAAGAAAATCGAGCACATTGACGAAAGCCTTCCTCCGCTTTCTGACAATCTTTATGGTTGGTCCCGCCAGGCCATGGAACATCTCGGATTTGTGTACTCGAGCGGAACGCTCGGTTCGCAGATGGAAGTCGTTTTCATCCGTATCGGCGGGCCGAGGGAAGCGAATCTTTCACGGTGCAACGGCAACGTGACTAACATGATCCGCCAGCTCGCGGTATACCTCAGCGTGCGCGATATTCAGCAGCTTTTTGTGAAGTCTCTCGAGACAGAAGATCTGATGAACGAGCACGGGCGCCCGTACCAGATCTTTTACGGCATATCAGGAAACGCCCGGGCGTTCTGGCCCCTGCAGCGCGCCAGAGATGTGATCGGTTATGAACCGGAAGATGATTCAGAAGTGAAATTCGCCGACCAGATAGCGGAATACCTTGTGCCGGCACAGCGGGAGCACATGAATCAACAGCAAAGCTGAGCTGGCCTTCTCCGCCACAATCCGGATGCCCGCCCTCTGCCGCTTCAGCTCGCCAGATAAAGCATCCTCGAGCACGTCGGGCACATCACCAGCTCTGAGCTGCTGCGCAGGTTGAGAATCATCTGCGGGGTGAGTGACATGTAGCAGCCCTGGCAGACTGTATTGACGACCTCGCTGAGGGCTGCATCTTCCTTGGCGTGCATGATGCGTTCGTAACGGGAGATGATTTCGCCATCGATGCCAACCGCTGCGGCGTCGCGTCTTTCCTGGAGGCCGCCGAGTTGTTCACGGAGGTCAACGAGCTCACTCTCAACTTTGGCTTCTTCTTCCTTGAATTTTTCCTGTGCGGCCGTCACATCATTCTGAAGTTCGTCTGCCTCCGCCTTCTGCCCTTCGACCTGTTCCATCTCTTTCAGTATTTCGTCCTGGATAAAAGACGAATTTGCCTTTTCGCCCTGGATTTCGTGGCTGAGGGCCTGAAATTCTTTGTTTTTGATTCCGCGGCTGTATTGCTGCTGCTTCAGCTTTTCGATTCGGGATTCGTGCTCTTTGAGCTCTGATTCCTTGACGCCCATCACCACCTCTTTGGATTTGATGTCCGCGAGCTGGGCATCAAGAACTGCCTGCCGCCGCTCGATCTCTGCACGAGCGGCGGCAAGGGCTTTTGGGTTGCGTTCAATCCGATTCTTGACCCGGATCAGTTTCCGGTCGATCGCCTGCAGTTTAAGCAGGCCGTCTATCAATGGGTTCATTGGCTGATCTAATCCATTGGATGGTCCAGGAATCCTTCGAGCTGACGGCTTCGGATCGGATGCTGCAGTTTGCGCACGGCCTTGGCCTCGATCTGTCGCACGCGCTCGCGAGTGATCTTGAAGCGCTTGCCAACTTCCTCGAGGGTGTAGGTCGAGCCATTGCCGATGCCGAAACGGAGCTTCAGGATCTCTTGTTCCCTGTAGGTCAGGGTCTTGAGGACCTGGTTGAGCCGCTCCTTGAGCATCATGGTGGTGGCTGTCTGGTCGGGCCGTTCCGTGGACTCATCTTCGATGAAGCCACCGAGCGTTGCATCATCACCTTCACCGATGGTCCGGTCGATGGATGCAGGGTGTTTGGAGATCTTCAACACGCGCTGTGCTTCGTCGAGCGGCACTTCGGCAAGTTCGGCGACCTCTTCGATGCCGGGCTCGCGTCCGGTTTCCTGAAAGAGCTCACGGCGCACTTTGCGGAGGCGGGTGATGGTCTCAATCATGTGGACCGGGATGCGAATGGTGCGGGCCTGGTCGGCGATGGAACGTGTGATTGCCTGGCGAATCCACCAGGTTGCGTAGGTGCTGAACTTGAACCCGCGGCGGTATTCATATTTCTCGACGGCTTTCATCAGGCCGGTGTTACCTTCCTGAATCAGGTCGAGAAAGCTGAGCCCGCGGTTGCGGTATTTTTTGGCAATGCTGACCACGAGACGCAGGTTGCCGTTGGAGAGCTTTCGCTTGGCGCGCTCGTAATCGCGCAGGCGATGGCGGGCGAGGTCAAGCCTGTGTTCGAGATCTTTCGGCTCTTCCAGTACCTCTTCGCGCAACTGGAGGAATTCGAGCTGAAGGGCCTCGATTCTTTCCCGGTTGCGGCTCGGACGTTTCTTGAGCTCTCGGAGGTCAGACTGCAGTTGCTTCATCTGGTTCAGGTGCTCTTCGAGCAGGAAGAATATGGGCTGAACCTTGTGGGTCTGCATGGCGAGCTCTTCGATAAGAATGGCACACTTGCGCCTGCGGGTCTCGATGCGTTCGAGAATCTCTTCTTTGACGCGGACCTTGATGTTCTCCTTTTGAAGGAGTCCAAAATCGGTCTTGTTGAGCTCCATGAGCTGGCGCACGGTGGTCAGGTTGACCGGTATCCGCTTGAGCACGTTTCGGGTGCTGATGTCTACCTCGGAATCCACTTTGAGAACTCTTTCGACAGGGGTTTCTTCATTTACGATTTTCTCGAAAATCTCAATAACTCTCTCCTGTGCGAAATCCGATTCGAGAACTCGAGTGCGGAAACGTTTCCGGGTGACCTCTATCTGCTTGGCGAGCATTATCTCTTCCTCACGGCTGAGGAGAGGAATCTCGCCCATCTGAGACAGATACATCCGGACCGGGTCGCTGATCTGGCTGACCTCCTCTTCTTCGACCTTGGGCATGTGCATGCCATCATCCGAGTATGATTCGAGGGGGCGCATCTCGGTAAATTTGCTGCCCACATACTCGGGGGTGTCATCGACCAGCTTGATGTCATGACGCCGGATAGCGAAAAGGACATCATCAACTCTTGCCGGCTCGGAGTTATCGTCCGGCATCAGATCGGTAACATCCTGAAACGAAACAGAACCGTGGTTTTTACCTTTTTCAATGAGCGCTTGTAGTGCAGGGTCCAACACTTCCATCAGATAGTCTCCTGGTGTGCATGAAAGGGTTATGCGAAACGATGGATATAGATGTGTTGAGGCGTCTATTCAGATGCTTTGTCTCAGACTTTTCAGCAGGCAGTGCCAACGGCTCGTTGGATTTATTTTCGCCCTCGCCAGGTCAAGCTCTTCGCTTCCTGAAACGTTCCTGGGCCTTTTTGAGCAGTTGACTCTCCAGGTCTGAATCGCCCTGAGAACCAGCGTCTTTCATTTCTGCCTTAAGGTCTTCCAGCTCCTTTCTAGCTCTTTGTTCCTTGAACCAAGCTTTTGAACCTTCCACACGTTTGGGAAGATCCTCCGAAACATTCTCAGCGAGAATTTCTGTGGCCAGCCGGCTGACTTCCTGCCCGGGCCAACGGGCCTCGAGCGTGCTCAGCGTCATGACTGGATCGATGGCGCCCTCCAGATCGTAGATATCGCGGATGACCTGGTAGATGGTGCGAAAAGTACCATCCATAAAATCGTCGACCGCGACCTCATGAAACAGCGCCTCTCCCTGCTCGGGGAAATGCAGCAGGCAGGCAACCAGATCACGCTGCGCTTTGAACGCGGCCGATACTACCGGCACGGCTGCGGGCTCTTCGGCCCTTCTGTGATAGCTCTTACGTACGAGGGACGCGACCTGTGAACGCAGCGTCTGTTCCGGCACTCGCAATTCATCCGCGGCGCGCTGGATGAACAGGCTCTGCTTCACGGGGTTTTGGATTTTGGTGATGAGCCCCAGGATCTCTTCAGTGGCGCGGGTCTTCTGATCGATGCTGTTGAAATCGTAACGATTTCGAGCCAGGTGCAGTTTGTAATCCAGGATTTCCCGGGCCTGGAGAATCGCTTCTTCGAAGGCCTGGGGCCCGCGCTCTTGAACGAAATCGCAAGGGTCGAGGCCGCCTTCGAGAGTAGCGACGCTGACATCGACATCTTCTTCGAGAAAAAGATCGATACTGCGGTCGCTGGCTTTCTCACCGGCCGCGTCCGCATCAAACACGAGCACGACACGTGGGGCGTACCGGCGAAGCAGGCCGATGTGTTCTCGGGTGAGCGCCGTGCCCAAAGTGGCGATGACGTTTTCGACGCCCATCTGATGGGCCATGAGGACGTCCGTGTAGCCCTCGACAACCACCGCGCAGCCCTTTTCGGTGATGGCTTTTTTGGCACGATGGAGTCCATACAGACATGCGCTTTTGTTGAAGAGCGGCGTCTCCGGTGAATTCAGATATTTGGGGCCGTCGTCCTGACCGAGCATTCGCGCGCCGAAGCCGATCACACGCTCACGAACATCGCGAATCGGAAACATGAGGCGATCACGAAAGCGGTCGTAATGACGGCTGCCGTCCTGGGCCTGGGAGATGAGACCGGCCTTGGTAAGAATGCCGGGATTGAGGCCCTGATTGCCCAGGTACCGGGACAGGCTGTCCCATGAGTTTGGGGAGTAGCCGAGCTCCCACAGGTCGATAATGCTTTGGCCGAGTCGGCGTTCCTGCATGTAGTTTCGGGCCTTCGTGCCTGCTTCGGATCGGAGTTGGTTTGTAAAGAATGCGGTCGCCTTGGTCAGGGCTTCCAACATTCCCTCCCTATCGCTCTTCTGAGCGGCCCTGACTCTGGGATCAACCCCGGTCTCTTCCGGAATATGGACACCGTTGCGGTCCGCGAGGTATCGCACGGCTTCCGGAAAATCCATACGCTCCTGTTGCATGAGAAACTGAAAGACACTTCCACCGGCCTTGCATCCAAAGCAATGGAAAAGCTGTTTCTCTGGGCTGACAGTAAAAGATGGCGTCTTTTCCTGATGAAAGGGGCAAAGGCCTTTGTGGTCTCTTCCAGCTTTCTTCAGTTCGACATACTGCCCAATAACGCCAACGATATCTGTCGCTTGAGCAACCTGAGCAATAATGTGCTCGGGGATGTGCCCGGCCAAAAGGCGCTCCACAACCGAAAGGGAAAAATCGGCACAAGACGTCAGGGTCCTGCGCCACATCTCTAATCGCTGCTTTTTCAGGAATAAGCCAGCACCAAAACTGTCCCCGAATCATCCGTTTGTCAGGAACAAAAATTCATTGAAATTGTGCTGCTCTTGTATCTCCCCGGAGCCCCAAAAAAAGCGCCCGGGAGTATAGCAACGCGATCCTGGCCTGCAATTAAGGCGTTACGATTCAGGCAATTCCTGACGGCCTTTCATTATCTCGGCCGCATCAAGGCACTCCGTCCCTTGTACGGACCCAAAAAAAGCCCCCTGTCAGGAGACAGGAGGCTTTACCTTCTTGCCGAATTAAGGCAACTGGTTTTAGAAACTGTAAAGGAGTTGGACGCCGATCGCGTTCTGATCATCTTCGGTGTTCGCTCCCCCGTCACCATTGAATCCCTGCTGGTTGGAGGCATCGTGGCGGTACTCGAGGCGAAGAGTGATGTCTTCGGTCACTTTGCAGTGGCCGGTGATCGTGATGTCCCAGTTATACTGGCCGGCAAGCGCTGTTCCCCTGTCACCATCATCGACATACTCGAAACGGCCGGAAAGGCCATACTTATCGGTCAGCCAGTGGATGGCACCCAAGCCGATACCCCAGAAATTGAAATCTTCGGTATTCGTGGGGTTTTCAATACTGGTATAGGTGAATTCTAGGTAGGCCGATGTCTCTTCGGAAAGGTCATAGCTGGACCAGGCGTTGACGGCGAAGGTCTTGTCCCTCTCATTTGCACCTTCAGCGCCGAGATTCAACTGGATGCTGTTTGTCCAGGATTCAGAGACGCTGTAAGTGACCATACCTTCGATGGACTTGCCATGGTTGCTGTCGACATCTTCGTCTGCACCGTTATTGATGCCGAGGACGGCATCCAGATTATCGGCAACAGAGTAAGTTGCGCGGACACCAACGTGGGTAATCGGAACGAGATGCCACAAAAGGCCGTGGGTCATGTGGTTGTTGCCGGATGATTCATTGACTTCCCAGCCCAACAGGGTGGCCATACGACCTGCCTGGATGGTGAGGCCGTTGCCGACGTCGGTATTCCAGGTGAGGTATGCCTCTTCAGCGGAAATATCATCCGTTCCGCTGTTGCTGGCATTCAATGCATCGTCGTCAGCGATCAATGCCTGATTGAAGAAGCTCAGTTTGAGATCGAATCCAACGGGATCGGCTTCGATGTGTGCATTCAACTGAGCCGTGGCAATCTGGAACGTGTCGTCCTGATTTGTCAGGCCGAAGACCTTGTTGCCTGCGAAGGCCCCAACATTGTCGACTTTGCGTGGGTCGTTCGTGTTGTGAATGAACCCGACATCAATCAAACCGGAAAACTCGATATCTGCAGCGGGGGCAGATCCACACAGAAGACTGACTCCTGCGAGTAGAAATAGAAACCTTTTCATAACCTCTCCTCCCTTTGGCTCCCTCAGCAAATCTTTTTTTGAAGAAGCTGAAGCGTGATAAAAGGACGCAATTGCAGTGCAACGAAACGTTCCAAAGCGCCCGATTTAATAACGAAACCTTACGAGAAACGGCCCTGGAGGTGGGTATCGCACTGGTTGTGCCAGTTTGGGAGGAAGTGTGGAGGTCGGGAGGCGATAGCGATTAAGAGCAGGACATAGGAGCGATCTGTGGGTGGCAAACGGTAAGATGAATGGTCTCCCTTTCCTGACCCGCTAACCTACCCGCATGCCGACAATCGCCGCCTACATCCCGGCCCGTTACGAATCTTCACGCCTCCCCGGCAAGGTGCTCCTCAAAGACACCGGGAAATACCTCATCCAGCACGTTTATGAACGCGTCCTGGAGGCACAGCATATCGAGCAGGTGATCCTTGCCGCCGATGACGAACGCATTCTCGAGGCCGCGGCTGAATTCGGGGCCCCGGCGTTCATGACCTCGCTGGAGCATAAATCCGGCACGGATCGCATCGCGGAGGTGGCGCGGAATCACGACCACCAATTGATCATCAACGTCCAGGGGGATGAGCCGGATATTGAGCCCGCCGCTGTGGATCAACTGGCACAGATGATGATCGCCCATCCAGAGGTCCGTATGGGCACGCTGGCAGTGCCGATCAACGATATGTCGCGTTATGAAAATCCGAATGTGGTAAAGGTTGTGGTTGACAATGCTGGGGACGCTCTCTATTTTTCACGGTCGCCACTTCCTCATGGCGGCAATCACGGAAAACCTCTCGCAAAGTTGCCTTTTCAGCCCCTGCATCACTTGGGCATTTACGCTTTTCGTCGCGAATTCCTGCTTGAATTCGTCAGTCTGCCTCAAGGCCGATTGGAGCAACTGGAGAGGCTCGAACAGCTCCGGGCCATCGAGCACGGTCACAAGATTCGGGTCGGACTTCTTGAATCCGCCAACACCGGTATCGACACCCCTGAGCAGTATGAGGCATTCGTGAAACGCTGGAAGGCATTGCATGCCTGACTCGAAGTTTCTGACCCGGTAACCATGGCCAAGCACATTTTCGTCACAGGCGGCGTTGTTTCTTCCCTCGGCAAGGGTGTCACCTCGGCTGCCATCGGCACCTTGCTCGAAGCACGCGGCCTCAAGGTGCAGCTTCAAAAATTCGATCCATATGTCAATGTCGATCCCGGCACGATGAGCCCGTTCCAGCATGGGGAGGTGTACGTCACGGTCGATGGTGCGGAGACGGATCTGGACCTGGGACACTACGAGCGTTTTACCGGCGCGAAGATGAATTCGGATTGCAATGTCACGACCGGCAAAATCTACAACTCAGTCATTCAGAAAGAACGGCGCGGGGACTACCTTGGCAAAACGGTGCAGGTGATCCCGCACATTACTGACGAAATCAAGAGCTGCGTGCACCGTCTGGCTACTGACGATACAGATGTCGTTATCTCCGAAATCGGCGGCACGGTCGGCGACATTGAAAGCCTGCCCTTTCTGGAAGCTCTTCGTCAGTTCGCGTACGACGTCGGGCACGAGAATGTCCTCTACATTCATCTCACGCTTATCATTTATCTGCGAGCGGCAGACGAGATGAAGACCAAGGCTACCCAGCACAGTGTTGGCCGGCTGCGTGAGATTGGTATCCAGCCTGACATCCTCATCTGCCGGACGGAGAAACCGATAAGCCAGGACGACCTCGCCAAAACAGCTCTGTTCTGCAATGTGAAGAAAGAGGCAGTCTTTGAAGAGCGGGACGTAGATCACAGTATCTACGAGATACCGATCCTTCTGAAGGAACAGGGGCTTGATGACTTCATCTGCAAAGAACTCGATCTCGAAGGCAATGGCGGCGACATCAGCGCGTGGCATGAAGTGGTCGAACGGGTTAAGAACCCCACGCGTAAAATTAAAATCGGAATGGTCGGCAAATACGTTTCGCACCAGGACGCGTATAAGTCTGTTTATGAGGCCATCAATCACGCGGCCATTGCCAACCAGGCAGAGGTAGAGGTCGAGCGAGTGGATCCCGAGATCATCGAAGAGGATGGGCCTGCCGGGATGCTTGAGGGCCTTTCCGGCATCATCGTTCCCGGCGGATTCGGCTACCGCGGCGTGGAAGGAAAGATCGAAGCCATCCGGCACGCGCGTGAGACCGGGTTGCCCTTCTTCGGTCTATGCCTCGGCATGCAATGCGCTGCCGTCGAGTTCGCACGCAACGTCTGTGGCATGGACAAAGCCAACTCAACGGAAATCGACGAAACAACGCCGTATCCGGTTATCAGCATCATGGCGGATCAGCTGGCCCTCCGGAACAAGGGCGGCACCATGCGGCTTGGCTCGTATCCGTGCGAATTGGCGGAAGGCTCACTCGCCCACAAATGCTATGACGAGGATCTGATCCACGAACGACATCGGCATCGATACGAATTCAATAATAAGTATCGGGAAGTCATGGAAGAGAACGGCATGTTGCTCTGTGGCACTTCACCCGGTGGCGAGCTTGTCGAGATGGTGGAGGTGAAGGGCCATCCATGGTTCCTCGGCTCGCAATTCCATCCTGAATTTCAGAGTAAGCCCCTCGAGCCACACCCGCTCTTCAGAGATTTCATCCGGGCCGCGCTGGAGTTTGATGAAGGAAGGTGAGGAGTTGCCGGTTGCGCGGGCCCTTGAAGTCATCACTGGGAGCGGAGGCAATGATGACACGCTGAAGTGGATTCACAGTTTTGCTTGAGAATCATATGCTGACCAAAAGGAATTGAGTCAGCGGCTTGGTTTCGGGGGGGGATCGTGGCAAACCACATTGGGATTTAGAATGTCTTCCACAATAAAAGTTGGAATCGTTGGGCTGGGTATCGGGAAACAGCATCTGCGCTGCTATCAGGAGATCGATGGGGTTGAGATTGCCGCCGTCGCCGATGTCAGCCGGGAAGCTGCCGAAACATGCGCAAAGGAGTACGGAGGGCAGGCATTCATCGACGCGAACGAGATGCTGCGGTCTACCGGGCTCGACGCCATCAGCCTTTGCACGCCGCCGCGTTCCCATGCTGAACTGACGGAAGCAGCAGCGAAGACGGGCGTCCACGTGCTGTGCGAGAAGCCAATGGCGCCATCGGTTTCCGATTGTGATCGGATGATCAATGCTTGCTCGGACGCGAGTGTGCATCTGATGATCGGCCAGAAGAAACGATTCCATCCGAACGTCCAAAAAGTGAAAAGGCTGAGTGAAGAGGAGTTCGGTCCCGTGCGCTGGGCGGTGTGCAAATATGCGCTCGGCAAGGTCGAGAAAGAGTGGTTCTGGGATGAGGAAGATGGGGGTGGCCCGCTCCTGGAGAATTCCGTTCATACGATCGACATGCTTCGTTTCCTCATGGGCGATATCAAGCGTGTGTACGCGGAGGGGGGGAACTTTTTTGCGCCGAAGTTTGCGCCTCAGCTTGACGTGGCCACCTATACATTTCGATTTGAAAACGGCTCTATCGCCTCGGTGGGCTCAGGCATGGCCAGCGAATGGGCGTTTGCGAACGAACACTTTTATTTTGCGCTTGATGGAGCTGAGATTCGCCTCCACGGCAGTTTCGACAGACCTGAAAGCTGGTGGCTTGGACGCCGGGATAATCCGGCTGAGCCGGAGGAGGAGACGCTCACCGGAGTCGATTGCTTTGCGCTGGAAATCAGCCATTTCGTCGAATGCATACGTTCCGGGGAACGACCATTTGTCACCGGAGAGGATGGCCGCGGCTCAATCGCAGCCTGCCTTGCGGTGAAAGAGAGTGCAAGGACCGGGCATCCGATTGAGCTGTAGTGTTGAAGTTCAGCTTGTTGTCAGTTTAGTCACGAAGGAATAGAGAAATGAGATACATCCTGATTGGATTCCTCTGCAGCCTGGTAAACGCATCCGAGAATTGGCCGGAATACAGGGGGCCTACGGCTGATGGCCACAGTGATTCCACGGGGCTGCCGGTATCATGGAATGAGACCAGGAACGTCAAATGGAAGACGGCGATTCATGGAAGGGCGTGGTCGTCCCCTGTTGTCTGGGGCAAACAGGTCTGGCTGACGACGGCTGCACGGAATGGCAAAGAACTCTCTGTGCTCTGCGTGGAGCGGGACAGCGGCAAAGTTCTTTTCGATAAGAAACTTTTTGATATCGCAAAGCCGCAGTTTGCGCACAGTTACAACAGCTATGCCTCGCCTTCGCCGGTTATCGAGGAAGGACGAGTGTACGTATCGTTCGGTTCTCCTGGCAATGCGTGCCTGAATACAGAGACGTTTGAAGTGATCTGGCAGCGTTCCGACCTTGAATGCAATCACTTCAGAGGCGCTGGCTCGTCTCCCGTCTTGTACGGCGATCTGTTAATCCTGACCATGGACGGTTCGGATCATCATTTTCTGATTGCATTGGATAAGAAAACTGGCAAGACGGTCTGGAGACGCGACCGCTCCACGCACTTTGGTGACCTGAAGAATGGCAGGCCGATGCTGGACGGGGATCTTCGAAAATCTTACGCGACCCCGTTTTTCATCGAGGTGAACGGCAATACACAAATGATCAGCCCAGGCGCGAAAGCGGCGTGGTCCTATGAGCCACTCACGGGAAAAGAAATATGGCAGGTGCGATACCGCAATCATTCGAGCGCGTCTCGGACACTTTTCGGCCACGGCATGTTGTTCGTCAACACCGGATACAGCAGGGCGCAGCTATACGCCATCAAGCCGGACGGAAAGGGTGATGTGACGCAGACTCACGTGGCTTGGAAGCTGATCAAAGGAGTTTCGAATAAGCCTTCACCAGTACTCGTTGGTGACCATCTTTACATGGTCACGGATAAGGGTGGCATTATCTCTTGCGTTGATGCCAAGTCAGGTAAGGTGGTCTGGCAGGAGCGTATCGGAGGCGCGCAATCCTCGTCACTCATTTATGCCGATGGCAGGATCTACACTTTTGGGGAGGATGGCCGCACGGTGGCTTTTCAGCCGGGGACGTCATTCAAGAAAATTGGGGAGAGCAGGCTGGATGGCGGGTTCATGTCCTCCCCTGCTGTCGCGGGCAGTTCGTTTTTCTTACGGACGAAGACTCACCTGTATCGCATTGACCGGGAATGAGGTTACCGAATTGGGGGTAGTTTTGAGGCCCGGTATTAGAATCCGAGAATCAGCCTCAGGAAGAACAAGATCAGGCCCCACAATCCCCATCTGACCCAATTCCTGGGAAAGAAACCTCGAAAAGCGCCACGACGGACCGTCTCTACTATTTGGCCGTCCGACAGAGTGCCATCGCACTCTTCCTGTTCATCGCTGTTGGTGGGACTGTCAGTGCCGTCACTGTTAGTGGAATTGTCAGTGCTGTTGTCACCATTCTCCGGAGGAGTTTCAGGGGTGTAAGTGTCGGGCTTTTCTTCATGGTGCTCTGGCACAGGGTCGGTGTGAATGTCGGGCTTTTCTTCATGGTGCTCCGGCACAGGGTCAGGTGTGTGTGTGTCGGGCTTTTCTTCATGGTGCTCTGGCACAGGGTCAGGTGTGTGTGTGTCACGATTTCTGTCACTGTGATGTTCGTGATCTCTGTCATCACTGTCTCGATCTTCCCGGTCTCCTAGCTCTCTGTCTTCACCGTCTCCTCTGTCCCGGTCGTTTCCGTTCCCTCGATCTCTATCTTCACCGTCCCCTCTGTCCCGGTCGTTTCCGTTCCCACGGTCTCTATCTTCACCGTCCCCTCGGTCTCGGTCGTTTCCGTTCCCTCGATCTCTATCTTCACCGTCCCCTTGGTCTCGGTCGTTTCCGTTCCCTCGATCTCTGTCCCCTCGGTCGCTTTCGTTTCCTCGATTTTCGTTGTCGCGATCGTTCCCGTTTTCTCCATCGTTCCCACCACCATTGTTCACACCTCCCCCGCCTTCGTTGTTGCCTCCACCTTCGTTTTGTGCGAGGTCGCCATCATCTCGTTCCCCATTGTTGATCTGCACTTCGTCATCACCGTCAGCGACTGGTGCCCATGGGGCTTTGCCACCGGGCCAGGGAGCTGGGCCCATCGCCCATGGTGGATTCCCACGTTGAATGACCGGTTTCTCACCAGGACGAGTGGCCAGACCAGGCAATGCTGGTGGAGTATTCGGAGACCTGAATGGACGCTTTTTCTGCTCACACTGAATGGGTACACCCCAACTGGCCAGACGTTCTCCCTTTCCGGTGGACTCTGTTACGGCAACAGATCCTTCATAAACAAATACATCGGCCGCCTTCCTGCCCTTCTTGTCGGCGATAATGTCAACCATAAAGACGGTGCCGCGAACACCGGCAATCGCTGCGGGAGTGATAACCTCAAACTTGGAGCCCGGTATAACATCGAAAATGAGGCGTCCAAAAGCATCATTCGCAGGGACCTTAATGAGAGTATATGTCTGCCCAGAATCAAGACGGAATGACTCTACGATTTCAGCCTCGAGGCCAGGCGTCTGGATGGTCATCGAAGATCCGTCAGGAAACCATGTTGTACCTGTACCGACAACGTCGCCGGAATACTGACGGTCCTGGTTTTCTCCCTGGGAATGATGTAGTGGGCCGAGTTGATTTCTGGTGGCATTGCCTTTCTTGAAGACATTGACCGCAATGGTCTGATTGTCATGTCTGGGGCAACCGGCAATGAGGCTGTCGCCATCCGCGAGACTGGTTCTTGTAACGTAGAAATCTGAGTAGCTGTCGACGATGTCGACATCTTCAGGCGGGGTTTCGTCGACCGGGCAGGCAAATGCCTCTCGATTCTCTATATATTCCGCCATCGTCGTGGGCAGGCGATTGGCATTCTGGAATGGCTGGGGAGGATACTGCCTGTAATCAATCTGATAGTGCCCGCTGGCAGTTGCGATGGTTCGCAGGCTGTGCATGCACGAGGCCAGCCATGCATTCACTCTGGTTTTGCGGATGATTGGAACGGCCACCAATGCAAGGACTAGAATAATCACCAAGACAACCAGAACCTCTGGCAGGGTGAAGAATTCCTTGTTCCTGTTGCTCTTGCCAAACTTCATTAGAATGAACTCCCTACGGACGCCGGGTGATAAAGTGTAATCAGCGACTACTTGCCTCTACAAGCAGCCCGCTCCTCGGAAGCAACGATCGTGCCAGCTAGCACAATCAACCAGATCCGGCCTGTAACCCAAAAACCGGGGAGTAATCCCAAGCCATTGTTGGTGATTTATCACCGGCTCTCTACGACTTAACGCTTTTCAAAAAAGCAATTTAGACAGGCCTCTGGAAACGAAGAGCGCTTTTTGGCCGAATTACTGGCCAATCCAATTATCGGCATCCAATTCAAGCAATTGAGCTCTTTTCAGAAAAAAAATGCCGACAAAGGGCTGGATGCAACCGGAGGAGGGAATCCTTCCAGATTTAAGTGGCTTCCTCTCAAAGGTTTGTTGAGGTAAGCCACCGGGTAACTTGGTAAAGCTACGCGCTGAACATGAGGCCGTCAAAATCAAATTCGCTGAAACCTTCAAGCCAATACTTGAATTCTGCATTCGGTATTCGTGCCATTTACATGGAATGGATTCCATGCCACACAGATCATCCAAAAGATGTCTAGAAAACCGATGAAATCTCGGTTCAGTGAGAGCAGATGTCCAGCTTTCCGACTTCTTTCAGTTCGCCGCGCCAGACAGACTCGACTTTTACCACCAGGACCTCGCTCAAGATTGCGGCAGACATATCTTAAAGGTGGTTCCCTCGTCCACTTTGCTGTCGACTCTGATCTCGCCGCCGTGTTCCCTTACGATCTTCTGACAGATGGCTAACCCCAGACCGGTGCCCTGGCCCGGCTGTTTCGTGGTCATGAAGGGCTTGAAGATGGATCTGAGTTGGTCCTCCGGGATGCCACAGCCGGTATCGGTAAAGCTGATGGTTGCCAT
>JASLXP010000399.1 GCA_030740295.1 Planctomycetota bacterium
TTCTATCAGCCGATTCTTGATCAGTACCAGGAGATGCTGAAGAAACACCCCAAGCTGGCTTCAGTCACCTTTTGCTGGATGCAGGGCGAACGCGATGCCAACGGAGGCGCGCATGCCGCATACAAAGATGCGTTGAAGCTGTTGATATCCAAACTGCGCCGCGACCTGAAACACCCGGACATGAACATCGTCATCGGCCGCATCGGAGACTACGCACTGGACAGGCCGTCATGCTTGGCCGTGCGAAAAGCACAGCGCGAAATTGCTGATGAAGATCCTCATGGCGCCTGGGTCGACGTTGATGATCTGAATGACAAAGAGGTCAAAGGAAAAATGCAGAGCGTCGTTCACTACAACAGACCGGATGGCTACATCACTCTCGGTCGACGCTTTGCGCGGCAAGGCCACGCACTTGTGACCGGAAAGGAACCTGCGGAAGACGGCAGACCCGGACATCGAGAGCCCAAAGAAAGAGAAAAGGAAGAGAAGAAGAAAGAGAAGAAGAAAAAGCGCGCCGAGGCCGCCAATCCTGGGGAGGCAGCCGACGCCAAACCGAAGATCGGCGTGGCTGATTGGCTCCAGTTGTTCGACGGGAAATCCTTCGACGGTTGGCACCAGGTGGGTGGCAAACATAAGTACGAAGTGGTCGACGGAATGATCGTGGGCACCTCGGTCGCCGGGGAAGGCAATGCCTTCATGACGACGGATGAGACCTTCCAGGACTTCGAGCTTAAGTTCGAGGTCAGGGTGGACCACCGACTCAACTCCGGTTGCCAGATTCGCTCGGTGCCGGTGGGAAAGAGCAGGCATCTGAGAGGGCCGCAGGTCGAGATCGACGGAGGCCGATCCGGCTTCATTTATGGGGAGGTCATGAAGAAGGCGGATGGCTCACCGCAAAAGTGGCTCAGTCCGAATCTGAAAGATGAGAAAACGAAACCCATTCTGGGGGCCTTCAACGTGGATGAATGGAACTCGTTTCTGATCCGCGTGCTTGATGATCACTATCAAACCTTCGTCAACGGTGTCCCGATCACCGATTTCAAGTTCGACGGGATGCCCAATGCCGGCCATATCGGCCTCCAGGTCCACGGGGTAAGGCGCGAGGATCTGGTCGGTAAACGCGTTCGGTGGAGAAATATCCAGTTGAGGCGACTGAAGGTAGTGCGTGAGTCTGACGAAGCCACAACCGACGAGGAAGAGTCCGCCGCCGTCACGAAGCCAGGGAAACAGGAGGAGCCTCTCGCGTTTCCCTACCTGGCCACGACTGAAGGGCGAGAGGGCTACGAGTTGGCCGAGGAGGAAACAAACACCTACCGCGTCTACGACTTCTACAAGCGACAGGCAAAGCACCACCTGAAGCAGGACCGCGAACTGAAGTTGTTGCCTGCCTATCCTGACCTGGATGGTGGCACCTTCGGGCATTGGGGTAACTACAACAAGAACGGCCACAAAGATCTTCGCTGGAATGATATGGACTACGGTCCGGCCTTGGCGGCGACGTATTCCATCGACAAAAAGAAAAAGATCGGCGGCATGTTGAGCGTGCGTCTGCCTGGAGGACACACGGTCACCTTCAACAAGGATACCGGCGGCTACTACAACGCCTGGGAAGGCCGTCCGTATTTCAATCCGCATCGCTGGGGGTTGATCCATGGCGTGGCCGTGCCGGAGGGTGTGACGGCGGTTGATTTGAGTTCGTGGTTTGCGCCCATCAGCAAAGACGGCGCGTCGATGAGCCGTTACCTTGGGCATTACCTGCACGGCAGGCGCGTCATCACGCATTACGAGATCGGGAAGACCCGCTTCCTCGACAGTGTGTCGCGGATGGGGAACGGCTGTTATACCCGCACCATTACGGCGACCCAGGCGGGGGCCGTGACGATACCGTTCGATCTGAAAGATCAGTGGGGCATCAAGACCGTTGGCCAATCGTTGATTGCGACGAAGGATGGCGTCGTTGTCGCAGCGAAATCCTTCTCAAAAGGAACTCAGGTCGTGCCCATGCGAGAGGGTGGCAAGTGGAAGTCACCGGCCAATTCGGATGCGATCAAACTCTACTTCTACGCAGGCTCCCAGGTGGAGGCAGTCATCGCAGCCATCAAGGCCGACCGGAAACTCGACCCGCTGCAGGAATGGACCGGGGGCGGCAAGTCGAACTGGCCGGAGCGATTCAAGGAACAGGTCAGCCTCGCCAGGAATGACAAGGCTTACGTCGTGGATCGCATCGGCGTGCCCTTCAAGAATCCCTGGGCTTCGATGATGATGTTCAGCGGCATTGCTTTTGATAAGGATGGTGTCGCTTACCTCACCACGCTCATGGGGGATGTGTGGAAGGTGTCGGGTCTGGGAGCGGACACGAAGGAGGTGACGTGGAAGCGTTTCGCCACCGGGTTGAACCAGCCTTTCGGCATCCGCGTGATTGACGGGCTTCCTTACGTTCTCACACGCGGAAGTATCGTTTGCCTGAAAGATCTGAATGCGGATGACGAAGCGGATTATTACGAGGACAACTTTAACGGGTTTTCCTACTCCCCATCGGCGCACACGCACACCTTCGGGTTTCCCATGGACAAGGATCGGGCCGCGTATTTCGTAAGCGGAGGTGGAGCTTACAAGAAACCATGGAATCAACCCGTGGAGCTTCTGGCCAGCGGCCTGCGCAATGCGATGGCAGTCGGTGCGAGCCGCGAGGGTGTCTTTCTGGTCGGACCGCAGGAAGGCGTTTGGACGCCCTCATCCGCCGTGCTTGAGATTCAAAAAGGTGACTACTATGGCATGGGCCCCAACAAGGTATCGAAAGGATCTGGTGCCCCTGCCGAAATCACGCCGGCGATGGCTTACCTGCCGCGCGGCATCGATAACTCGACCGGTGGTTTTGAGTTTCCCGAGTCGGATCGCTTCGGACCGTTGAACGGAAAGATCATCGGTTTGAGCTACGGCTACGGAAGCTGGTTTCAGATTCTGCGCAACGACGGCTATGCCGATTACGGGAGGGCGCAGGGAGCGATTGTCCCGCTGGCCGGAGAGTTCCGCTCCGGCGTGGTGCGCGGTGCGGTTCATCCCGGCGACGGCATGTTCTACGTGGTCGGCACAGACGGCTGGGGCAACTATGCGCTGGAGGATGGATCGCTTGAACGAATCCGCTACACCGGGAAGTCCTTTCCCATGCTGGAGAACGTGCACGGGTACGAAAACGGCATTGAACTGCAGTTCAGCTCGAAGCTGAGCGGCAATGCAGCCGCGTCCACAGAAAACTACTTTGTCCAGCAATGGAATTACGAGTACTCGCCCGCATATGGCTCGTTGGAGTTTTCCGTCAGGCAGCCGGCACAGGAGGGACACGATCGGTTGAAGGTGACGCGAGCGAAGATCCTTCCGGACGGGAAGTCCGTCTTCCTCGAAATCCCGGATCTCCTGCCCGCCTTGCAGACGCATATCTACGCGGATCTGAAGACCGCAGATGGTCCGCTTGAAGTGAACACCTTCGCCACCCTCGTTCACCTGGACAAGGCGAAGCCGGGATTCGCGGAGCCCTTGCCGGAGCTGAAGTCGCGCACTGCCTCACTGCGCGTGAGAAGCATGAAGACCGCCAACGAAAGGGTTGCCGGCAATACGGCAAACACCTTGGAAGGGCGCATTCGCGCAGGTGAAAACATGTTCAAACTGTTCTGCACCGGCTGCCACGGCCCCCAGGGTCAAGGCTTGCCCAACATCGGGCCGACCCTGAACTCAGATTGGGTGGCCGGCGACCCCGCCGCTTTGGTGAAGGCACTGCTCCACGGCCTCACTGGCGAGATCAAGGTCAACGGTAAGCTCCAGCACTTTGAAGCCGGCATGCCTGCTTTCGGCGAGGCCCTGGGAGATTATGAGATCGCCGCCATCCTGAGCTTCGTTCGCTCGCGCTGGTCTGACGACAAGGCCGGAGTCCCAATCGAGTTCGTCCGGAAAGTCCGCGCCGATGAAAAAGGGAAAACGGGGCCTTACCAGGCGAAAGACTTGTGGAAGACAGCCAACGCCAAACCGAAGACCAGCGTGGGTGAGTCCTGGGTGGTGGATAGTCAGGCAGACTGGACCGCTGCCAGGGGAGCCGCGGAAAACGTGAAGCTTGCCGATGGCTTCGCCGAACCCAAGGCCGACAAAGCCAGTTTCCAAAGTGTCGTCAGAACCTTTCCCACGAAGCGCAAGCTGAGCTCGGTGGTGTTTGAGCAATCTCCCGTCTGGGACAACTGGGAGCAGATCGATGACATCACACCTCAAGGAGCTGGAAACGCCTACGTATTTCTTCCGGTTGCACCCGGCAACTACTACTTTTTTGCGACCAGGACCTGGCCCAAGATGGAGTATCCGGAGGGGCTCGCTCGCAACAAGCGTGCTGCTTTCAGGCAAGAGTGGAATAAGAAACATCCCAGAGGTTATCACGCCTGGCACAGCACAGACCTGAAAGACTGGAAACACCTTGGTTTGGTTTGCCCGTCCAGTTGCATGACCACGGCAGAATACGCTGACGGAAAGTTCTACCTTTATTACGACAATCCCAATGATGAGAACCCGCACCTGATCATCGATGATGATCTCACCGATGGCGTTCTGGGCAAAGACTACGGAGAGGTCTTTTCAGATCCGTCTCACGGTTCTGACGCCGGTATCTTTCGTGATGAAGACGGCACCTGTCACATGATCTACGAGGACTGGAGTCCCATCAATGCCCGGGAGAATGGATGGGATTCGCCGCTCGCCGGACGGGTTTCGAGTCTTGATGGCATCAAGGGTTTCAAATACGGGGAGCATCCGCCCGCGGTGGATCATCGAACCAAACCAACAGGGAAGATCGGAACGTTCACTCATCCGGCCATGAAGATTTCAAATGATGGTAAGCCGCTGGAATATGAGATTCACGAACCCAGGCAGAATGCCTACGGAGACTGGACGCTCATTAAGGTGGGAAGTCATTATCACTTGTTTGGCGACTACGATTCGGCCGATCACAACAAGCCCATGAGAATGGCGCGTTTCCATACCGACGATCTGAACAAAGAATTCAAGTGGTCAGGCGAAATTGGTAAAGGCTTTCACCCCGACCCGAGTGTGGGATTCGCCGAAGGAAAGTTCTATGTGATCATTCAAAGAGCGACCGACTTCGTCAGCCCCGGTCCCTGGGTCGATGGTGTAGAGGCCCGCGCCGGAGTCGACAAGGATGGCGACGGCACCATCGATGAGTGGACGGATTGGCAGGCGGTAAAGGAGTCCTATTCTCAGAAGTCCGGATTCGCGCGCATCGTCGATGTGGCTCCCGCCAGAGTGGGCACAGACAAGTTGCCCGCAGGCCAGGGCTTTGCGTTTGAATACCGCACCTCTCGCCTCGACAACGGCGTCCAGCCGATCATGGATCGCGTAACGCTGGAATTTGATAAGGATTAACACGAACAAGCCATAGTTTTTTATCAATTATGAAAATGAAGATAGCAACACTACTAACACTCTTGATTACCGCATCTGCGATAGCCCAGGCTGAAACCGAAAAGCCGGTTCATCTATTCATACTCTCAGGCCAATCCAATATGCAGGGCATGGATCCGGAGACCGGGTTCCTTCCTGAGGCTAAGAAACATTTTAAAGACGAAAAGGTCGTCTACATCAAAGTGGCGAAAGGTGGACAACCTATATGCAGATGGTTGGACGAATGGGCAGATATCGCAAAAAAGAATGGGATGGGTGCCAGGCACAGAGAAAGAATCCTCAAAGGCCAAGGGGTCTTGTTCTATCAGCCGATTCTTGATGAGTACAAAAAAATGCTGAAGAATTACCCCAAGCCGACCTCAGTAACTTTTTGCTGGATGCAGGGCGAACGCGATGCCAACGGAGGGGCGCATGCGGCATACGAAGATGCGTTGAAGCTTTTGATTGCCAAGCTGCGCCGCGACCTGAAGCGCCCGGATATGAACGTTGTCGTCGGCCGAATAAGCGATGCTGCTTTAGGTAGCCCGGGTTGGATAACAATACGAAAAGCTCAACGTGACATTGTCAACGAAGATCCTCGAGGCGCCTGGGTCGACGTTGATGATCTAAACGATAAAGAAGTCAAAGGAAAAATACAGAGCGTTGTTCACTATACGAAAGAGGGTTATGTCATTCTCGGTCGACGCTTCGCACGGCAAGGCCACTCACTTGTGACCGGAAAAAAACCTGCGAAAGACGGCAAACCGAAGGGAGTGGAGTGAGGATCCTCTGAACTTCTCTGAATCAGGATGGTGAAAGCCTGCAGAATTAGTATGAAGGGTCCGGTGCTGGAATACAAAACCATCTACGGTGAGCAACTGACCTTCGACACGAGCACCAGAGAGGTGCCCACCATCAACGGGCACCCGGTCAACTACGCCCCGAAAAAGGTCTTTGAAAGCCCTTTCCTC
>JASLXP010000400.1 GCA_030740295.1 Planctomycetota bacterium
CTCGCCACCATCGAGGAAGAGATGGCAATGCGCCTCGACAAGACCGGGCATCAGAAACGACGCCTTCACCGTCTCCGTTTCGGTCGCAGGCCAGGCCGCGTCCGGCGAAAAGCCGGGCGCGGTTGCGTCCTCCGGCACGATGTCTTCGATGAGCCCGTCTTTCACCAGAATGGAATATGGGCCGTTGTCGTGGTGTGCGTACCCGTCGAAGTACGAATGTGTGACAAAGATGTGCGGCTTCACGGTTATTCCTCGCGATAAAGTTTCATGAGCTCGGTAAGCGCATCGAAGCCAGTGCATTCGAGCGTGTCTTTGAAGCCCTGGTAGATGAAGTTGTCTTCGGGCAGGATCTGATAATCACGGCCGGCCGTGCCGAGGATGGTGTCGAGCCCAAGGGGCATGGCCATGGTCAGAAACGCGGACTCAAGCTGCACCTTCAGCAGGCTTCCGTCGATCGCGCGGCCCGGGAGCATGATGCTCAGGTTGGAAAGACCGACCACGGGGTGCACTCCCTTCAGATCGGGATCAGAGCCAATCAGACGGATGGACTCGATGGCCTGTTTGATGACGCCCTCAGAGTCTGAAGCCATCGGGCCGATCGAGACATCGACGAATATGTCGTCGGCAGTCATGCCGCCGTTTTGTGCAAGCACCAGCTCTGTCAGCCTGCGGGCAGTCTGGTGGACGTCTTCGGCCGTGCGATTAGGCAGCCGGTCGTCCCCGTCGCTGCGTTCGGAAACCATGAGGATCATGCGGAACGGGCGCTCTCCGATGAGCTCCAGCATGTCCAGGCGCAGCTCGGAAATGGAATTGACGATGGGTTTCTTGCCATCGGCTTTAGCGTCGTCGTAAGTCGAAAGACAGAGCGTCTGGACATCCTTGCCCGGGTAATCGAAAGACAGGGGAATCGAGACGGCGTCCTGCACGGTATGGATTAGATCGACCAGAAAATCGGGGTCATCAGTCGATGCGTCCCCCACGTTGATGGTGAGGTAATCGGCCCCCTTCTCGGCCTGCATGACCGCCATGTCACGAATGCCGTCGAGGTCTTTGTTATCGAGAAGCTCTTTCGAGCGGCGGAAGCCGGGGTTGATCCTTTCACCAATAATGGTCAGGTTGTCGATGGACATGGTTCTCCTTGTTTGCGCGGTGCATGACTGGGTTGTGGCGGCAGCAGATCTCAGACGATTTCCGGCAAGACGGAATAATCTGAACAGCATCAAGTGGTTGCCTGCAACATCTGGTTTCGCCCGAAAACGGGCGGCCATTTCATTCGCCAGGCAATGCCCTCCTGTTCAAGAACACCGGCCTGTTCGAGCCCTCGGATGGTCTCCTCACCCATTCTGATGCTGATCTGGTCACCCTCTTTGGTGACCTTGCCCTCCAGCTTGCGAAAGTAAAATCACTTATCAAGCTGCGGATATTAGCCCGTGAAAGGGATGCATCAATTGGCCTTCACAAAAAGCGACACTTCAACAATGAGATTCATCAAAGACATCCATGCCGAAAGAACTGACGAGCAACCAATACTCTCGATCGAATTCTTCCCGCCCAAGACGGAAAAGGGAATCGAAGTACTCTTTCAGAACACCGTGCCGCGGCTGATGGAGCTGAAGCCCGATTTCTGCTCCGTGACGTATGGTGCCGGAGGCACCACCCGAGACACGACGCTGGAAATCGTCGATAGAATTCAACGGGAATTCAATCTACCCACTATGGCTCATCTGACCTGCGTCAATGCGACGAGAGAAGAAATTGTTGGGGTCCTGACCGAAGCCAAAGAGCGCGGCATCATTAACATCCTCGCCCTGCGGGGCGACCCGCCCGAAGGCGAATTCAAGAAAACCGAAGGTGGATTCGAATATTCATATGAACTGGTCAACTGCATTCGCGAGATGGGCGGATTCTCCATCGGCACGGCCGGCTTTCCCGAGGGCCACATCGCCTGTGAAGAAGGCAAACTCGTGGACTGGGGTCATCTGAAGACCAAGATTGAATGCGGCGCGGATTTTGTCATCACCCAGCTCTTCTTCGACAACAAGGACTACTTTGAATTCAGAGATCATCTCATCAGCGAAGGAGTCACTGTGCCTCTCTGCCCGGGAGTGCTGCCCATCCTTTCAACGGAACAGATCAAACGCTTTACGGACATGTGCGGAGCCAAACTGCCTCAGCCAGTGCTCTCTAAACTGGATGAGTTGGGAGACGATGATGATGCGGTTAGAGATTTCGGAATTGAATACGCTTCCAACCAGTGCCGCGAACTGATCGATCAGGGCGTGCCTGGCATCCACTTCTACACCCTCAACAAGTACACCGCGACGGCCGCCATTTTCCAGAACCTGGGACTGGCCTGAGGATCATGAGCGAACCAGATTACTTTCCGGAGAAAGAGCGTTACCACCAGGGCGAGCCGCTCCGGATCGGTAATCAGCGCGTGCTTCTAATCGATGATTTCTTCGTCGAAGATCGATGGAACGTTTACCGTGAGATGGTGGGCCCGGTGAAACATCCTTCCAGCCCCGTGCTCGTGGGTTCAAAGCCCTGGGATTTCCATGCGTATTCGCCTTGCGTGCATTACGACGAGGAAGCTGAAATCTTTCGGATGTGGTATCAGGCATTCGACGCGACAGCCTTCACCACTCAGTTCAGAACCGGAACGTGGGAACCGGAACGCGATGGATACCCTTACTTCGTCTGTTACGCAGAAAGTGAAGACGGCATCGAATGGTCGAAGCCTTCCCTCGATGGCATCAGGTATCGGGACTGGAGCAAGAACAACGTGGTCATGGTCGGGGAGCAAAAGGCACAGGCATTCCGCGTGTCTAAGACTCCTGAAGGATGGGGACAACCGGGGAAGTTCATGATGTCCTACAAGGACAATGTCGGTGGTAATTACGGCGCTCTGTGTCTGGCCTACTCAGATGACGGCATTCATTGGCGGCAGGACCCGGCGAATCCTGTTTGCGCGGGCTTGAGGGATACGCAGCATAATTTCATCTATGACGAAGTTCGAGACCGATGGCTGCTCTTCACTCGGCCCGTGAGCTTCGCGGGGCAACACAAGATGACAGAGCCCGACAAGGCACTGGGCATGAAGGGCCGCACCGCCGTAGCAACTGGAAAGACGCCTTACGAGTTTAATTATCCTCGCAACATCATCTGGCCTGAAGAGGACGAGCGGAAGTTTATCGATGCCATGATCGTAGACCGATGCGGCGCTCATTTCATTGGGTTCCGCACGATGATGGAACGTGAATCCGGCCAAATGCTGAACGACGTTTATCTGAGCTTCAGTCGCGACGGGCTGACCTGGAATCGACTGGCCAATGAACAGCCGTTCATCAAGCGAAGTGAGACAGAGGCATTCGACACCGGCCAGACATTCTCCCCAAAGAACATCGTTGAGGTCGGCGAGTGGTATTACCTCTATTACTCGGGCACAACGCATGGCCAGTCCACATTTGATGATATCGCCGGCATCGGCCTTGCCATGCTCCGGAGAGACCGGTTCGTTGCGCAAAGGTCGGACTCGACAGGAGGCTACCTGCTCACCCGCGAGTTTGTGATCGAAGGGGACAATCTCTTCGTCAACATGAAACACTATACCAATTACGGTTACTGTGGTTTCGCCGCGGAATTGGTGACCTTGCCCAAAAGCGGGATGGCCGGCCCCAGGATCATTGAGGGCTATTCCTTTGACGATGTTGACAACAAGCCCTGCGATCACCTTGATGCGCCGCTCACCTGGCAGGGAAAGAATGTCTCGGCCCTCAGAGGCCAGAGCGTTCAGGTACGCTTCTGGCTCAAAGACGTGGGTATCTTTGCCATCCAATGTAGTTGATGCCGGCCATTTCGAAGTCTTCAGAGACCATCCGCTCACCTGACCCATTCTTCGGAAGGCGGAATAATATTTCTTGCCGGCATCCCAATCGAGGCTCTTCTCACATCGCACGCTCTGCAGGTGCCTTCTTCGCACAGCACAAAGGCCGGGTCCTCTTCAACGGCATCACGAACGACTTCGTAGATATGGCTTGCCTTCATCAACTGTGAAGGGGCATGTCCAATCAAACCCTCTCTCAGGCAGCCTCTCTCTATAAGCAGGGGATTGATCTTGTGGAAGGCACGGCTGTCTCCCGGGCATTCGTAGATGTCGAGTGTCCGTTCCTGTCCGTCCTCATCGATGAAGCGGGCGCTCGGACGCCAATCAAGATGGAGCCAACAGAAGACGTTCACATAGCTCACACCGGCCATCACTTCCGCAACGTGGACGAACGAATTCGTGTCTTGTCCTACGCCGACCAGCAGAATCCAACCGTCGTTTTCGCAAAGACGATGAAACGGGCTACCGGCGCCGAGTGGTGTCGCCCTTAAGTGATCGCGAGTGATCTCTTCCGCAAGTCTTCCGATTGCCGCCGCGGAGTGCGTCGGATGAAGACTGCGAAACGCTTCCGGCCTTTTACGAAGCATTTCGGTAATGAGGCCAGTCAGGGAAGGAGTCGATTCTCTCTCGAAGACATCAGTATTCTTCGATCCCTCAAAGCAATTGGTGAAGGTCGGAGTCATAAGAGTGCCGTCAGAGCCGACACACGCGAGCAACGAATCGATGACCGTATCGGCGCCTCCTTCAACCTGACCGATGCTTTTGAGTGAGCTGTGCATCGCAACCAGATCTCCCTCGCCGATGCCAAGGGAACTGAAATCGGTGACGAGACGTTCGTGAGTAATGGGCATGAGGCTCTGCTCGATGTGAAAAGCGCAGGTCAGTCCGAGAACCCTGGGGTCGCAAGCGTCCCGCTGATTCCCCGTGATTATGGCCGCTGTCTCACCGCGCGGAAATCCAAATCCTCACTCTCTCACGCATGAAGTTCCGCTCACTTCTTGATATTCTGCGTCCCTGTCAGCCCCCAGGATTCAGGACCAGGAGCGGAACTTGAAAGTGAAGATCAAACTGTTCGCTACACTCGCCAGGTATCTGCCACCTGACGCAGAGAACCGGACAGCAGAGCTCCATGTCGAGGAGGGTACGACAACCGGCCAGATTCTCGATCAATTGGAAATACCGGCAGCCCTGGCACACCTGACAATGATCAACGGCCACCAGGAAGATCACGAATATGTTCTGCAGGAGGACGATCTGCTGACCGTCTTCCCCCAGGTTGCAGGCGGCTGAACTTAGAGCACAGCTATGGCGAGTAAACTGATATCACTCCGCCGCATGATGGGCATCCCGCCTGTTCTGTTCATTGTCCTGTCTGCGTTAGGGCTGGTCGCGTGCACTCCAAAAAAGAAGCCAACCGATGAAAAGCCCAACCGGCCTGCAACGTTTAGGCCTTTGAAGAAGTTCGGAGATATCCAGTTCGTTCCGAATCCAGCCAAGGTTGACGAACTAGAGATGCTTACTGCAGTTCATGCCCGCGAGGTGATCGTTCCCCGAAAGAAACTGCCCGGTCTCATCAAGCCGGTTTCCATCGACTCCCGGGGCCAGCCGCTGTCCCTGGCTATCCGAAAATGGAGCAACGATTGCGGTATCAATGTTGCCCTCCATCCCAGGTTGCTGGGCGACGTCCCTCCCCAGAAATACAAGCTCTGGCTCAAAGTGGACAGGATGCGGGCCGAGGATGCCCTGGACTGGATCTGCCGCTTGACTCGTTCCTGGTACGTGGTTGTTGAGCACGGAATTTTCATCGTGCCGGATTACCGCTGGACCGCGAGTGAACAGGCAAAGTTCCACATCGATCTTGTGGGCGGCCTCTTTCAAAAGCGCGGCGATGACCTGACGACGTTTCTTTATTCTGCGTTCCAGCCGGTTCTGCATAAGAAGAGTGGATTCAAGGTCGAGTTGTGGCAGGCATCCGGGCAACTGGTTTCCGTGCTGCCTGAGGCATGTTACGAAAACCTTGCCCGAATGATTCGAGAGATCCAGATTCATGTGCCCACCCGCGGGCATAGAGATCAATTGCCGACAACGATCATTCTTCCCAAACTTCCCCCGCCACCACCTGTCAGGCTGAGCAAGAGCGACTTTGACCAACGCTTCCGACGGACCATGCGAGCCTATTACAAGGACGCGGACGCGCTGGATATCCTCGCGGACATCATCAAGAAGACCGGCATCAACATCGCATTCGATTACCGCAGCATTCCATCAAGCAGGCGCACGCTTGATATCAACCTCGGTTACGTGCCGGCCAGCACTTTACTCAATGAGCTGGTCCAGCGCTGCTATCAGAAGAGGCTGGTCATCGAGCCACACCGCGGCATCTGGATCTATCCTGAGAAGCGTTCAATTGATTTTGGCCCGACCCGCCATCAGGCATGGCAGCGCGTCATTTTCCGTTCCTATCCAGCCCGCGATCTTGCGGGGAGTGGGAACAAACCAAGAAAGCCTTCAGAGGAAGACAAGAGCCGTCCGACCAAACACAAACTGGTTCAGCACGTGATGAATATAATCGGCGGCGACTGGCGCGAGCCTGCCTATGCCATCGGCTACAATCGTCCCTCCGGCCGACTTCTGGTGCAGCATGAAGTCGCAGCACATTCGCGGATACCGATCATCCTGGCTTCCTACCGGAAGGCACTAAAAGTGAGTTCCAAACCGATCGGGCTGAAACCGCCAGGGGAGTGAAGGGATCAAAGCCGAAGACGTTCCTTCTCTGTATAATGCAAAATCATGAAAACGCACAGGAATTCGGATTTGCAGGAATTTGAATTGAATCAGAGGGCAGCAGAACACATCTGCCAACATCTCGAATGGCAGGGCCAATCATTCCGCGTTGGCGTTTGTGTTTCCTTGCTGAACGGCGAGGTGGTTTCAACAGAGAAAGATCTGGATTGTGCGCTCACCGCTCTCAGAAACGTAGAGCCAGACATCAACCGCGGGATGGTGTTCGAGGTGACAACTGATTTAGTCGATGTGATTCGTTGAAATGCCAACAGTTTTCTTTCCGAGCAGAGATGATGGTGACATCATCGAATTGGAATTAGTCACAGTCGGCGGGGCGGCACGTACAGTATTTCTAATGGTGGATTCCGGGTTTTTCGGTCTGAGCAGTTTTGTGCTTTCCAGTGAGATAGACGATGTAGTACTCGCACCTGCGCCGGCAGGAAATGTTCTCGGTGCGCTACGCGGAGTCCAAACGCGCGGTCTTGTATTATGCCAGATCCCCGACCTCGGGTTTAGAGGATCTCAGATTGCTATCATCACTGATGTGAATTCTCTTTCACTGCTTCCTGGTACCGAGGGTCTTGTTGGGCTCAGATTTCTGAGGCAATTTCAGGAATGGGGAGGTGTGCAGCGAGGTGCCGGAGTTTGGCATTTTTTTCTGACATCTTGAGACAGAGCAGAAATATGCCACGTTCCCACCAATTCTCCGAACTCTCCCTTATCGACTGGATTCGCCAGAACACTCCGGCGATATCCCATCCGCTGGGCATCGGGGACGACTGCGCGATCCTGCAGGCGCCGGCATCAGGAAGATATGTCATCACGACCGATATGGTTCTGGAAGGTGTGCATTTTGAAAAAGGCACTTCACCGTACAAAGTCGGTCGCAAAGCCGCGGCCCGCTCGCTGAGTGACATCGCGGCCATGGGGTGTCCGGCCGTTGCGGTCACGGCCTGTGTGGTGTTGCCGAAGGGTACTGAATCCCGCGAGGCAAAATCGCTGATGCGCGGCATGCAAACTCTTCTGGCAAAATTCGACGTGCCTCTTGTCGGCGGGGATGTTTCTTCCTGGAGGGGCGGCCTTGTTGTCAATGTGACAGCCCTTGGAGATGTGGGTAAGAAATCGCCGGTCCTTCGTTCGGGTGCACGGCTCGACGATCTGATATTCGTCTCCGGCACGCTGGGCGGGTCGATTCTGGGGCGCCATCTGACTTTTGAGCCCAAGCTCGAACTGGCGCAGAAACTGGTTAATCGCTTTGCCATCCATTCCATGATCGACATCAGCGACGGGCTTGCTGCGGACCTCGGACACATCGCTCGTGAAAGCTCTGCCGGCGCCGTTATCCGATCGGAAAGCGTGCCTGTTGCCAGGGCAGCTCATCGACTGTCGAAGACATCGGGCCAGCCACCACTGGAGCACGCGCTCTTCGATGGCGAAGACTATGAGCTCCTGTTTACTGCCCCGCGAAATTTGAGGAGGCGAATTCTCGATGCCTCTCTTCCGGCAAAAGTCACATGCATCGGCGAAATCATAGAGAGACCGGCTGACGGCCCGGACCTTTTGCTGCAGACAGGCAATGGGCTTCAGCCGCTCCCCCCCGGCGGCTTT
>JASLXP010000401.1 GCA_030740295.1 Planctomycetota bacterium
TGTCACCCGGACGGCGATGATTTAGAGGCGAGTCTGTTGAAAGTGGCTCTTATGGAAAATAAAAAGGATTTCAGTCGTCTTATATTGTGACGCCCCTTCCGTGGCCGGATTCGCCGGAATTCGGGACTGCGTCAGGGCTTCGCCAGAACTCTGGCGAGTCGTCTGCCCATGGGGGCGACCGTCATTCTCGGCTCCGATCCGCACGACCTGAACTAACGCCCTTCCTCAAGGATGAAATGGAAATGAAACACCTGACCCTTCTGATTCTTCTCGGCGCTGTCAGCAATCTCGATGCACAGAATTGGCCTCAGTGGCGGGGGCCGGATCAGAATGGGATTTCCAGGGAGAAAGGCTTCCCAACCAAATGGAGCAAGACGGAGAACATTCTCTGGTCGGTACCCCTGCCCGGGAGGAGCGGCTCGACGCCCGTGGTGTGGAACGATCAGATTTTCCTGACGACCCCCAAGTCCGGGAAGAACGTCGTGGCCAGCTATGACATGAGCGGAAAGCTGCTCTGGGAAACTGAAATCGGCCAGGCCAGAAAGGGCAAGCACAGGGCTAAAGGCAGCGCGACCCATCCGTCACCTGTGACTGACGGGGAGCAGGTGTTCGTTTACTTCCGCAGCGGTGATGCCGCGGCGCTGGACTTCGATGGAAAGATCAAGTGGGAAAAGAACCTGCACGCACAACATGGCAGGGACACGCTCTGGTGGGATATGGCTACCTCCCCCGTGCTCACCAGCGAGCACGTTGTTTTCACCAAGATGGATGATGGGAAATCGTGGCTGCTCGCACTCGATAGGAATTCGGGCGAGCAGGCTTGGAAACAGGATCGCTTTTTCAAGACAGAGCCGGAATCCGACCACGCCTACACGACGCCGGTGGTGCACACCGGTGGCGACGGCAAGGAGCTCATCATCGTCCTCGGCGCGGATCATGTGACCGCTCATGCTGCCGATACCGGCAGCGAAGTCTGGCGCTACGCAGGACTCAACCCCGGCAAGACGAAGTATTGGCGCTGCATCTCATCTCCAGTTGTCGGGGAAGGTCTGGTCTTTGCGCCCTACGCGCGGGGGAAGCAACTGACCGCGATCAAGCTCGGCGGAAAGGGCGACATCACCGAGTCTCACAAGGCATGGGTTGGCCAGCGTTCGGCGGATGTGCCTTCCCCATTAGTGGTGAATGGCAGGGCCTATGTGTGTGAAGACAGAGGTTTCGTCACGTGCTTCGATGTGAAATCCGGCAAGCAGCTCTGGCGGAATCGGATTGGAGGAAGTATCTCCACTTCTCCCGTGCTAGCGGATGGCAGGATCTACGTGCTTCGTGAAAAGGGCACGATGGTTATTCTCGAGGAGGGGGCCACCTTCAAGCTGGTCGCAACAAACTCGCTGGATGGCGAATGGTGTCTGTCTTCGCCCGTTCCGGTGAAGGGAAAGTTCATCATACGGACGGCTGAGAATCTGATCTGTATTGGTAAGGCCGGTGCGTAAACCGGGTTCGACCTCGAGCGCAAGAGGACCTTTTCACGCGTTAGAGATTTATTTCGAAACTTCTAATAGGTGTGAAACGCGACAGTGCTCCCGGAAGATTAAGAGAACGATTACGGTAAAGACTAAGAGGGGTACACACTGCGTAATCTGGGATGGGAATCTCAGATGACGAGATGCGCGACAAGCACAGAGATTAAGAGATCGATTACGATAAGGATTAAGAGCCAAAGACCTCATCCTCGTTTGCGGCCGCAGGCTGCCGCAGGGAAATGACAGAACATAAACACAGTTCCGGGCTGACAGGCTGGCGGCGTGCTGCCACGCTGCTCATCACCACTGCCTTTTTTGCGTCTGCTCTCCTTTCTGAACTCCCCGATAATCTCAGTAAGAACGAGAACCTCGTAGCCTGGTGCATCGTGCCGTTCGATGCGAAAAAGCGCGGGCCGAAAGAGCGGGCAGAGATGCTGAAGGAGCTCGGCATCCTGCGGTGCGCGTATGACTGGCGTGGGCAGCACGTGCCGACTTTTGAAGACGAGATCCTCCAATACAAAAAACAGGGCATTGAGTTTTTTGCGTTCTGGTCGGCACACGAAAAGGCGTTCCAGCTCTTTGAGAAATACAAAATCAGCCCGCAGATTTGGATGACCCTCGGCAGTCCTCGCGCCGCAACACAGGAAGAAAAGGTCCTGGCCGCCGCCCGATCAATGATCGGGATGTCGGTGCGTACGAAAAAGATCGGCAGCAAGCTTGGCCTCTACAACCACGGTGGGTGGGGTGGAGAACCGAAAAACATGGTCGCAGTCTGCAAGCGGCTAAGAGAGTTGGGGCACTCGAACGTCGGCATCGTCTACAACTTTCATCACGGGCACGGGCACATCGATGGCTGCGCCGAATCGTTTGCGCTGATGAAGCCCTATCTCCTCTGCCTTAACCTGAATGGTATGAACACCGGAGCAAAGCCCAAGATCCTCGGATTGGGCAAGGGTCAGCACGACCTGCAAATGCTCCAGGCTGTCGTGGAGAGCGGTTACGACGGCCCTGTCGGCATTCTGGATCATCGCAGCCACCTCGACGCCAGGGATTCCCTGCAGGAAAACCTGGACGGGCTCGAATGGCTGCGCAAGGAGCTCATCAAGCCCGGCAGCGGCGGCCCGAGACCTCAAGCCAGGCAATCCGTGCCCCCCGCGTCGCAGCCTTCACCAAACCGGGCAAGCGCGGCAGATTCGGTCAATGAGACTTTCGGCAAGGCTCTCTCCGGCGGCATCCTGATGCCTGGCAAGGAAGAGTTTCGGAAGCCGCCCATTACCGTGGAATGCCGCGCCCGACTGAAGGATGCGAAAGGCTACAACATCCTCATAGCGTCCGATCCGAAATCCATCACCGCGCATTGGGAGATATTTTCAATGCACGGGGCTGGCACTCTGACTGCATACATTCCTGGGGCAGTTCCGGACCACGTCCGGAGCAAGGCCAGAATCTGTGATGGCAAATGGCACGCAATTGCCATGCAGTATGAGCCGGAGCGGGTCCGGCTGTGGCTTGACGGGAAAGTGGTGGCTAATACGAAAATCAAGCTGAAGCCACGCAGCGCCGCGCGTCCCAATTCGATCGGCATCGGCCGGCTCGTCAGCGGACGACTTGGCTGCAGAGGAGCGATTGATGAAGTACGCATAACCAGAGGCACTCGCGAAGACCTGGCACAAGTTCCCGACGCGCCATTCTCAAAGGGCGAAGATGGAGTCCTGGGCCATTGGAATTTCGATGATCTGAAGCCAGTGCCGGAGGCGATTCCGCAGTCTTTCAATCGGAAGCCACTCGAGCCGGAAGCAAATCCTTATTGGGAAGCGCACATCAATCGCTTCCGCGTTTATGACTTTTATGCAAAGCAGGCCCTCCACTACGGCAAGCTTGAACAGACGCCACACCTTCTCCCTCACTATCCCGGTCTCGATGGAGGCAAGCTCGGCCACTGGGGTTATCAGAACGATCAGAACACCTGGAAAGACGGGCGTATTCGGGAGACCGATACCGGCTCTGTGGTCAGTGGCGTTTTTCGTGGAGGAGGGCACACCGTGCCGAGAGGCGTGAGTGTTCTGCTGGGTGACAAAGGTGAACTTGCAGCATGCTTCAATCCCGACACGCTGACTTTCGAGGTCGTGTGGGAGGGCGGATTTATCAAGTGGTCGGATGCCCGGCACGGGTTGATGGGCGGTACGCCGATGGACGGCAAAGTTGTGATGGTCAAGCCCAAAGGCCATGGCTGGGAAGGCGTGAAGGAATTCAAGTATCAAGGGTTCTATCGGTCTGGCCGGCGGGTGATTTTTTGCTACGAACTTGACGATATGCTGGTGTTTGACAGCGCATGGGCGAAGAACGGAAAGTTCAGTCGAGTAATCGAATTCCCGGATGGCCCTGATCCGGCGAAGCGACTGATTATTGGGAGATTTCGCGACAAGCAGAATCTGCGAGTGCATTCTGTTCCGCATCCAACGTTTTCAAATAAGGATGCGAAAGGGGCAAAGCTTGTGAATGAGGACGGGCTTCTGGCTCTCGACCTCAGCGATACCGGTGCGAATCTGATTCGAATTGAAATAGGACCAACGGAACCAGAGCGTCTGACCAGCTACACTTTAAAGCGTACAGCCCAATGGCGTCAGACTATCGTCACTCAGGGCATACTTGGGAAAGGCCAGCCCTACGCCATCGATACCCTCACGCTTCCTTACGAGAATCCGTGGAAGTCTCTCTTCTTCGTTGGCGGACACGATTTCCTCCCCGATGGCCGCATCGCCGTCTGCACCATTCACGGCGAAGTATGGATCTGCAGCGGAGTGAATCAGACGCTCGAGCGTCTGGAATGGCGACGCTTCGCCGCAGGCCTTCACCAGCCCCTGGGGCTCAAAGTCGTAGACGGAAAGATTCACGTTCTGGGCAGAGACCAGATCACAAAGCTGTACGACGGGAACAAGGACGGAGAGGCCGATGTTTACGAATGTGTCTCTAACGCTCATCAGACCTCCACAGGTGGCCACGATTACATTGCCGGACTGCAACGCGATGAGGCTGGCCGATTCTATTTCGCATCCGGTAACCAGGGCCTCTGCCGCACCTCAGCCGATGGTAAAACGGTGGAAGTCCTGGCGACCGGATTCCGCAATCCTAACGGT
Organism: Planctomycetota bacterium; assembly: GCA_030740295.1. Next base: position 4,658 of record JASLXP010000401.1, read on the forward strand.
CTCGGTATTAACAGAGACGGCAGCGTCATCCTCACTTCAGTACAGGAAGGCGAATGGACGCCCGCCTCCGCGATCTGCGACATTGTCAAAGGCGGCCATTACGGCCATGGTGGCCCGCGCACGGGCAAACTTGGTTACGTGCCGCCGATGCTTTATCTGCCGCGAGGGGTGGATAATTCCTGCGGCGGCCAGGCATTCATAGACAGCGACCGCTGGGGGCCGGTCTCTGGAAACTGGGTTCACTTCGCCTCCGGAATGTGCACACACTTTCTGATTCTACGAGAGGTCATCGGCGGTCAGTCACAGGCCGCGGCCATCCCGTTGAGGGGCGAGTTTCTTTCAGGCGCGCATCGCGGCCGTTTCTCTCCGAAGGATGGCCAGCTCTACGTCTCGGGCGCTCAGGGCTGGGTCAACTACGGCACCCGTGACGGATGCCTGCAGCGCGTTCGATATACGGGGGGAGATTTTGATTATCCGATTGGTTACGAAACTCGCGATAACGGCATTCTGTTGAAGTTTACAGAGCCCGTGAAGGATGCCCTTGCACAACGGGATCGCTGGTTCGCGCAGCAGTGGTCCTACCAATACAGCTCTGCATACGGCTCGCTCGAATACTCGGTCAGACACCCCGGCCAGCCAGGCCACGATGCTATCGAGATTCGTTCCGTTCATCGGATTGGTGACGGAAGGCAAGTCTTCATCGAGATGCCGCAACTGAATCCCGTGAACGTGCTGCACCTCCACGGGGGCGGCGAACCGCGAGTGGAGCTCTTCATCACCATCCATGCGCTTGGCACCCCGTTCACTGATTTCCCCGGATACAAAGCCATCCCGAAGGTCTCAATGCAGAATACGAAAACTGCAAAGATCAGTGTCGAAGCCAACCCGTGGGTGAAGGGCAAGGCCGGCCGCGGAGTTACCGTCCAGGCGGCAGCAGGGCTGCGGTTCGAGCCTCGTCGTTTCAGTGTTAAGGCGGGAGAACGCATCAGCCTGACTTTCGAGAATCCGGATGCCATGCCGCACAACTTCGTTCTGGGAGCTTTGGGCACGTTCAAAGAACTTGGCAATCTGGCGAACAAGCTCATGGCCGACCCCACAGCCATCAAGCACCACTACGTTCCGAAATCGCCCAAGGTGCTGGCCTACACAAACGTCCTTCATCCGAAGCAGAAACAGACCATCCATTTCAACGCCCCGGACAAACCAGGTGAGTATCCCTACCTGTGCACCTTTCCTGGACACTGGATGGTGATGAACGGCGTGATGGTTGTAGAGTGAATGACCTTGGCGCTGGACATCGTGTACAAAACTCCACGGCTGAAACTATGAGCAAAGCGAATCAGATCCTCGAAAGCAGAGACGAAGCGCTTCTTGTGACGGCTCCGTCGCAGGTGCGCGCGGGTGAGCCCTTTACCCTGACCATTGCGGCCACGCACGCGAACGGTCGGATCAATTTCCATTACGGTGGTTCGGTGCGCGTTGCCAGTACGGACCCAAAGGCTGATGGTGACGGGGAAATCCACACCATTGCCTGCAGCGGCGGCGCGCACAAACATACGATGCGCTTGAAGAGCGGTGGCATTCAGCGGATCGAAGTGGAGGACCCTGAGCGCGGCCTGATTGTGCGTTCCAATCCGATCATGGTGCTCGAGGATAGCTCGCCTTTGAACCTTTACTGGGGCGATATCCATATCCATGTGGGGGAACGTCAGCACCACGGGGGAATCTCAGACGCCTATGCACCGATTGATTACAACTACCATTTTGGCCGGCACGTGGCTGCCCATGATTTCATGGCACTCTCGGATCATGACCATCTGAGTACGTGGAGTCCGGGCATCATTCGGATCTGGGATCGATTCAAGCGCGCGGCAGAATATTTCAATCGTCCTGGAGAGTTCGCCACGCTGCTCGGCTGGGAATGGACGAACGGTGTGAGGCTCTGCCCCGGCCGACCGCAATACGGGCAGAAATGCGTTTACTTTCGTGACGGTGACGGGCCGATTTTCAGTTCCGCCGATCCGGGCAGTGATACGCCGGAAAAACTCTATGACCGGCTGCGTGCACACCGCTGCCTGGTGATACCGCATCACGTGTCAGCGCCTTCAAATTTCTACAACGACTGGAACTTTCACGACCCGGGTCTGGAACGGCTGGTTGAGATTTACTCCATCTGGGGCTGTGGTGAGCGGCCGGCAGCGGAAGGCAACCCTTACCCGATTCTCTCGCACAGCGATCCGGACAACCCGGGCGATCTGGCTGGACACCATGTGAAGGACGCGCTTGAACGAGGGTACACACTTGGATTCACCGCGGGTGGTGATACCCATGATGGAGCGACGGGCATCGGCCACACTTTCAATGGGCTGATTGGCCAGTTCGAGAATCGCCGGTGGGGACGCGGGGTCCAGCATCGGGCGGGCATCCAGGGCGTCTGGGCTGAAGAGCTGACCCGCGAATCCATCTTCGAGGCCATGCATGATCGGCGGACATATGGGACGACCGGTGCAAGGATCATCGTTCGTACCGAACTGGCCGGCCGCCCCATGGGCCACGTATTCCCCGTTCGTCCAGAACCGCCCTGGACGTATCAGGCCACGGTAAACGGCACCGACCAGTTGCAGAAGATCGAACTGGTGCGAAACGGGGAAACCGTGCACGAAATTCAACCAGACGTTGAATCCGCCGATTTGGAGTTTGAAGATATTTCGCCGCCTCCGGGCGCCGTCAACTATTACCTGAGAGTGACGCAGTCAGACGGGCACATGGCGTGGGCGAGCCCTCACTTCATTCCAGGCTGATCCTGGCGCGATGGAATCGGATCACCGGACAGGCTGAATACCATCCTGCGACTGTGCGCAGGATGGTGTGATGCCTCAATCATCAGCCGGCGATAGCCTTCATGTCTTCCTCGACAGTTGTTACTGGGCCGATATTGAACTGTTCGACGAGGAAATTCAGCACGTTCGGTGAAATGAATTCCGGAAGGCTCGGGCCAAGACGGATGTTCTTGATCCCGAGATGGAGCAGAGACAGAAGGATCGAAACGGCCTTCTGTTCATACCAGGAGACGTTCAACGACAACGGCAGTCCGTTGACGTCCGTGCCGAATGCATCGGCAAGGGCGGCGGCGATCTGAATGGCGGAGTAAGCATCGTTGCACTGTCCGAGATCCAGCAGACGCGGGATACCCCCGATGTCGCCGAAATCGTGCCGATGGAATCGATACTTGCCGCAGCCGAGCGTCAGGATGACGGAATCATTGGGCACGGCCTCGGCCAGTTCGGTGTAATAGTTCCTTCCCGTTTTCGCTCCATCACATCCGCCAATCAGGAAGAAGCTCTTAATCGCTCCGGCCTTCACCGCATCAATGACTTTGTCTGCAACGCTCATGACCGTGTTCCGTGCAAAGCCAATGGTGATCTCTTCGTCCGGTCCGTCTTCTGAGAAGCCTTCGGCAGCGAGCGCGGCTTCGATGACCGGTGTGTAATCGCCATCTGAGATGTGAGTAACACCTTCCCAGGCGGTCGGTCCACAGGTGAACAAACGATCTTTGTAGGAGTCGTTCGGAAGCTGGATGCAATTCGTCGTGACAAGAACGGCGCCGGGGAAGTCGGCGAATTCCGTCCGTTGGCGCATCCATGCTCCGCCGTAGTTGCCCACCAGGTGATTGAATTTCTTGAACGCAGGATACGCAAGAGCGGGCAGCAGCTCACCATGCGTATAGACGTTAATGCCTTTGCCCTCTGTCTGTTCGAGCACTTCGTAAAGGGATTTGAGCTCATGTCCGGAAACCGCTATCGCCTTGCCCTTCACGGGCTCGACTCTGATCGAAGTGGGTTCTGGATGACCGTAGCTCGTTGTGTTCCCACGGTCCAGCATCTCCATCACCTTGAGATTCATCTCCCCGCATTTCATGCACTGCGCGACCAGGTCATCGATGGTGTGATCGTCATGGGTGAGATAGTCCAAAGTCTCGAGGACATAGGCGTCGATGTCGGCGTCTTCGACGCCCTGCACTCTTGCATGGTAAGCATACGCGACCATTCCTTTGAGCCCGTACATGAGGATTTCCTGAAGACTTACGATGTCTTCGCTGTTCTCATCGTAGTGCGTCTTAATGCTGACAAGATCTCCGCGAGCGACCATGCTCTGCAGGTCTTCGCCGTCCATCCACTGTGTCGCACCGGCCAGGGACTCCGCCTCTCGGCCGGCGTTCTTGCATGCACTTTCGTAGAGGGACTGGGCTCGGGCTGTGAGCTCGCCGAGATGGATGAGGATCTGCCGGGTGCGTTCGGCATCGAAGTTCACCTGAGTGACGGTGGCAAACAGTGCTTCCGGGATATACGCGTCGATCACATCATCTGTGACCCCGAGGACCCGTGCGCGATGGGCATACATTCCGATGCCCTTGCAGGCTTCGACGATCAGATCCTGCAGTGCCGCACATGTTGGATCCTTTTCGCAAACTCCCCGTGTGATGCAACCTGTTTCCCTCGTCGTCTGTTCGCATTGAAAACAAAACATATTCTTCTCCCTCTAGAGTGTGGCGACGCGGCGGATTATCGGAGGCGCAATATCTGCAACGCGTCGAATCTATGGTGCATGAAATTCACCGGAATCGGACCGTCCGATACCCGTAACATGACTTTACAATGGCCGACCAGCCATCGCACATGTCATGCCCGGAGGTGAAAGGGCAGGGCTGCGCCTGTAATACAATTGTCAGGAAAGTCCTGAAGGTGGTCTCTGGAGCGGCAGCAAACACTTCGCGCACCTGCAGCGGCTCAAGGCCAATGGATGTTAACTGGCAATTCTCGTAATGGCGACACGGATTCGTGGCCACGGGATGCCGCCAGCGTGTCAGCCGATTGCACGGTGATTGCTCACGTCCAGTTGGTATGGGCACGGGCCGCGAATGAAGAGGACTGCGGAATAAGAGGACCACGGATGAAAAGGCCGCGGATGAAGAGGAACAATGTTCTGGTTCTGATAACCGCTGTCTACTTCATTCGCGGTCCTGTCTGGGGTTGTGACCGAAAGGCCGCCTTAAATCAGAATCTGACTCTATGACTTCTCCGCGCCGTGCGAAGATGTTGGAGTGCTTCCTGGGTGCGCCGGCGTCTCGCCGGCATAGCGACCTCCGGTCGCTTCCGAAAGCCAGCGGGACGCTTGGTGCCCAGGTTGCGGCCGCAAGGCGGCCTCAGGCCTCTGCATGCCTTTGACTCGAGACCGGGGTCATGAGCGAACCGGAATAGCGAGAATCCAGTATCCAGTATCCAGTATCAGATGGGGCAGAGAGGTCTTTACTGACACACTTACTTGTGACAGATCCTTAGTCTTAGGACTCAGATGAATACGTAAGCTGACAACGAAAGGACGAGACCACAACGAAGAGGCGACTGAAGATTCCTCACCTCCAGACACTACTTCTTTGTAATGCCCAACCCGCACAGCGGCACAAGCTCCTTTGCCTCCCTTTCCTGCAGATCAAAGACAGTAAAGCCGCGGGTCTTGAGCTCGCGTGTCTTTTTTATCTGTTCGATGAATGTCCAGAGCGCGGTGGATGGTTTCCACAGGCTCAGGCCGATGCCGGGGTAGCAGGGCACTTTGCCGGCGAGTTTCTTCTGGGTCTTGATGTGGTTGGCAAACTGCGCGGTGTTCGGCGTGTAATCCATCGGACAGACAAAATCGAGGTAGCCTTTGTCGCACCAGAGCTTCCAGTCCTGGGCCACAATGAAACGGTCCACCTGCCAGTTTCGAAAGACGGCCGCCGAGATCTCTACCGATTTCTTTATGCGCTTTGCCTCACGGCTGACGGTTTCCACGACGTTGGTAATGTTGGCCTGGCGGAATGCGTTCCACGCGCGTTTGGTCTCCGGGTCGCGTTCGGTATCCGCCGGCCATTCCTTCACCGGCCTTCCCAGGAATTTTTCGAAACGATCACGGCAACCATCGCAGAAACAATGGTTCTTGCCGGGGTAACGAATGTAATCGAAGTGCAGCCCATCGACATCGTATTTCTTCAGCACCTCCAGCATGGAATCGATTTCGAGCTTCTGGTTCATCGGATGAGATGGACAGAGCCATTTACCGTTGGGCGTACCGTTCTTATCGACCTGGTGGCGTGATTCCTTTCGAATCTTCTCGACAAATTCCTTCGGAGCATGGCCGCTCATATTCCAGTTCACCTTCCATACGTGGCACTCGATGCCGTACTTGCGGCACGCCTTGAGGCACTCGGCAAGGTAGTCGCCGAATTCATGAACGGAAGGTGACACCGGAAGAACATCGCTCCTGTAAAAAGCGGTGCCTCCCCAGAGCATGTTGGGGAGGATCGCAGTGAAGCCGTTCTCCGCGAGGAGCTTGATTGTTTCGTCCCAGGTTAGACCTGAGGGGCCGGATGCGCGGTGGCACCAGAAGGCGCGATGCTCGCCCTTTTCAGGTTTCTGCGCGCGGCAATAGGCTTCGGTCAGCCTGGACTCCGCCTGGCGCATCGTTTCCATGGCCGCGGTGAATTTGCCTTGGCCGACCTCGTCTTCCGCACGTTTCCGGAGATAGAGCGCGTCGGTCAGCACCGCGAGGTCTCTCTCTTCAGGCAATGCGTTCTTGATCTCGTCAATCGTCTCAGTGAGGTCTCTGAAAGGGCCCAGTTGCCCGAAGCGTTCGATGCTCTTTTCTGCGGCCTGTTTCCAAAGCTCGGGCTTCAAGTGGCCAAGCATGGCAAGAACCAGCAGCTTCTTCTTGTCTGCATCATCGGGCAATAGAACGTGCGTCATGTGCACAGAATTCTCGGAAACCAGGATGGCCGGATGGCCGGTGTTCTTTCCCTGGTCGTCCAGCCACTCCGCGGCCACGCTGCTTTTACCCTCGACAGGTTTGGCCACGTGCAGATTCCAGGAAGCCTGTTGAACCGACCTCGGCGCACCAGACAGGAAACCCTCCTTCAACCGAATCGTTGAGAAGTGGCCCGGTCGTTCCTGGCGAATCCAGTTGCCCTGCGCCATGCCGGCCGCACTCCGGATTGGCTCGGCAACTGAGTAAAAGGAGAGCAGCTTACCGCCGTTATCCAGAAAGCCCGAAAGCTGTTTCACCGTCTCCGGCAGCATGGCTGGATTGTGCGGAAGGATGACGACGCGTCCTGGCTGCAGAATCTCAGGGCTGAGCTCCCGATCGCTGATGATATTGAACGGGATGTTCAACGAGCTCAGGATGCTGGACAGTCGTTCCAGATATTGGATGACAGATTTCTCTTCAGTGGGTGCACGCCCGAAAACTGATTCGGCCCGGATGAGAAGGAGGTCAGACGGCGTGGACACCTTTTCAAAATCCGCGACAAAAATCTCGGTATCCTTGTTTTCCCCGCGCCAGGCCGACAGCCGTATGGCGTCGATGCGCGACCATCCAGTGGGTGTTCCTTCTATCTTGGTCTGTTCTTTCAGAACACGAATGGTCGACCAGCCTGAATCCGCATTAGGCGCAAATCGGAATGCATACCAGCCCTTGCCGCTCTGCAGATACAGAGTAAAGCCTGAGATGGATGAACGATCCTTGCAGTACATCTTGAATTGAATTCCTTGCGCCAAAGCAAGGTTCACGTGCTGTCCGATGACAGAGCGCCTGAAAATCAGATCCCATGAAGCCCGCGCAAACTGGTCGTCCGCCTCTTTGTATGGGCACTTCATCCTGAGAGCTCTGCCTTTGCGGATCGCTTCGACCTTCGGGCTGCCCTTCATGGGATTCCAGAGCTCGGGCTGATATGGAAGCGCGTTGGGTGACGCGGCCGAAGCGGGGAGGGCGGGAGGATCTGTGTCTGCAATCTCGGCAGACAGTGGGCAACATAAGGTCAGGAAAATGGCTGTTGTCTTCATCATGTGAACAATCCGAATGTCTGATTCATCGTGCATCACAACTGATACTGGCTGACGCAATTTGGGGCTGGTCTGATTCAAGAGCCTTTGGCAAAGAACGCTTTCACCTCATTCACCACGGTGTCCATATCTTCAAGCGTGGCATCCAAGTGCGTAACCAGCCTGAGCGAACCGTAACCGGAGATCAGAATGTCGCGCTCCTTCAGCCAGGCGGTGAGTTCTTTAGCTTTGTCAGAAATGAGGAAAACCATGTTCGTCTGGCCTGTTTGCGGAAGAAGTTTGACTTCGTCGATATCTGCAAAGCCGTTTACCAGCCTTTGGGCCTTCTCATGATCTTCTGCCAGTCGCGCGACGTGATTCTCCAGAGCATGAATGCAGCCTGCAGCGATGATGCCAGCCTGGCGCATGCCGCCGCCGGCTACTTTGCGCCAGCGAAGGGCCCGCGTGACTAGATCTTTTGAGCCGACCAATACTGAGCCCACCGGCGCACCAAGTCCCTTTGAAAGGCAGACCGAAACCGAATCAAAGTGCTGCGCTATTTCGCTTATCGGTATTCCAAGCTCTACCGCGGCATTGAATACCCTTGCGCCATCCAGGTGCAGGTTGAGTCCATGCACATCGGCAAAATCTCGGGCCTGTTCAAGATACTCAAGCGACAGAACTTTTCCGTCCTGGGTGTTCTCCAGGCAGAGCAGCCTGGTTATCGGAAAGTGGACATTGTCCAGCTTGATCACCGCGGCCGCCTTCTGAAGGTCGATAGTGCCGTCCTCCTCAAAATCTATGGGCTGCGGTTGAATGCTTCCAAACACCGCTGCGCCGCCGCCTTCAAACATGTAGGTGTGGGCGCGCTGACCGACGATGTATTCGTCGCCACGTTCGCAGTGGCTGAGCAGCGCGCAGAAATTTGTCTGCGTACCGCTCGGGCAAAAGAGCGCGGCTTCCTTGCCCAGCATCTCGGCAGCCAGTTCCTGCAGACGATTAACGGTTGGGTCTTCCCCATGCACGTCGTCCCCCACCTCGGCATTCGCCATGGCCTGGCGCATCTCAGGTGTAGGTCGAGTAACGGTGTCGCTGCGAAGATCGATGGGCATGATCAATTTCCAAGCAGGCGATCCAGAGAACGATACTGAATCGCTTCGGTCAGGTGTTCGAGTTTGATGTCTGCCAAGCCGTCAAGATCGGCGATGGTTCTGGAAACTTTCAGGATGCGAGTGTAGGCGCGGGCGCTCAAGCCCATTTCATCCATAGCATGACGGAGCAGTGAGCTGCATTCTTCGTCGACTTTACAGAAGCGGTCCACTTCTTTGCCTGTCATGAGTGCATTGGTCTTGGCTGTCGAATCGAATCGTTCCGCCTGGATCTGACGAGTGTTGAAGACTCGCTGCCGGAATTGCTCGGAAGTATCGCCGGTTGGTTCGCTCGCAAGGTCGTCGTAATTGACGGCCGGCACCTCTACGTGAATATCAAACCGGTCGAGGAGCGGCCCTGAAATCTTGCCCATGTAATTCTTAATCCGCTGGTCACTGCAGTCGCATACCTTTTTCGGATCTGTGTAAAAGCCGCAGGGGCACGGGTTCATCGCGCCGACCAGCATGATCTCGCTGGGATACTCCACCGTCCCCGAAGCACGGGAGATGGTGATCTTGCCGGCCTCCAACGGTTGCCGGAGGACTTCGAGAGTTTTTCGATTGAACTCAGGAAGCTCATCGAGAAACAGAACTCCCTTGTGCGCGAGGCTGACTTCGCCCGGCCGTAACGCTGTGCCGCCGCCAATCAGAGCGATGTCGCTGACCGTGTGGTGCGGAGCGCGAAAGGGCCGGACCGCAACCAGTGACTGCCCGGGCTCAAGCAGCCCGGCAACACTGTGCACCCGCGTCGTCTCGAGCGATTCCTCCATGGTGAGATGCGGCAGGATGGTCGAGAGCCGTTTGGCGAGCATGGTCTTTCCCGAACCCGGCGGCCCAATCATCAGGCAATTGTGGCTTCCGGCCGCGGCAACAAGCAGGGCACGCTTTACCTGCTCTTGGCCACGCACATCCTTGAAATCCATATCGGTATAGCTCGCATCATTGAAGACCTCTTCAAGATTGAGTTGGTATGGCTCTGCATCGGATTGGCCGGTAATGATGCCGACCGCATCGGTCAACGTTTCGACCGGATAGACCTCGAGTCCATCGACTACCGCGGCCTCGTCAGCATTGGCCTTCGGGAGTATCAGCCCGCGGTAGCCTTCCTTTCTGCAAGTGAGAGCGATGCTGAGACAGCCCCTGACCGGACGCACCCGTCCATCGAGCGCGAGTTCCCCGACCGCCATGAATCTCCCGGCGTCAGGCGCGACAACCTGTCCGTCGAGCTGGATGCAGGCCAGCGCGATGGGCAGGTCGAATGATGGGCCTTCTTTGCGTGTGTCCGCGGGCGCAAGATTCGTCACAATCTGTCCGAGCGGAAATTCGTACCCGCAGTTTTCAAGCGCGGTCCGCACGCGATCGCGGCTTTCCTTTACCGCCGCGTCGGGCAGGCCGAGGATGACCATTTCCTGCCGGGCCTGGAAGCCACGATCTGATTCGACCTCGACCAGGTAGGCATCGATTCCATGGAGGGCCGCGCTGAATTTCTTGGCAGGCATCTGGTGTTGGAGTCGCGTGTTGGTATGGCAGGCATTGTCTTCTCCACCGCCCGCACCTGTCAAACACGAGGGGCTCTGCCCTGCGTTGCCGGCATCGCGGGCCTGGCTACGATTCTACGCCATGAAGCCTGATCCAAACGAGCCGGAATCGGTCACATGCCTGTCATTCGATCAGTTCACCGAGTGGATCGGGGAGCAGGGCCACCCGGCTTTTCGCGCAAAGCAAATTTTCGAATGGCTGTATCAGCATCGCGCTGGCGATTATTCGGAGATGACGAATCTATCGAAGAAACTTCGCGAGGATCTTGCATCCGCTGCGCCGCTGTTCAGCTCAAAAGTTAACACGACTCAACACTCCTCGGATGGCACCATCAAAATCCTCATCGAACTTCACGACGGTGAAAAGGTCGAAACCGTGATGATCCCGGAGGGCAAGCGCCGGACGGTCTGCGTCTCCTCACAGGTTGGTTGCGGGATGGGATGCGTCTTCTGTGCAAGCGGCCTCTACGGCATGAAACGGCAGCTCTCTACTGGCGAAATCATCGAGCAGGTCCTGCACATTCGCCGGGCCATGAAAGCAGAGGAGCGCGTGAGCAACATTGTCTTCATGGGAATGGGCGAACCTCTTGGCAATTATCGTAATCTCGATCGGGCGATCCGGGCCTTTCAGGCGGATTGGGGATGCGGTATAGGAAAGCGGCACATGACGGTCTCGACGGTTGGTCTGTTGCCCCGCGCAAAGAAGCTGGCAGAGGATCATCCCCAGGTAACGCTGGCCATCTCGCTGCACGGGCCAAACAACGAAATCCGGAATCGAGTCGTGCCGACTACCCCGCACCTCACGGTTGACGATCTGATTGTATCTGCCCGTGAGTATTTCGAAGCGACCCATCGAAAGCCGACCTTCGAGTACTGCATGATCGGTAACGTGAACAGCGCGAAAGAGCACGCACGGGAGCTCGCCTTCCGGCTTCGTGATCTCGAATGTTACGTAAATCTGATTCCGCTGAATCCCGTTGAAGAGATCCCGCTCGACGAACCGACCGAAGAGGAAGTAAATGCATTCGCAGCCATCCTACGGAAGCAGGGAATCGAAGTGGCCGTCCGGCGGCGCCGAGGCGCGGACATCGACGCGGCATGTGGTCAGTTGAAGTTGAAGACGGACCTTTGAGACGAGGAGGGAAGGAGAGGGGGAGACAAGGAGAGGGGGAGAGAAGGAGAGGGTGAAAGCGACAAGGCGAGAAGGAGGAGAGGGGGCTCAAGAATCCTTCAGCGCATAGATTCGATTCGTTGCCGGCAGCAGCAACGGTTTGTGGTAGCCGTTGACACGGGCGCGCACGTTGCCGTGATCATCCCGCAGAGAGGCTGGCTCGAAAAGCATGAAACTGGCAAGGTCGGGGGCGTTGAATGCGACGTAGGCCATCTGGATACGTTCGTGGTGTGATTCGCAATTGCGATCGAGATGAGCGAACGCGATGGGACCGGTGTCCACCTGGTAGACCGCCGTTCGATCTCCCGGCTCCACTGGAGCGTAGCTTTTGATGGAACTGAGCCAGTCGAAACCATCGGCACCAACCGTGTTCATGGTCTTGATTGGGAATTCGAAGATCGCCCGCAGCTTGCGATCATGGCTCTGCATCTCTGTCTGGCC
>JASLXP010000402.1 GCA_030740295.1 Planctomycetota bacterium
GAAATGACTCACTGCGGGGCCTTCTGCAAAGTATTCCACAATAAAAAAGACGGACAGCCGATGATACGACTTGTCCGTGCGAGTCGGGATTTTATTCGCACGGTGACGGGGGAGTCAATTTGATGCTTGAACTCAAGCCCACCGGCACGCATCTTATGGGGCGTGCGTAGACGACGACAACGCTTCACTGGGCGCTCTTGCCTCAGTTTCATGAATGCAGCGAAACTCCAACACGGTCTCTTCCCAGTAATCCTCTCTGCCATCGGGCTCTTCGCGGAAGGCCCAAACCTGCTGCCCAATGGGGATTTTGAAGAAGGGGGTAAATTTCCCACGCATTGGACGCCTTACGTCTACGCTGAGTTGGGCAAGACGGTCCTGTGGAGCGAAGACGCTCACAGCGGCAAGCGCTGCATCAGTGTCCAGAATCCGCCGGTGGGCAGGCAATCGAACGGTTGGCAGCATTTTGTGAAAGGAGGGATGGAGCCCGGCACCACATACAAGGTGACCGCCTGGGTCAGAAGCCAGCCGGAGCAGACCGAGTACAGGCACCATGCTCACCTGAAGGTCATTCAGCGTGACGCGGCCGGTGAATGGATTACACGGAAGAAAGCTGGCGGCAAAGTCGAATATCCCTCCAAGGTCTACCTGCTGAAAGCGACGAATGGGTGGGAGAAAATCGAATTTAATTTCTTTACGGAAGCGAAGGTCAGCCAGTTCCAATTCCTCGTCGTCGCGCCGCCCGGTTACAGGGGTAAGGTCTGGCTTGATGACCTACGGCTCTTCACCGATGAAGACACACGTCCATCGGGAAGGTGGATAAACGAGGTCGATGCCGGTGTCACGACCCCGCACATCAAATGGGCTTCGCCCCTGCCCGGCCGAAAGCTGAAGCTGTTTGTGTTGCTCACGAACCAGGGGAAGCGCGACCTGGTAGAGCTCTTCCAGCGACTGGATTGCGAATTCACTTCGATCGTGACACCGAGCCCGTCGATACTTGGTTTCCCTGCGTCGGCCGCGAAATGGAGCGGAACGTCAGAGGCCGAAAAGCTCAAAGAACTCCACGCCAAACTCGAGGGCGAATACGACGTTTACCTCGTAGGCAATGTGGCATGGAATCTTCTACCCATCGAGACACGGTATGAAATCTTCAAGAAGGCGAGCGCCGGCGCAGGCCTTGTCTTTGTCTTCGAACAGAAGGAAGTCACCGACGAGCTGCGCATGCTTCGCGAACATCCAGTTCCGTCAGCCAGAGAGGAGATCCTCGGCAGCGTTCCAGGTGAGCTGTTGAAGCTCGGCCATATCGAGCATTCCTATTTTCATCTCAGCAAGAAAAAAATGGCGGATGTCATTCTGCCGTGCCGCATCAGGAATGGTCGCGCGGTGTTCCTGGATTACCCCTTCGGCTCGGTCTATCGTTATGAGGGCTCCCTTACCAGCCTGTATCACGGCCCGGGGCTCACCCCCTACGTGAGCTATGGGCCTGAAACGATTCATCATTACGAGCACTACCTGCAATTACTGATTCGGTCAGTGCTGTGGGCGGGGAAGCGGCTTGGCCCGTGCCGGCTGGATGTGAAGACGGAGGGAACGGCGCTCGAGGCGGGAAAGATTCAGATCCAGATCGTGGACGCGCCGGAAGGCACGAAGATGCGCCTCTGGCATCGCCTGATGACCCGGAAAGGAATCGTGCTGCGGACGCGGACAGATGAGGTCTCGGGGAATCACATTTCTATCGACATCAGACTGCCGGCAGATCAGGCTGAAGCAGAACGCCCAACGGCTGATGATTACGTGATTGATTTACGACTACTGGACGAGAAGAACAAGGTTCACGCGTTTGCGAGCCGTCCGTTCACCGTCGGCGGACCAGCCCTGATCAGAGAAATTCAATTCGATCGCAAGGCAACGAATCAAGGCATCCTTTCCGGGGAGCTGGTACTTTCCAAATCTGCAAAGATCACAGCCGAGCTCTCTCTTACTGACATTCATAGCCGCGTCATTCTGCGTGAACAGATCGAGGGGGAAGGCGACAGGCATCCTTTTCTTTATGCACTGCCACAGACGCTCGTGGCGCGGCTGCACACGCTGCGGGCGATTCTGCTGGATCCCAAAGGCAATCCACTGGCAGCGAACTCGACTCTGGTGCCCGTGCCCATTCCCGATACGAGGGACGTACAGCATTGGCTGTGGTCAACTGCTCATGGCGGCGAGGTCGGTTACTACATGATGAATCGCTATTGCAAGGAAAGGTGGGGCATTGACCTCTATGAAGCAGGACAGATCCAGGGCACTTCACAGAGTTTGATTCAGAAGAAACCGGTGCGCGACATCCTGTACAGGCCGACGACTCTTTCACTGATGGTGGATCAATTGACGACGCCATATTCCACCGCTGTCCTTTACCGTGGCAGAGCCCTGGAGCGGAAGCCATGCCTGCACGAATTCGGCTATCGCAACCAGCACCGCAGGATGCTGGAATTGAGCGTGAAGTTCTATTACGAGAATGGAGTCAAAGCGCCTTTCTATACGCTTGGTGATGAATTCATCCTGGCTTTCCCTGGTGGGCCGGATGTGTGCTTTGCGGAGCACACTCAGAAGAGGTTTCGGCGATGGCTGCAGCGGCGTTACTACAACGACCTGAGAGTTCTGAATGGAACGTGGCGAACCGCATTTAAAACATGGGACGAGGTGAGCCCGATTACGCTGGAAGATGCGAAGGAGCAGAAGCAGCTCGCCCGCTGGCTGGACCATCGTCTGCATATGGACGACTCGATTTCCGAGTTAGTCGCGTGGTCGCGCAAGCTGACCCTCGATATCGATCCGGAAGGCAAGGTCGGCTTTGAGGGGATGTTTCGCTCTTATTCGGAGTGCGGCTACGACATGGAACGGCTGACGGAGATTTGCGATCTGCTGATCAGCTATGAGTATCCATATCGGTGGGAAATGCTCGGCAGCTTTCGTCGGCCCGGCGTGTATTACGGCGTTTTCAGCAACAGTCTCGGCGGCGCAGCAGAGCGAACAAAGTACCAGGTCTGGAAGGCGCTGTTTCACGGATTGAATTCCATCTGGTGGTGGCGCATCAGCGGGAAGAGCGGTTTCCTTGGCTTCGACCTCAGCCCGGGTGCGCATCCAAAGAAGTACGAAGCCTTCGATGCGCAGGCCGCGGCCGTTAACGAAGCGCGCAAAGGCATCGCTCGCCTGCTGCATACCGCGAAACGGACCAACCAGCCGATTGCGATTCTCCACAGCCAATCGAGCCTGCATGCGACAAAGGCATACAGCGATGCCGGCGCACAGAGCGGCACCTGGGCAGCATTCCAGTACATCTTTGAGGACATGGGCGTTGGCTACCGCTACGTCAAGTCCAGAGATGTTGCCGACGGTCTGGTAACTCCATCGAATGCCAAAGTGCTCGTGCTTCCTTATGCCATCTGTCTCCCCGATGACGTCATCAGAGGCATTCGGGATTTTGCCGCGAAGGGCGGCACCTTGCTGGCTGATATCCGCCCGGCCATGCTTGATGCTGCTGGCAACTACAAAGGCAAAGGCGCGCTCGATGATGTGTTTGGAATTGAGAGGATCGGAGACGGGCCGCTGCAGGCCGCCGAAGTTGGGGGCCTCGGACCTCTGAATACTGATCCGTTTGTTAAGGCCAAAAAAGAAAGCGCTGCCGCGTGGTCAGATGCCACACCTGTTGGCGTCCATCAACACTGGAGGAAGGGGCAGGCGATCCTGATGAATTTCACCGCGGCAGATTACGGCGCCCAGTTCACTGCGAACGATTTTTCACTCGCTCAGTACAAAGCCGATTTCAACATCAGGCATGAAATCCGAAAG
>JASLXP010000403.1 GCA_030740295.1 Planctomycetota bacterium
CCGCGCGCCGAGGGGAAAGAAGTTTTCGCCGAAGTGCGCGAGCTTCCAGGGCGCGCCGGCTTCGATGTAATTGGTGACTTCCACAACAGGGGCACTTCTGGAGTTGACCGAGTTTCCTTTGTCATACCAGAGACGCGCCCAGAGCTTCCTTTTACCTTCGGGCAGCAATTGCTTGAAAACCGCTTTGCCATCTTTGGTCCATTCGGTGGTCGAGCCGATGATCTTTCGGTCGGAGAAGAGCTGCACCTGCGCCGGTCTGTGTCCACGCATTTTCGCAGTGGCATGAATCTCGGTCAGGTTGTCCGCGAGCTTTCCGTCTGTCACCGGAGTTTGGATGGCGATGTCGAACGAAGGTAACTTGCCCGTGTCGGGGCACACGAAGTCGGCGGCAGAGAATTCGCGACGCTCAAAACCAGGGCCTTCCCAACGCATCACCAGTCTCGATTTGCCGTTTGCGCTGACGAAGTGCTCGAATTCAAAACGGTGCAGGCCCCTGCTCAAGGAGACCGGATACATGTCCGGCGTGGAGCCGTGGATGCCGTCGTTGACCATCACCGGCCTGCCGTCGATGTGCATTCGTGACCCGTCCGAAGAGCCGGCCATGAACATATACAGGCCATCCGCCGGAGCCTTCAGGTAGCCGGAGAACTTCATCGCGTAATTGTTGCGACGGGCCCCCCGAACTGAATGGTCGAGGGTGGAGACGATGCCCTTTCGAGACGGGGGTGTCTTCGGCCAATCTGCGAGCGTCTTCAACTGGCCGGCTGCTTCGTAAAATTCGTACGCGAGTCCTGGAATGACGGGCTTGCCGGGTTTCTGTGCGGAGTCGGTTGCGTTAAGCACTTTTACCGGAAGAACCACCGACTTTTCCTGATCGAAGATGTCAATGACGGTCAGCCGAACACTCCTCGCCGGTGCCGGCAGATCATACCGTTTGCCATAAACGTAGTTCGCATTTTCTTCATCGAGCAGAATGGGCTTTCCCTCGGCGCCGGCACCGGCAAAGACCTCGATGCGATGGCCCATCTGTGGCGAGGAAGTATTCGGGACAGACCAGGTGACGGACACCTGCCTCTCGAATCCGGTGACGACTGCCTCTTCGATGACGACCGGGTCGAGCGTCGGCTTGTTGGGCTGGTTGGGCGTCCTGATCCAGCCATCGGCCGGTGCCTTTCCTTTGGTGTACTCCGAGTCAACGCGCGCAACCGTGCCTTTTTCGATGATGCTGACGCGCTCGGGAAGATTGGTGTTGATGCCATCGGCTTTGTACCAGCCTCCACCAGCCATGCGGCCGTATCCGAGCCGCCGCTCGATAACGCGGTGCACTGGTCTACCGCCGGTCAAACCCTCTACGAATCCACCATTGACGGCGAGGCCCGTGGCGGGCCCCATCAGTTCGACCGTGCTGTGGTGATACCAGATGCCTTTTTTGACATCCTTGACCCACCAGCCTGCATACGCGCTGTTCTTTGCCTTTTGTTCATCTTTGGGCTGATAAACGCGCACCACGAATCGATACCAACTGTTGGGTCGCAAAAAGTCCGGCCTGCCGTTGTAGCCACCCTTGGCCCCTTCGGCCCCGTAGCCGCTGCCCCCGGAGAACTGCCTGCCCGCGGAGACGCCCCGGATGTCACCCCAGTAGGTCCAGAACATGCCCGTCGGCCCCTTGGGCCCGCGTGTCCGAACGCCCCCGTAGAAATTATTCTTGACCTTGCCCTTAGGTGTGAACCGTGCGTACCAGGTGCAGTAGTAGGTGCCGGCGTCCCACTCCGGCCAGCGCAAATCCTTCATGAGGATATCCGACCCAGGCTTCAGATTGTCATTGATGTGCGCCCGTGCGGGCTGGGTAAAGAGCAATAGTGTGGCAGCCAGCGTGGTGGTGAGCATCGTGGAATCTTTGGGGTTCATTGGGATTGAAAATGAGAATCCTTACTTTTAAGGACGCTCACATGTTCTGCAACGATGTCAGGCACTCTCTCTGGAGTGCGGTAACTTGTCCTGCAGCGCTAACGAAGCTTCGCCTCAAACAGTCGAGCAGCCCATCGTAGCGCTGCCCTCCAGGGCGGCGTCTTACGCGAGCCGAGGGCTCGACCGCTAAACTCCGGCTACGGTGCTTCACCGAAACTTGACTCACTGGTCCAGTTTTGGGCGCTTGTAGACGACTAAGATTTTCGAGGAATTCATCAGTTGGAGACACGAATCATCATTCTTGAGGCGGCTTGGTTGGAGTAACGGCCTTAGCCGGGCACGAGTTGGCGACAGCTCTCCGGGCCCGGCTAAAGCCGTTACTCCAACAGCCTACGCCAGAATTCTTCGGTACTTGTTACAGCTTTCATTGTCCGCTGATTGCGGTTTACAGTACCAACGAGTCACACTGCCGCTTTTGAAAATAATGGTCGATGATGCCAGAATCGGCCACGGCATCAGCAGTTCCTGTTCCTCGGTCTGGAGAATGAAGTATGCGCATTGGATTGATCTGCGTCTTCCTTATCAGCACGCACGCGGTGGGTGGTGACTGGCCTCAGTGGCGTTACGACGGCGGACGAACGGCCGCCTCTCCTGCGGAGCTCCCCCAACAGCTTCATCTCGCCTGGGTGAACCATTATTCACCGCGGACTCCTGTGTGGGATGATCCACTGAACCAGGATCTCATGCCGTACGACTCGGTCTTCGAGCCGGTGGTCCTGGGGAAGACCATGTTCATCGGGTTCAATGACAGCGACAAGGTTGTGGCTCTGGATACAGAAACAGGAAAAGAGAAATGGTCGTTCTACACCAACGGCCCCGTTCGTCTGCCTCCTGTGGCGGCTCTGGGAAAAGTGTTTGTCGTCAGCGATGACGGCTTCCTTTACTGCCTGGATGCCCGGAGCGGAACGCTGGTCTGGAAGCGCCGGGGAGGGCCGTCGGACCGGAAGGTCATTGGGAACAAACGCCTCATCTCCACCTGGCCGGCGCGAGGCGGTCCGGTCGTCATGGATGGCACGGTCTATTTTGCTGCCGGCATCTGGCCTTTCATGGGCACTTTTATCTACGCGCTGGATGCGGAGACCGGCAAGCTCCAGTGGCTGAATGACAGCACGGGCTCGGAGTACATACTCCAACCTCATAGCTCCGCGGCATTTGCCGGGGTAGCTCCCCAGGGCGCTCTCGTAGTGGCGGGCGACAAGCTGCTTGTGCCGGGGGGGAGATCGGTGCCTGCCTGTTTCGATCGCCGGTCGGGCAAATCCCTCTACTACCATCTGGCCAGGAATAAGAAAACGGGCGGCTCCTTCGTCTGCGCCAAAGGCAACATCTTCTTCAATCACTTCAGGGAGCAGATGACGGACCTCTACCTCCTGTCAGACGGGGCCGGGCCTGTACATCGAGTAGGGCAGCATCCGGTACTGACTGACAAGAGGATCTACGTGGCCGGAAAATCGGACGGCTTTTCCGGTTACCATGAAGGGAATACGCTGGCAGCGATTAATGCGGAACAGGTTCAGGCCAACCCGCGGGCATGGCAACGGAGCCAGCAGTGGGAGATAGCGGTGGATGCTTCAGGCGATCTGATCAGAGCGGGCAGCCGGCTCTACGCGGCAGGGAACAGCCGAATCACGGCTGTGGAGATCCCCGCAGAGGGCGAAGCACCCAAAGTAGTCTGGACTAGAGAAGTCGGCGAAAAGGTTGGAAGACTTCTGGCCGCGGACGACAAGCTGTTCGCTGTCACACCCAGCGGAAAGATCATGGCCTTCAGCGGTACCGCGAAGACGCCAGGCCATACCTACCACACACCGACCATCGTCAACCCGCCGGCAAACCTGGCCGGTAAGGTCCGTTCGATCATTGAGGACACTGGGGCCAACGAAGGGTACGGCATGTTCTTCGGTGCCGGTGACGGCCGTCTGCTGGAAGCCCTTGCATGCAGATCAAAGCTGCACATCATCGCCGTTGAACCTGATGCTGAGAAAGTGGAGAAACTGCGCCGGCGCCTCGATCCCGCCGGTCTCTACGGGACACGAATTGCCGTCCACCAGGGCAGTGTGGATTCGTTCCAGGCCCCGCTGTACATGTCTTCTCTTACGGTGGTCAATGATCTGGCAGCCGCGGGCTATGACAAAGGGGACATGTTTGTAAGCAGGCTGTTCCGATCTCTCCGTCCTTACGGCGGCGCGGCCTGGCTGCCCCTTAACGATGAGCAGACCGTTGCGTTCGAGAAGCGAGTCTCTGCGGCGAAACTGGCTGGCGCGAAGTTTTTAACCTACAAGCCTCCCGCACCGCCTGAGCCTGGCGCGAAAAAGAAAAAGCCACCCCTGCCACCGAGAGTGCTTCGCCGGGGCAGTACGCTGCTCGTGCGTGATGGCCCGCTGCCCGGCGCGGCCCCGTGGACGCATCAGTACGGTGACATCAGCAACACGGTCAAATCCAATGACAGCCGGGTAAAGCTCCCCCTGGGTCTTCTCTGGTTTGGCGGAAGCTCGAACATGGACGTCCTGCCCCGTCACGGTCACGGGCCGCCGGAACAGGTCATCGGCGGGCGCCTCTTCATCGAGGGCATAGCTTCCTTGAGCGCACGCGATGTTTACACGGGCCGCGTGCTGTGGAAAAAGGAATTGGAGAACCTGGGCAACATGGGCAAGTACTACGACCACACTTACGCAGACACGCCGACGAGCATAACCTACAACCAGACGCACATCCCCGGCGCCAACGTCCGGGGGACTAACTACGTAGCCACCATCGACAGCGTCTACATTATCCAGGGCGGCGAGTGCCACGTACTCGAAGCGGCGACCGGCAAGACCGCAAAGGTCATTTCACTGCCGAAGCCGAAAAATTCAGAGACACCTCAATGGGGCTACATCGGCATTTATGGGGATCTCCTCATCGCCGGCTCTGATTTCGCCGAATTCTCAGAATTGCTTCCTGAAGATAAGAGAAAAAAAGGAAGCTTCACCAACTACGACGTGAGTGCCAGCAGAACCCTGGTGGTGATGGATCGGCACACGGGAAAAGTTCACTGGAGTTACCAATCCAGAAACGGGCTCATCCATAATGCCATCGCAGCCGGCAAAGACACTCTCTTTTGCCTGGACAGACATCCGCCCTACATCGAAAAACGGATGAAGCGAAGGGGGATCTTCAATCGCAAAAAGTATCGTCTGCTGGCGTTGGACATCCACACCGGCAAGGTTCGGTGGCGCCAGGGCAAGGATGTTTTCGGCACCTGGCTGAGCTACTCAAAGAAGCACGATATTCTGCTGCAGGCGACGCGCCCATCCAGAGACATGGTCAGGGAGGAAGGCGTGCCTCGGATGATCGCATATCAGGCGGCTGATGGGTCTGTTGTGTGGGACAAGGCTTTTCGTTACGGCGGTCCGCCGATCCTCCATAACGAAACCATCATCACAGATGGCGCGGCCTTCAGTCTCCTTACCGGAGAAAAGAAAATGAGGACGAATCCGATCACAGGCGAGAAATCCGATTGGACGTTCAGCCGGCAATACGGCTGCAACTACGCCATCGCCAGCGAACACCTCATTTCATTCCGCTCAGCCGCGGCCGGTTTCTTTGACCTCAGCAACGACGGAGGAACGGGAAACTTCGGCGGATTCAAATCAAGCTGCACCGCCAACCTGGTCGCGGCCGACGGGGTCCTCAATGCCCCTGACTACACAAGGACCTGTGCCTGCGCTTACCAGAATCAGACATCTCTGGCGCTCGTACACGACCCGGACGTCGAGCTTTGGTCCTTCAACCAGATTCGAAGCAAGGGCGGCCCCGTGCGCCGGGTGGGCATTAATCTCGGCGCTCCCGGTGACAGGTTGGCAGAGGATGGCATTCTCTGGCTCGAGGCGCCGTTCACGGGCGGCCCTTCTCCCAATGTGCCGGTCCAGGTCGAGCCGGCCAGCGCGCAGTTCTACCGACATCACTTCTCACAAGTGGAAGGCGAAGGTCTGAAGTGGGTCGCAGCGTCCGGTGTGACCGGCGCAACAAAAGTCACCGTTTCCGTGGTTCCGAGGTCCCTCGTCGTTATCCCGCCGACCAGCCAACCGCCGGCCATCGACGGGAAACTTGACGACGCGACCTGGAAGGGCGCCGCCCCTCTGCCGTTCGAAGGGAACGCCCATTCCCGTGTGCCGGAAACCAAGGTTTTCATGTGCCGCGACGATCAGGCCATCTACTTCGCTTACCACCGTAAGTCGCCGGTGGTGAACGGCAGCCCGGTACCGCTGGTCGCCAATTTCCCGCTGCCCGATACCCCATGCTGGCGGGACGACGAAGTCGAGATTTTTCTGTCTGATGCCAAACGAAAAATTGGCCTTCAGTTCGCCATGTCTTGCGCGGGTGGAAGTTTCAGGGGACGCAATGTTCTCACCAAACGGACCTGGTCTGACGTCAAATGGCGCGGCGAGTGGCAATACGCTGTAGACAAGCAGGCGGACCAGTGGTCAGTCGAGGCATCGTTCCCGTTGAAGACTCTTCGAGACGAGGGCATCGATCCTGCGAAGCTTCACATCAACATCATGTCTCAGAATCTGAGCCGGGTCGGCGCCGGTCACATCTACCTGGTGAATCCCGGTCGCCTTGGCTTTGGCCGGTGCCAGGAATATCTGCGAGTCGGAGACAAATTGCCGGTAGTACCGCAGCGCCTCTACACTGTTCGCTTGCACTTCGCCGAAACGGAAGGCGCTCAGCCAGGAGAACGAGTCTTCGGAGTCGCCATCCAGGGAAAAGAGGTGCTCAAAGATCTCGACATCGCCAAAGAAGCCGGCGGCCAGAACCGGGCGCTCGTAAAAGTATTCGCCGGCGTCGGAGTCACCAGCGAGTTATCCGTCTCATTCACCCAGTCGCCTGGCAAAGCGCCCCCTCTCCTGAGCGGGATAGAGCTCATCGCTGAGTGACAAGACGGCGGGCTAACCAATGTGTCCGCGAGAAGTAACTCGCCATTGTGCGGCTCACTGCAATCTCATCTTCACCTGTAATCCTCATACGCCTGGAGAAGGGCATCGAGGTTTTCGATGGGCGTGTCGGCCTGGATGTTGTGCGCAGTACAGAGGATGTACCCGCCCCCGGTCGCCATTGCTTCGATCCTGTCTTTCACTTCATTGCGTACGTCTTCCGGTGAGCCGAAAGGCATGGTCTGCTGGATCGAAATGCCGCCGTGAAAGGCGAGCCGGTCGCCGAATTCGTCTTTGAGCTCCCGGTGCACCATGTCCTCTGCTTCCGGTTGAAGCGATTGAAGAACGTCGAGTCCCCGCTCGATCATCAGAGGAATGATGGGCCTGACAGAGCCGCACGTATGGTGGATAACGCGAAGATCAGATCTCTTGGCGATATCGATGAAACGGGCAAAGCCCTCCCCCACAAACTCGACCCACATGGCCGGAGATATCAGAGGCGCCTTCTGCGACCCGAAATCGTCCCCTGTGAGCACAATGTCCAGCTTCCCATTCGCCGCATCAAAGATCCGTTCCGCGTAGCCGTAGTAGAACTCTCGAATCCTCGTGAAAAGGGCCTTTACCATCTCAGGGTTGAGGCTCATGTCCATGAAGATGCTCTCGATGGATCGGAGATACATGGCCGGTTTGAGCTGGGAGATTCGGTTGAGGCGGTCGCCCATGAAGACCACGGCTCGCCCCTGATCCCGGATGGCTTCGCATTGGGACTCGATACCGCTGTAGTCAAACCAGTCGGGAGAAGGCCAGTGGTCGTAATCCTGGATTTCTTCAATGGTGACAGCGGACGCCAGAGGCGAAAAGGCCACCTCTTTGTACGTCTCGACGCCGCCTCCTGCTTCGACATTCACGGTCTTGCGGAGAACGCCCCAGATGTCCTCATCGGTACCGTCCGGGAACTGTCTCAGCGGAGGGCCGATGTAATCCGGCCCCTCGATGTATCGCAGGTCTACATCATGAGAATCGAGAAGCGCGTCTATAGAAACGTCAAGTCTTCCTTTGAGCTTCTGTTTAAAACCGGCCGAGGCCCAGAAATCCAAAGGAACTCGATCAGGCTCCTCGAAATCCAATGCCATGAGTGTGCGTTCGCGTGAATCCATGATTGGAGTGTGCTCCGGAGAACGAGTTACGTATGGCCCTGATAGCCTTCGAGAAACAACAGACTGTTCAGGGACGGACTGCCTCACGTGCCAATGCGAGGAACTCCTGCAGCTTGCCGGTCGAGGTCAGGGGTGTGACCGGGCTGCCGACGGAAACAATAAAGCGGCCGCTACGGCGTCCAATCGCGGCCTGCTCTTCAAGAGATTGCGCCATTTCTTCGCGGCTGCCTTTCTGTAGTACCCCAATCGGATCAATATTGCCGAGCAGGCAGGTCCTGCCTCCGACCGATTCATCGATCTCGGACATCTCGATGCGAAATCCCTTCTTGCTTTCTTCCAGCGACAGGCCATCCGGGCCCAGATCGACGAGGTCCACCAGCCGGTCGCTCACATCCCCGCAGAAATAATGGATGCACGGCAGATCCAGTTCCCGGCATGTGTCTATCACTTGCCTGAGACCGGGCACGGCAAACTCGCGAAAATGTTCCACGGAGATGATGTCCTTCGATGCATAGCAGTCTTCAATCCAGACGCCATCAACACCAGCCGCGGCAAGGGCTCTGATCCGCTCGAGCGTATTGGCGGTCACTTTTTCGAGGAAATAGATCAGGAGTTCCTGGCCAACCATGAGATTCATCATCAGCTCCTCGAAACCAAAGTAAGAGTAGGCGCTCCACAAGGGCGACCCGACGCTGCCAAGGGTAAAACGGCCATCGCCAAATTCCTCTATCATCGCCTGAGCCAGATCGAGTGAGCCGTCAGAAAGCAGTGATTCGCTGGTGACGGATGGGATGAGTGAATCCACATCATCTTTGGAATGGACGCGGCACTTGATGACATTGACTTCTCCTCCCGGCGGCGGCTTGAAAATCTCTGTCTCGCTGCCTTGAGCCTCATCCACAAGAAGAACATTCTCACCTTTCTGAATGACCGAATGCTGCTCACGCCACTGACGCGATTGCCCCCAGTTCGCAGCCACCCAGTCGATGTCCAGCGCGGCATAGAGATCTCTTGCCACTCGCAGATGGTTCTGGATGCTGCCATCCCGATTGGACCACCAGAGCTCATCGGTAACTTCCTCCCAATGGTCACGGAGAAAGATCCCAAGATAAGGAATCACCACAGGGAACTCAGTTACTGTCTCGCCTCGCAGGACCCTTTTCAGTTTCTCTTCACCGGTCATGATTGATCTCCTCCTGATGCGCCAGCCCGGCCCGATCTTCGAAGGGCAACTTTCATGCTACCTGCCCCTCCCGAAAACTCCATCTGTCAGAAAACGAAAGCTCGACGAAAAGAACTGGGACTGAGCCGCCTGGATGGACAACACCAGCCATTTGCATGTGAACGCGAGAGGATTTCACGTCCTTTACGGACTGTTCACGTTTGGTATGATCTCTTCATCAACGATTTTTCGAAGGATTCATTTACTGCTCCCAGAAAGGACGATTTCATCATGGCATTACCACGCATGAAAATCGCAGATTTGGATGTGGACAGCCTGGACAGGCTCACAGACATGGAAGATGCCTATGGGGCAACCATCGTTGCTGTTCAACCGGTCTACTCAGTTTCGAAACTCTCTGCCGATCAGATGGAGAAAGTGCAGGCGCTCGAAGACGAGTTAGATGTCGTTCTGATCGCCTATGAGAATTGAACGATTCAGCCACGAACAGGTTCCTGCGCCTTCGCGAGAAAGCCCTGCAGCATCGGTGCGCTTTCGGCATCGGCCGTCCGTTGAACATGTCTTGTTACAGGCTGTAGAAGGAAGCCTTCGATGGTGAGGCCCGGCCCGAAGCCGAGCGCGGCTATGGGTGCATCGCATCCGCGCTTCAGGCACTCGTCAAGGACGAAGAAGATGGTCGAGCTGGACATGTTCGAGTAATCGCGCAAGACACTGAACGAAGGCTCTATCTGCTCGTCGTTCCACTCGAATGCAAGCTGGAGCTCTTCGAGGATCTTTCGGCCGCCGGGATGAATGGCCCAGGTGCCGATTTCCTTGGGCGCAATATTTCCATCGAGCAGGCGATCGATAAAGACTCCGGCCTCTCTGGTGAGAGTTTCCGGCACTTGAGGGGACAGCCTCATTTCGAAGCCGGTATCACCAATGCGCCAGCTCATCTGGTCGAGTGAATGATCACTGACGATGGAATGTGTATGAAGGACTCTGGCCAGCGGCGTTTCTGACCGTCCCTCCCCCGCAAACACCGCGGCGCCACAGCCATCGCCGAAGAGGCAGTGGGCAAACATGAAATCAGGCTCGGGGCGCTTCTGAAAATGCAGGGAGCAAAGCTCGACCGCTACCTGCAACACCACCGCGTCCGGGTTACCCCGAACGATATCTTCCGCGGCACGAATCCCGGTAAATCCAGCGTAGCAACCCATGAATCCCAGGAGCTGCCGATTAACGTCCGCGCGCAGACCGAGACGCTGCTGAAGAAGCACGTCCGGCCCCGGCGCGAAGAAACCAGTACAGGTGCAGACGATCAGGTGAGTGACGTCCTCAGGTGAGAGATCCGCTTTGCGCAAAGCAGAACGGGCCGCCTCCTCAGCCAGTTTTACGCTCCAACCTTCGAACAATGACATCCGCGCCGCGGTGGTCGGAAACGGTTCCAACTCCCAGGTCGGCGGATAGAACTGAAAGCCGCATGGATCGGATTCGAGGTAGTCGGGGATGGCAGTGAAACGGTTTTCGATCCCGCTGCTCGGAAAGACGCGCTCGACCAGGGCCATCGCACGGTCACGCTTTACGCTCGGGGGTGCCGCGGCAAGTGTGTTCACCATGAACGCTGCCGCCTGCTGCTGGCTGAGCCTGTGTGGAGGGAGCGATGTACCGATGCTCAGCAGGTTCATTGTTGGGTAATCGAGTGTCTTCCGACGTTCAGGATTCATGATTCCCTTCATTCCTGGTGCTTACAGCGTTTCATGTGCTGCTACTTTCTAACCACTCCCTTCAACCGTACAGGCCGGTCGCAGCGAAAAAACGTTAACGCTTCACCATCATCTCCAACGGGCACTCGGGCGATACCTTCTTCTTTTCCGTAAACAATCCAGTCCATTGGCTCCTTCACTTCGGGCAACTCGCCTCCATCGACGGGTATCACCTTCAATTCTCCGCTGATACACGAAGCACGAATCAGACCTTCCGATTGAACGATGACTTCATCGCCTTTCTCCTCTACTTTTAACAGCGGCGCTTCGCTCAGCACTGCAATGCCGGAGTGTGAGGCGACAAACTTACCGGTGAAGTTTTCAGCGATCACTGCGCCCGACATGCCCCCGCCCACTGAGGGATTGCGGACGCCGGTCAGGAGATCGATGCCGGTATAGACATGCTTTTCACTGACGCCGCGGAAGTATCTCGTGGCTGAGGCAGCGGTGAGAGTTTCTGTGGACAGTGACTGATGAAGTATCGGTTTATCCAGTCTGAGGCCGATGCCGTGTTTCTGTTGGATGCCTGTGATCACTGTACGCAGGGCCTTCAGATAATCCTGGGAAGCATGCTCGACTGAATCGAACAGTACGGCTCCTTTGAATTCAGGAGCACGCCACAGCGCGAGAATTGGGTTGCCCTTGTGCTTAAACAGAGGTTCCGCTCGCGCCCCGCTCAGTATCAATCGCCCTGCAATCCGGCCTGTCGCGGTGATTTCGCTTTCGCCTGCCCTGAACTCTGTGAGGGCAGATCGCTTCGTGGCATCCAGCACATTCACCTGAACATCCTTCTCCCATGGCCAGTCTTTATTCAGCTTGCCGTCGAGGTCGGCAGGAGTGCTTGCTTCGCGGCTGTTGTCCGCGGTCAGATCGCGGTGGACGATCAGCAGGCCGGGATACTCTTTGAGCCATTTCGTGATGGACTCGATGGTCGCGTCAGTCAGAAGACTCGGGTCGTACGAAACGATCAACCGATACTTCGACAGGTCGAGCTTCGAGACTTTGTTGATATCGCAGAGATAGTCGTACTCGTTGAGGAGCGCTTGGGCCGGCACAAGAGGGTTAGCGCTGCGGGGATGGGACCAGACGGATATGCCGTTACGGATGGCGAGGGCCTGGGGCCTGGGATGCCGTCGGGGCAGGCTGTTGAAAAGGCGGACGCAGTCCTTCACATACTTGCCGTAGTAGAGGAAGCCGCGGTTGAAGCGTTCCTTGTCCGCCTCGACCTGCATGGGGATTCGTTTTTTTTCGGCGATGTCTTCCTCGGTCTCGAGGGCCACTTCGTTCTCGTCGAGATCATCCGGATCGGCAGTGGGGTCTGCAGCCTCGGCGAGGTCTTCGGCCTTGGGAGTTTCTTTGGCGAGCTCGTAATCCTTCTCCGCGCCGCGGAACGAATATTGAATAGCCCGTTCCAGGTCTGCACTGCCGGGATAGAGATCTTCCGCCACGATCTGCACTCCCGAGAGTTGATGCATGCTGCCTCTGAAATCCTTGGCAACGAAAATCCAGACGCTGAAGAACCCCGTATCCGCTCCTGCCAGGTAGGCGGTTATCGTGTCCGCATAGGCCCGGTGTCCTCGGCTGGTCATGGGGGAGGTGGGGACACGCTGCGTGCGCTTCACGGGATTCATCTCATAGCCGCCGATGCCGAGGCTTAGCCAGAGGATGGGGCGTTCCGGCCAGAGGGTCTTGTAGCGGCGAACCATGTCGTAGGCCGCAATGCGCGTGCAGCCCTTGTAGTGATAAACGCCGCCGACATCGAACTTCCAACGCAGGTCTGCAGGATTTGGGCCCGCGCCCAGCAGTCCCTGCTCGGGCAGGAAGGTGCAGACCTGCAATCCCGGCCGCAGCCTGGCGTATTTGAGATGAACGTAATCGTAGAGTTCGTTGAAGCCATCAATGACGCGCTCGAGAGCCCAATGATGCCAGGCGCGAGATTCGGTCCTGGAAAGGTTCTTCATGTCACCTTTGATGCGATCCGGATTGATACCCGCGTCCAGGCAAAACAGCCGCCAGCCGGCCGGCCAGAGCGTGTCGGGTTTTGAATTCATGGACTCTTCGCCAAACACAAGACCGTCGATGTACGGCAAGACATCCGGCTTCAGCGCGGCATCAATCTGGCCTCTGAAATTATCACGGATAACCGGGTCGACCATGACCATTCCGGGGTTACCGACGGTTTCGATGCGGGAGAAGATGATCTTGCCCGCGTCGTGCGCTGCCTTCGCTGCCTCGCCCAGTCTGGTGGAGAAAAGATAGTATGCGTCGAAGGGCGAGTTGACCGAATCCGATCCCATCCCGCACAGCCATGAGAGGTTTCGCTTTCCTTGAACACTGTGCGCGGCCGGCAGGGACGGCGGCGGCGCAATGCCCTTTGCCCTGGCGAGCGCCTCTCGGAGATAGAGTTCTACGGCCTTGTCTGTTTCTTCATCGGCCGCGGCCTGGAGGAGCGCGGCATGCTGTGCAACCGCGTGACTGACCATCAGAGGGGCAACCTTCAATCGCACCCAGCGATAGGGATCGCGGATGGCTTTCAGCAGAAACGGCAGGCCCCGTTTGGGGTCGCGTTTCATCAACAGTTCAATGGCCAGGGCCCGGGCGTATTCGTCTTGATTCGAGCACGCGGCTTCCAGGTCTGCGAGAGAAGTTGCATCTCGCATCGCTGCCAGTTCTCTGATGATTTTCATGCGCAGATAGGTGTGTTCGATGGCGAGGTCGAACAGCCTCTGTTCCCGCCCTGTCTCTGGTCGATGGGGAGCGAGCGCGAGCCTCGCCGCGTCGGCCACTTCCTTCTGCGGGTCATTCGTTAGCCTTTTAAGAATGCCGACCACCCGGGCAGAGGGGGGCTCGCCAAGGGCGGAGGCCGCGGCGACGACGATACGGTCATCGGGATCGTCGAGGTATTCGGCAATCTGCGCGGCCTCGATTGTTTCTACATCCAACGCCCGCTTCAGGATGAAATGGCGGATGTCAGGGCCAGCGCCCGAGGCGAGAGGGAACAGAAGGTCGAGGTCTGCCTCTGTCCCCTTCCGGCTTAAGAGCTCCAGCGCGGCCTGGCGATGCTTTGAATCTGGCTGGCCGACAATTTTTCTGGCGAGGGCCAGGGCCGCTGCTGAATGCGCTTCATCGTCAGCAAGGCCGAGGGCTGCCTGAAAAGCCACATCAAGGATCTCATCCTCCATGAGTTTGCCGAGGGGCTCCTTCGATTCCGGTAAGCCGCTTGCGGCCAGACTGAAGGCCGCGGCTTCACGGACCTCTGCCTCTTTCTGGCGCGAGGCAGTGAGCATCAGCTTCAAGCCTTTCTTTGATTTTGCCACGCCAAGTAGCCGCAGCGCTCCCAGGCGTTGAGCTTTGGTTGCTTTGGATTTCTTGTTTGTTGCGCCATCGATGCCGGCTTCGTTTGCGGCATTCAGTCCCGCTACTTCCTCCGGCTGTTCGTCGGTCTCCGCTTCATCAAAGGATTCTTCAAGCGTATCAGTTTCGGTCTTTGCGACTGCGCCGGCCAGTTCGAGCAGATCGGGTTCGAGCTTCTCTGCCATCCTCCGAACGATGGCATCCGCAGAGCGTTCCCAACGCGTGCCGAGAACTCTCTCGACGGAATACTGCCCCATCTGTCCGCCTGCTTTCGCGTAATCCATCACCCGGCTCCGTGCGCTCAGGAACAGATACTCCGCATCCTGGAGGACCCGTCCCGCAAGCCGTGCATCGTCAGGAAATTTGCTCCAGTAGGGTCTGAGTTTCTTCAGCCTTGCTTCGCCTGAATTATTCGGCCATTTGACCGTGTGTATGTGGCAGACGTAGTAGTTGTGAAACAGGCCGGGATTGGGAATGCGTTCTTCAGTGAGTATTGCCTTTTCTTTTGCCGACAGCCCAATTTCGGCAGACACAAACGCAGCGGCGGCGCACACAGCTTTCCGCGCAAATTTCTCCTTAATTGGAATTCGAAGCTGGTTGTTGCTGCCCGTCTTTAAGACTCGGATGAGGATTTCATCATCCTGGAAAGTCGCATCGACCAGGACATCGACAGGCAGG
>JASLXP010000404.1 GCA_030740295.1 Planctomycetota bacterium
TTTCGGATCGGCAGACTGACGACCAAAGCTGTAGGCCCCCGCATAAATCGGATGCGCCAGCACATTCGCCAAAGTACAAATGGTTGGCCGGCGCCAGTCCAGTTGCCCCTTCTTGGCTCCCGCCTGAGGCCGGATTGGCAACTTAATGTCATGGCGGATCAGCCAATGAAACAGCCCGTAGAGCGTGCCCAGTTCGTCGAACTTGTCGAAGATTAACCGGATGACTTCTCGGGCCTGCTCATCGGGATCAAAGTCCACTTCTCCCGTCGGCAAGATCACGTAACCCACCGGCACACTGAAGAACAGCTCGCCCCGCTGCGCCTTATTGTCCCGGCCGCGTTCCAGGCGATTGCGCATGATGTGCAATTCCATTTCACTCATGATTCCCTTGAGACCTAGCAGGAGCCGGTCGTTGGGGTCATTGCCGTCGTAGACGCCATCCGCATCGGCGATGAGCGTGCCGAAAACGGAGCACATTTCAAAGAAGGCATGCCAGTCCTTGGATGAACGAGCCAAGCGGCTCATTTCCAGGCCGAGGACCATGCCGACGTGGTTTAAGGTCACTTCTGTGATCAGACGCTGAAAGCCGCTGCGATCTTCGGCGGTTCGACCGCTCTTTCCCTGGTCTTCGTCGATAATCAGAACGCGCTCACGCGGCCAACCGAAGGCTACCGCTTGGTCGGCAAAAGCATACTGACACGCTGTGGACTCTCGATGTTCCAAGACCTGGGTGGGCGAAGATTGCCGCACATAGACGATCGCGAGCTTTTCCAGGTGTTCTGGCAGAACCTTCGGGGAGTTCGTTCGATTGAATGATCCGCTTGGCGGCGAGGGAGTCGGCGCGGCCGCACTTGGCTCAGCAGTCTTCATGATGCTCCTCCTCGATCTTTGGAGGAAGCTGAATCTGCTGCCCTACGATTCGGCCGAGCACCTGCAGCGTTCGCTGACGATCTTCTGGGCGCAGTGCCTCCCAGAGGAGATGCAAGGCTATCCGCTGGCTGGACTTCGGTTCCGGCGGAAAAAGATTTCTTCCTTCCTATCTCGCATGGCTTTCCTCCTTGAGTCGTGAGGTGATGGGCCTCAAACCAATTAGAGAGCTTCAAAAATGCTGAAACTGACAATAAGGGAAACTTGGGCAAGAGGCCAGAGCGGTTTACTCGGCGCGTTTTATGTTTGCTGCTTCTGGGGCGAGCAGCAATACCTCGATTCGTTTCTGCAATCGTACGCTGTCGAAAGAGCCAAGATCGAAGCCCGTCGAAAAGGTCACACCGTAACGGAAGCCTCGTTGGCCGACGGCAGCGTGAAACTGACCATCAATGTCGGAGGTGCCGCTTGAACAAGTTATGTGCTGCACCACATAACTTGCTAAATGTGGTGTTGCCGGTTATGTGGTCATGCATGGTTTCCTCTCGATGAATTGGGGAATGGGATCGGTTTGAACGCCACATAACGGTCGCTACAACGACCTCAGGAATTCCATCAACTCGGCGTCGTCACGCCACGCCTTCGCAGCTGGTGTCTGCTCCGAATCGTCAATCGTGCAGGTAGCAAGGGCTTTGGCCTTCATTTCAAGATCGACCTCGGCGTAGATGTTCGTGGTGCTGATGCTGACGTGGCCCAGCCAGGCACGAATCGTGTTGATGTCCACTCCTGATCGCAGGAGATGCGTGGCTGTCGTATGACGGATCGTGTGCGGACTCACTCGCTTCTTTGTGATCGACGGTACTTTCTCTGCCGCCTTGAGCGCATACCGCTCCACCAGCGCATAGATTCCGTAACGAGTCAGCGGCTGTGATCGTCGATTCAGGAAGACGTGGTCGGTTGGCATTCGGCTGTCGACCAGTCGGATCAGTTCGTTGGTCGTGCTTGTCCACAGGGGACAGGAGACAGAGAGCATCGCGGTAGCTCTTCTGTGTGTTGCGGGCGAGATTTCGTTCGTTGACAAGATATTCCATAAGAAATCGCCTGACCCAGGGGCCTAATAGGTTTTTGTTCATGGGGTGCCTCCTTCTGCATACTTCTCAAAGAGTTGACAGGCCTCGTGAAGCAGTGCTGGTGTCATGGTCAGATAGGATTGCGTGCCCTGGATACAGACGTGCCCGAGGTAAGTAGACAGGTGCGGGAGCAACTGTTGGACATTAGCGCCCTGCTCATACCACGACGTCAGGCGATGAACAGCGAACGTATGTCGTAAGTCATGCAGTCGGGGTTGGAAGCGAGAACTGTCAATCCGGTGCACATTCGCCCGCGCGCAGGCGAGGCGGAAGTACCTCTGAAGATTATGAGGGGCGATTCGTCCGCCCGTCCGCGAGGTGAAGAACGGCCCCTCGGCGGTTTGAAGCCGAGTGCGCGAGTACGCCGTCAATGCCTGACCAAGATGCGGTCCGAAGGGAACCAGGCGGGTCTTGAGGAATTTTGTGTCACGGATTGTCAGGAGCGAGTCGTTCCAGTTGACATCCGTCCTATCCAGATTGATCGCTTCCAGTCGCCGCAATCCGGCGCCATAGAGTGTCAGAACCATGGTTCTTGCTGTCGTAGGCTCCAGTAGA
>JASLXP010000405.1 GCA_030740295.1 Planctomycetota bacterium
ATCCAGAGGTCACCAGGTTGGGTCGCCGCTTCGTCCGGCGGGTCTGGGATATTGTCCTCGTCGGTCAGTCCACCGTTGCCATGGATCCCGGCCCCCAACATTTTCTCGAGTTCCTCGGAGTTGAAGCCAATTAAGTCGAGGTCGAAGTCCTGCTCTCGCAGATCGCTAAGTTCAATAGGCAAGAGCTCGAAATCCCATTCAGCGTTTTCGCCGGCTCTGTTGTCAGCCAACCGATAGGCCTTCGCCTTCTCCGGTGTCAGGTCGCAAGCGACATGCACAGGAATCTCCTCAAGGCCAAGTTGCTTGGCCGCCTTCCACCTGGTGTGGCCGACAACGATCACGCCATGTTCGTCCACGACTACTGGCTGCCGGAATCCGAATTCACGAATGGAATTCGCTACCGCTTCCACTGCCTTGTCGTTGAGCCTTGGGTTCTTCTCGTATGGCTTGACGTCATCCAATTTCCGCATCTCGATCTTCATGACCGGTCCTCCCTTGTGGTTTTGTCCTTTCGGACGAGTAGTAAAAGAACAACCAATGAGGTCGGTGACCTCGTTTTCGCCGAATGCACCGGGTGAGTTTCTGACCCGGGCCAGTTTGTCATCGATACGGGCACAGATGCTGGCCTCGGCATCGCCGCTGGCGAAGATGCCAAGCGGATTCAGCGCGGAGTCGCCATAGGCCCGGTTCTTGGCGACCAGCAGTTCCTCAATCTCATGACACTTGGTCGAGATCCGTTCAGTCGTTGGCTTCACCGCTCCCCTCCGTTTGGGAATAGCCACAGACGCCACGCGTTCGCCCGTGTTGAAAAGTTGGTTTGAAGTCGAGCCCTTGGCCGCCAAGGAGCGGCGATAGCCCGTGTCGTCAGAAAAGGTGGGGAAAATTTCCCGACCTTTTCCGTGGGCCGGTTCCGCTGGAAACGTGGATGGTCACCACCAGGTTGCCCCCTGTTCGCCCGTGTGCGATTGATGGAGAGGAGGCGAGCGCTTGGCCGCGTATCACCAAGGATCGAACGGGGGCGCACGGGTTGGCCCGCGTGCGTTTGCCGTACGTGACAACGGAACCAACTCTGTGGTGTAGTGCGGCTGTTCCCACGCACGTTGGGGACAGGAAATCCCGGGAAGGAACCATTTTTTCTGTGTGCCGTCGAACCTCTTGCACTTTTTGATCCCCCCTCGCGCACGTACGCACAAAAGGCCAGAATTAGGGGTTTTGAGATATAGGGGATCAAAAAGAGCAAAAAGTAGTGAGAGGTATTATTAATGTGTATAGACACTGAACTTACCCTCTCCGAACCCTCCAACTTTTTGACTTTCTGATCGCGACAATTTGACGCGCAAAAAGTCGGGCTCATGACTTCTTGCACGATCAAAAAGTACTTATTCACCTTGCCCGATAGCAACATGTTGGTCTGCCTCCCGTCTTCTTTTCTGTGTAATCGATACGTTGCTGTGCGAGTAAAGCGTCCCGCACCTCTTCCAGGTCTCGCACTGAAATCTTCATGCGCCTTGCCACCCGCCATGCCTCTGCCCACCGGTCACCATTCTTGGCGCGCCAGTCCGTCAGGATCTTCAGCATCTTCTTGCACCGAGCATCGAACTCGTTCTCGGAGTAATGCTGCGTGAGGTGATAGAGCATCTTGCGCGTCTGATGTTCGACGACCGTCCACGCCCAATTGACTGCTGTCAGGGTGATCTTCGGATTGAGGGCATCCTCGCTGCACGCATAGACCAGAGAGAGACGGCGCGCCTTCTCCACGGCACGGGCCCAGATACCCATAGCCACATTATCTTCGTCCTTCCTTGCGACCCGGTATTCCTGAACTTCGAGTGACCGCAGCTCGCTCATACGCTTCTTTGCTGCATCAGACGCGTACGGCACAACGAGCGGTTTCGGATGCTCGTCACACATGTTCCCTTCGCCTGGCCTGAGGTTCGCCCACCAGCGTGCGGAGTTCAGCACACGCTCCGGGATGGGCGGCTCGTCAGGCTCCTGCCCTTCCCCTCGCTCACCCGCCTCAAACACCAACATGCGGGCCAGGAATCCGTTCGTCAGCATCTTGTCGCACAGCGATTCGTAGTAGTGCTTGGGAACGGCCGTGCCATAGAGAACAAGATTCGGCTGGTCGATGACCTCCGGCTCTTTTCCAGCCAGATCTCGACCGTGATAGAGACTTCCGCAGGAACTATAGAACTTCAGCAGCACCTGCATGATCTTCTCTTGACGCCCGTCCTTGCTCTTCGATATGCCGAGAAGGACAGCGTCAATCTCGTCGGTCTGGTAGAGCATGGAGCGGCACTTGATCATTCGATCCTCGAGTCCCTCACCGCTTCCAAAGGTGTCGCCAAGGTGTCGCAGGATTCCGGCCTCGGTCATGATCCGCTGGTTCACTTCGCGGGGATAGTTCTTGCCCACGCCTGAGAATGCGAGGCCGAGCAGATACAACGAAGGACGCGCGCCGCCAGGCGCTTTCACCTTCCGACCGGCGAGCGCGGCTTGAAGTGCTAGGGCGCCGGCGAATGCAAGCGCGTGATCGGGAAACGGCGCGTACGCCAGCGTGTAATCCATGACCTCTGAAATGAAGCCAGGCACACGCAGCAATTCTTCTGGCAGTGAGCCCGGATCTTCCTTGTCTGGTTCCGGAGGTAATTCGTCCTGCCCATTGCCTAAGATCAGCGAAAGGTCGACGACGTCGCCGGCCTGCGATTGTAGGTCTCCGTAGCCCTTGCCGTTCAAAGCTCGTGCGGCCGCGGCATAGTCACCGTTGTGTTCAAGGAGGGTGTAAACGGCGAACGGTTTATAAGCAGTTTCGGGCTCGAACGGAGGAGCGTTTGAGCTGAACACATAGAACGTCCTGTTTTTCAGTGTCGCGGACGTGCCGCGTTCCTTCCCTGGCCGCCGCCAGTGCTCATTGTCGCCCGTTCGTATTTTCGCCCAGCCATGCGCTTCAAGCAGCTCTCGGATGTCACCACGTCGGTTGAAATCGTCCCCTGGCCGATCACCTGTCTCAGAGCATGTTGGCCCGTCAACGACTTGAGGAAAGTGCTCATTCATCGACCAGGCCGCTTCGAGAAGCGTTTCACGTTCTTCGGTTGTTAACACGGGCAGGGCCGTGAACTTGCCTTGAATGAGCTCATAGCCGGGCGAAGTCGCGCAGAGGATCAGGCCTGCCTCGCCTTTGGTTTCGATGAGGGTTGGGAAAATTGCCCACTGTCCGTTTTCGTCCTGCCGAGGTCTGTAGTATTTGCCGCGATAAAAGACCTCCTCATTTGAGGCGACGACGATCATTCTGGTGGCCAGCTTCATACTGCCGCTCACCGGTGATTCGCAACGGTGGATTTCGTGGAAGCCC
This sequence comes from Planctomycetota bacterium, assembly GCA_030740295.1. The sequence goes on from JASLXP010000405.1 coordinate 3,353, forward strand.
TTTCCCGGCGTCTTTTCGATGACCAGCTTTTTCAGAAGTGCAGCGTGTCCTTGCACTATCAGGAGTGAACGCCAGGCTTCGTACTTCTCGCCCTCGCAGTCGAAGTCGAGGCACTCCGCATGTCCAGAGACTTCACCCAGGACAACGCACAGACGTTTGACGCCGTTGCTGAACCAGGCGTCGACCTCGTGCTTCGTTGGCAGCCGATCCTTGTACGTGCCCCAGCCTTTCAGGGCTGGACACTTCCTGTTCGAATGTGCCGGCAGGACACAAAGACCTGCGGCCTGATACTCGAGGGCGGTTTCCTTTAACGTCTGTCCCATCAGCGCTCCTAGAATGGGACTTCGTCGTCGTAAAACTGATTGGTGAAGAACGCCTCGTGGGCTTCTTCTTCATCGACGTAGGGCGTGTGCCAATCGGGCTTTTCGCCGAGGCGGTAGCCGATGATGCTGTCATATTGCTCACCGGAGACGCTGCGCACCTTGATGCTCTTCGTCTTGCAGAGCGCGCCCTTTTGGGCCATTGCTACAGCTTCGTCGACGTTCTCAGGCATCGGAGCGTTCGAGCGTTTGCGCCACCAGGACTCCGCCTTCTCGCGTGTATATCCGTCGTGCTCGAAGCAGACCCATTCGGATTGATGCTGCCAGAGGCCGGTGCGGTATTCGACGCGCATGGTGCGTGGGGCGTCCTCGGGTGCGTCTCGCTTGTAGTGCACGAAGTAATCGACGCCCATGACGTCGTACTCTGTGGTCGCAATCTTGCCGGACAGGACGTGAGCGTCGGTCGCCTTCGCGTCGTGTTTCTTCTTTTCCGGCTCAGGAAACTCGTAGCCGCAATCAGGGCAGACGGTGTAACCGAGGGCGATCACCGATTGGCACTCAGGGCACTCTTTCGCCGGAGCTTCACCGTTGCCCTGTTCGTTCGTCTGCAGCTTGATGGCATCGACCGGGCCGTGTCGAAGGATGTTGCCGGCGAAGTCGAGGACAAGGCAGTCGGTTTTGTCTTCATGTAGACGGAAGCCCCTTCCCACCATCTGATAATAAAGTCCAGCGGACATAGTCGGTCGCACCATGACCACGCAGTCGATGTTGGGTGCATCGAAGCCGGTGGTCAGCACGTTGACGTTGACCAGGTTTTTGAGCTTTCCGGTCTTGAAGTCTTCAAGGGTGGCGTCCCGCTCGAAGGCGAGGGTGTCACCGAAGACAGTGCCGACTTCCTCGCCAGACTTCTTGGCCAACACCTGAGCAATGTGGCGTCCGTGAGCCACGCCGCTGGAAAAGATAAGAACTGACTTTCGATCCTTGGTGTGCTCAATGATCTCTTTGCATGCCGCGGTCACGAGCTCATCGGTATCCATGAGCTCTTCCGTTTCCTTTGGAATGAACTCGCCACCGCGAACATGCAGATTTGAAGTGTCGACCTTGGCCTTGCTGGCCTTGCTGATGAGCGGACAGAGGTAGCCCTGAACGATGAGCTCTTTGACGCCGATCTCGTAGCAGACGTGATTCAGAAGATTGTCCGGGCCGCAGAGCTCGCCGGTCTTCATGCGGTATGGCGTGGCGGTCAGACCGATGAGACGGACGTTGGGATTGATGGTACGCGCATCCTTCAGGAACGACCTATACATGCCTTCGCCGTCAGGCGGCAGCAAGTGACTTTCGTCCACGATGATTAAATCGAACGGGCCGAGGTCGCATGCCTTTTTGTAGACCGACTGAATGCCGGCCACGATGATCGCCTGTTCGGTGTCGCGGCGTCGGAGTCCAGCGGAGTAGAGGCCCACATTCAGGAAGAGCTTTGGTGTAAGTGCATGAAGTTTGTCGGCAGACTGTTCCAATAGTTCCTTGACGTGTGCGAGGATTAAGACGCGGCCGCCCCATTTGAGAACCGCGTCCTTGCAGATCGTAGATATGACAATCGTCTTCCCCGATCCGGTTGGCAGCACGACGCACGGATTATCGTCGCGGGTCTGCAGATGGCTGTAGACGGCATTCACAGCCTCGGTCTGGTACTGCCTCGGCTTCATCCGTCCTTCCTTCCATTGTCCCAGGACGAAATCCGCGCGATCACCCTACCGCCTTCGACCGGTCTCCGTTTTTCAACTTCCAGCCGTTCGATCTGAACGTCGTTGTGATACGCGCCACCCTTCTCCAGGGCGTCCAGCAGGGCCTTCAGCGTGTTGTCCACGTCGCGAAGTCGCCTGTCCGGAGGATAGAGCTCGATCTGAAGTTGAAGCGGGCCGAGGAACGGATCGACTCCCTGAACGGCCAGGTAGCCGCTGATGCGTTCGCGGTATTCGCGGCCCTTTTTGCTGATTAGAGTGCGCGGGCCGACTCGACGATAGTAATGGTTCAGCGATGGCGGATACGGCAGTTCGAGCTCGGTGAACTCCGAGTCTTCCTCCGGCAACTGCGACAGGCGATCTACCACGATGGATGTCAATGCCTCGCGCTCTTCGATGGTGTCGCAGCAGAGCCCGAGGGCTTCGTCTGAAGCCAATGCGCTTTCGACCGCGTCCACGATTTCAGTTCCGATCTTCATGCTTCGTTCGTTGGTTGATGTTTGAGAAGTGCACCTCCAGTCGGTTTGCCTCACCCGACTCCCTTTCCGCGTAGTCCCTTGCTTTCGCTGGCGCGGTCTGGTCACTTGACCGCGCCGGGCATTCGGCGGCGCCCCCAGCACACCTTGGTGCTTGGAGGTGCTGTGACCACTATTGCCGCTGCCGTTTCCAGGGGGGCAAATCCTCGTTGGCCGATTGCTGCGGTTTGGACTGCGCGTCCTTTGACTCGAAGCCAGCGATCTCGTTCGCGATCTCGCCGGTGTCCTCGCGCCGCCGGCACTTCACCTTCAGTACGACCGGCAGATCATGAAGCTCCTGCGTGTCCGCAGGCCTGGGCACGCCGACCGCGCGGCAGAGCTGACCAAGCTGCGCACGGGCGAACTTCACCGCCTTCTCGCTCGGGTTCTTCAGGTTGAGGCGCGACCACAGGAAGCGGTTCTGGTGCTCGCCTTCAATCACCTGGAACTTCAGCTCCAGGTAACTGCCGTCGCCGGCCTTGGTCGGTTTAAATTCCGACTCCACGACAATCGCTACGTATTTGCCCGCGGGAAGCGGCTCGAAGTCGACGACGTCGTCAACGGTATCTGCATCAAAGTTTTCAAGAACAGCCATGTGTGGCTCCTTTCAGAATGAGGGATCGGGATTGAAAGTTTCATCGCCTGCCGGGCCGGGTCCGCCGCGGGGGCCTTCAGGGCATGACGTGCCATCCGCGCCCTGGAAGTAATGAGCGTAGGCAGACCATTCGAGCGGGAGCTCGTCGGGCAGGTTGAGCCGATTCTTGGCAATGAAGGCAGGGCGTTCGGAAGTGCGCAGGACGCGCTCCCCGGTGCCGATGCCCTGGGTGCGTTTGCGGCTGAAGCCTTCGTCGCTCTGCTTGGTAAAGACCTTGTAGGTCGCAAACAGAACTTCGTCGGACCACTCTTGAAGGAGCGCAGAGGCGAGCTTGTGCAACTTCGGCACGAAGCGGTCGTAAGGCTCGGTCTCTGGATTTTCGTAGCGCTCGACCTTCGTGTGCGCGAGCAAGACGATGGTCATGCCCTTCTCGTTGCGCAGCGCGCCAAGGCCATCGAGCACCTGACGCCAGTAGACGAGCGCGAACGAGTAGCCCTTTGCGTAGCCAATCGATTCGATGCTGTCCACGTTATGCTTCTTGCAGACCTCTTCCCAGATGAGTCTTTCGAGCCAATCGACGGTATCAATGACCACGGTCTGGTAGGGATGCTCTTCGGTGTAGAGTTCGGCCAGCGCCTGCATCACTTCGTCGAACGTGGTCGCCAGCGGAAAGCTGTCGCAGTCGATGTTGGCCAGGCCGTCTTCCGTCTGAATGAAGATAGCCTTCGCCGCCTGAGCAGCCCAGGAAGATTTGCCAATGCCGTGTTGACCCATAAGTGTTACCCGGCGTGGTGCCAAGACTGGCCCCCTGTGGATTCGATTCATCATTACCATCGGTTTCTCCTTTCGATGTGGTTAGAAAATGGTGAGACGAACTTTCGCCTCACCCAAAACTCCTGAACATTTGATTCGTGATTCCCTCTTTAAAAAGCGGCCACGGAACGCAGATGTTGCGGGTGACGTAGCCGTGGTTGAACGCATCAATGGGCCAAGAACAGTCGGGGTGATACGCCCAGTCCTCGAAGTTCTCAGCGAGTGCCATGCGCATGAGCTCGAAGGGCAACAGATAGATTTCTGGCCTGTCCTCAAAGTAGTAGAGG
>JASLXP010000406.1 GCA_030740295.1 Planctomycetota bacterium
GATGCGGCGTTGGTGCTGGACGATGGCACCGTTTATTGGGGCCGTGGCTTCGGCGCCGCTACCGAATCGGTCGGCGAGGTCTGCTTTAATACATCGCTCACCGGATACCAGGAGATCCTGACCGATCCCTCCTATGCGGGACAGATCGTCACGATGACCTACCCGCTTATCGGCAACTACGGGCTCAACAGCACCGATGTTGAATCCGCCCGGCCGCACGTGGAAGGATTTGTCATTCGTGAGCGCAGCCGTATTGCGAGCAATTACCGTTCACAGCAGGAACTGGACGCGTATCTGGCGGAGCACGAAATCATCGGAATCGAAGGGGTCGATACCCGGGCACTGGCCAAACATATCCGAACCAAGGGCGCGATGACCGGCGTGCTCACTACTGAAGAAGTCAACAATGACACGCTGGTAGACCGAGCCAAAGCCGCGCCCAAGCTTGTCGGACGGGATCTCGTCCAGGGCGTCAGTTGTGCAGAAGCTTACGATTGGTCAGAAGGCCTGGATGAGAACTTCACGAACGGCCTGCCCGAGCACGAAGGCGATCCATTCAAGGTGGTCGCGATCGACTATGGCATCAAGTACAACATCCTCCGGTGCCTCGTATCGAGCGGCTGCAGCGTCAAAGTGATGCCGGCCAAGACGACCGCGGCGGAAGTCTTCGCAGCAGATCCTGACGGCGTTTTCCTCTCCAACGGCCCGGGCGATCCTGAGCCGGTGACTTACGCTGCAGACTGTGTTCGTGAACTGCTGGGCAAAGTGCCGCTGTTTGGAATTTGCCTGGGCTCACAGATCATGGGCATCGCGCTGGGCGGGAAAACCAAGAAACTCAAATTCGGACACCGCGGCGCAAATCAGCCGGTGATGGACCTGAAAACTGAGAAGGTCGAAATCACTTCACAAAATCACGGTTTTGTCGTCGATGCGGACACATTGGATCCTGACGAAGTCGCGGTCAGCCACATAAACCTGAATGACAAGACAGTCGAAGGCCTGGCCCACAAAAGGCTGCCGGCCTTTTCTGTGCAGTATCACCCGGAGGCATCCCCTGGCCCTCATGACGCGCTGTATCTGTTCGAACGGTTCACGCAAATGATGGCAAAGGAGAGGGGATGACAACAGAACGTATCTCATTCCCCAAATCCTGATTCCCAAATCCCAAATCCTGAATCTGAAAACGTCATGTCTGCAAACGAAAACAACGGCTCACCTTCAACCGTATGCGTCATCGGCCTCCAGTGGGGCGATGAAGGCAAAGGAAAAATCGTCGATCTGCTTGCCGAGGATGTCGACCTCGTCGTGCGCTTCCAGGGAGGAAGCAATGCCGGGCACACTGTGGTCATCGAAGGGGACGAATACATCCTGCACCTTCTGCCCACGGGGCTGCTTCGCCAGCAGACGGCCTGCGTGCTCGGCAACGGCATGGTTATCGACCCTGTCCAGTTTGCCGATGAGATCGACGAACTGAAACGAGACGGAGTCGATGTCTCCGAACGGCTTTTCGTCAGTAACCGGGCCCAGATCGTGATGCCGTATCACAAACAGCTCGATGCGGCGATGGAAAAGGCCCGTGGCGAATCTTCCATCGGCACAACCTTGCGCGGCATCGGGCCGTGCTATCTTGATAAGGTGGCTCGCAACGGCGTCCGTGCCGGTGACCTGATTAATCCTGCCGCCTTTCGGGCCGTGCTTGAACGAAATCTCCCGTACGTGAACCGCCTTCTCCACAGAGGCTACGGCGAGCCGGAAGTCCTGGTCGACGAGGTTATCGAAGAATACACACCACTCGCCAGACGCATGGAACCGTTCGTGGTGGATACTGCGATTTATCTCAATCGTGAAATTGACAGTGGCAAGAGTGTGATGTTCGAAGGCGCGCAGGGCAGCTTGCTCGACGTTGATTTCGGAACCTATCCGTTCGTCACTTCGTCCAATACTTCGGCCGCTGCTGCATCGATCGGCACCGGTGTTCCGCCGAGCAAAATTCAGAACGTGATTGGCGTGCTCAAAGCTTACACGACTCGCGTCGGAGCGGGCCCGTTCCCTACCGAGCTCCTTGACAATACCGGCGAAACTTTGCGTTCCGTCGGTGGAGAATTCGGGGCGACGACCGGCCGGCCGCGTCGCTGCGGTTGGTTTGACGCGGTCATTACGCGATACACTTCCATGATCAGTGGCGTGACCGGCGTCGCTATCACCAAGCTCGATGTGCTCGACAAGTTCGAAGCCCTGCAGGTCTGCGTGGCCTACGACCTTGACGGGCAGCGCATCAATGAAGTGCCCGCGGACGCAGAATCACTCGCGGCCTGCACGCCGATTTACGAAGAGTTCCCGGGCTGGCAGACGGAGACCTCCGGAATGACTGAGTATTCGCAATTACCTGACAACGCCAAGTCATACATAGAAACTCTCTCACGATTAGTGAATGTGCCCATTGAAGTAGTTTCTGTTGGCAAGGACAGACGTAATTCCATTCGGCTGATGAATTGATGGATCTGGAAATTCCTCGTCATATCGCGATCATCATGGACGGCAACGGCCGGTGGGCCGAATCGCGCCGGCAGTCGAGAATCCGCGGTCACGAGCAGGGCGCGAAAAGCGTACGTGCCATCACCCGGGAATGCGCGCGGCTGGGCGTCGAGCAGCTCACCCTTTACGCCTTCTCCAACGAAAACTGGAAACGCCCCCGTACAGAAGTCTCCTTCCTCATGCGTCTCTATCAGCGTTACCTGATCCAGGAGCGGAAGGAGATCATGGACAACAACATCCGCTTCATCAATATTGGCCGCCCCGAGGTCCTGCCTCAGTACGTCCGCAAGGAATTGCGGAAGACCATCGAGATGAGCGCAGACAACACCGGCATGCTGATGTGCGTGGCCATCAATTACGGCGGCCGCGTCGAGATCGTGGATGCTGCCAGACAGTTTGCTTCTGATGTGAAGTCAGGGAAGCAGAATGTTGACGATCTGGATGAAGAGCTCTTCTCCCAGTATCTCTACCAGCCAGACATGCGTGACCCGGATCTGCTCATCCGAACGGCCGACGAAATGCGCATCAGCAATTTTCTCCTGTGGCAGCTCTCATACTCCGAAATCTGGGTCAGCCCCCTCTGCTGGCCTGAATTCCGAGAGGAGCATCTCATGGAAGGCATCGAGGCATACAACCGGCGAATCCGGAAATTCGGCGCGCTTAAAACCTGACATGCTCAGAATTCGAGTCCCTATAGCCATCGCCATGCTTGCCGGCCTGTTCGGCATTCTGTACGCGGATTTTGGCTCTCGGTGGAAGGTCGGTTGCCACCTGTTGTTCATGGTCATCAGCGTTCTGGCTATCCTCGAGTTCTACAAACTCATCAGCGCTACAGGCCAATACAAACCCGTGCGGCACATCGGCGTCTTCGCGTGCATCGCACTCACTCTCGGTGAATGGGCCACGTATCAAAAAGATCTCTGGGGGCAGTCCATTACCTTCTGGAGCATCAACGGCATCATCATCGGCCTGACGATTTTCCTTCTGTTCGCGTACCACGCCCGCCCCGAAGCTTTCAAAGATGCGCCCGGCAATATCATGGCCACGCTTTTCGGCATCATGTACATATGGTTTCTTGGCAGCTATCTGACCAGGATCGCCATGCTGGAAAACAAGCACTTCGCTTCAGAGGACGTAGGAATCAAGTGTCTTCTGTTGACCGTCGTCGTGGCCAAATTCGCTGACGTCGGCGCCTACCTTATCGGGCGTATGATAGGCCGAACAAAACTATCCCCGAATATAAGCCCCAACAAAACGGTAGAGGGCGCGCTGGCAGGTCTGCTCACCAGTATCGCGATGGCTGCACTGCTGCAGACACAACTACAGATCCCATTTCTCAACTGGACGGAAGTGACCATCTTTGGTTTAGTGATCGGATTCACCGGCGAACTCGGCGACCTTGCCGAATCACTGCTCAAACGTATGTGTGACGCCAAAGATTCCGCCTCACTGCTCCCCGGATTCGGTGGAGTGCTCGACGTGATTGATTCGCTGCTGGCTGCCGCGCCCGTGAGTTATGTTTTATTGCTTTTGTTTTCGCGAGTATGAGTCATAAACAGAGCCTTTAATTCTGGGGCGCATGGCATCTGAGCGTTCCGTTGGATTCGCCCTTTCACCCAAACTCCCAAACATTTCTTTAATGGAAGAAATCCAACACACCCTCACTCTGGAAGGCTCGCGTGAAGAGCTCGCCCTCCTGGGCAGCAATGACCGCAACATCAAGCGCATTCGTGAAGAATTCGGCATCCGTGTCTTTGCGCGAGACGGCGTCGTTCGAATGCATGGCGAACCGCGAAGGGTTCAGCAGGCGATCGTCGCGTTCGATGACATGGTCAAACATTTTCGCCGCAACCAGCGTCTGCTGAACGATGATGTGGAGAAATACATCCGCGCGGCCCATCACGTGCCATTGCCCGAAGTCGCCAGCCAGTACAAAGGTGGCAGCGGCTGGCTTGTGTCCCCCAAGACCAAAGGGCAGGAATCCTACCTGAAGGCAATGGAGCACAACCAGGTCGTCTTCTGCATCGGCCCTGCCGGCACCGGGAAGACGTACCTTGCCGTATCGATGGCGTTAAGCCTCCTCCGCGCGGGTGAGATTCGAAAGATCGTGCTGGCGCGTCCTGCCGTCGAGGCAGGTGAAAAACTGGGATTCCTTCCCGGTGATTTGCAGGAAAAAGTAAATCCCTATCTCCGTCCACTCTATGATGCGCTCAACGATTTACTGGATTTCGGCCAGACGAAGCGGTACATGGATCGCGATATCATTGAAGTCGTGCCTCTGGCGTTCATGCGAGGGCGCACGCTCAATCATTCATTCGTGATCCTTGATGAAGCGCAGAATACAACGTCAAAACAGATGAAGATGTTCCTCACACGGCTCGGGATCGAATCGCGTGCTGTCATCACCGGCGACATCACCCAGGTGGACTTACAGAACGATGAGAAATCCGGACTCAGCGATGCCAGGGAAATTCTCGGCGGCATCAAGAGACTGAAGTTTGTCTATCTGGAAAAACAGGATGTCGTGCGTCACCGAATTGTGCAGGACATCGTCGAGGCATACGAGCTCCACGGCAATCACGGACCTGTCATATCAGAAGACGGAAACTCGATTCAAAAATCACCAGAGCAACTGGCCGCAGATGAATCGAATGAGGTAGGCGCCGTGCCAGCAGAATCCAAACAATTGGCCCAGGACGAGACAGCGAACCAGGCTTCCTGATGCCCCCTGCCATTAGAACTCTCACCAACAAGAGCCGGCCCCGCGTTACCCGCGATCGTGGCGGCACCACCGTGCGCGGTGCAGATATCATGTCTGTGTCCGGCGGGCGACTCCTATCGTGGCTCCTGGCCATTCTGTTCGGTCTGTCCGCGGTTGCTGTCCTTACCTGGCGTGGCTCGCCCCTGCCGATTGCTGAAGGGCAGAGAGCTGAGCGGCCTTACCTGGTGCGTCAGTCCTTCATCTATATCGACCCAATGCTGAAGACCGTGCGAGAAAGCCAGGCAAGAGAAAGTGTCCCGAATTACTACCGGGAATCTGCCCAGAGCCTCGACAATCTCATGCGCCAGCTCAAAGACCTGACGGAAAAGCACTCATCAACAGAGGTAGGGCTTTTCAGTTGGGACGCCAGTACTTCGTTTGATGGAAAGATCTCCAAAGATGAGGCCCTGAATAAGTTCATCAGCGAGATGGAAAAGGAATACTACCTTGATGGTCTGGAACTCCTCGGACAAGAGTTCAGAAAACGAGGAATTGTGCGCCCGGAATCCTACGAAATGGAGCGTTATTCCAGGAAAATCCGTATTTATACCGCCGGTGGCAGAGATCGCGAGTCCAGCGTGAGTACCCTTCTGGTACAGGGCCTCGACAATAAATTCACTTCAGTCGTAAAAGAAACTTTTCTGGAGGTCCCGCCAGAATTTCAAAAACTATTTGCTGAACTCCTGTCAGCCGAAGCGATCCCTACGCTGGAATATGACCAGCACGATACCTCCCGTCGCAAAGACGAGGCTGCAGGGAATGTCGTTATCCACCCGCGCGTCTACAGAGAGGCGCAGGAGCTTTTGGCGGTGGGCAAAGTCGCTAGCCCAGAAGCGATCGAGTTGATTCGCGCCGAATATGCGAAATACGTAAAATCCATTACATGGCGAGCGTTGCTCATGCGCCTTGGCGGCCTCACGCTCTTAGTATTTTCTATGACCACTCTCGTTATCGTTTATCTGAACCAGTTCCAGCCTCAAATCCTCGAATCACGGGCCGAGACCTGCAAGTTGGCAGGGCTTTGCCTGCTGGCCCTCGCCGTCAGTAAAGCTATCGCTCACTTTGGGCATTTGCTCCCGTTCAGCCCTTACGTGATTCCGATATATATGATGCCGATGCCCTTTTTTGCGTCAGTTATTACTATTGCCTATTCACCTAGAATAGCCCGCGTCCTGGCTTATTTTCTGGCCGTCCTGATCGCTATTATGTGCGGCATGAATTTTTCGCTATTAGTTGTCCTGGTTTTGGGCTCGTTTGTGGCCATCTTTCTGTCTCTGCATATTCGCAGCAGAACTGTGCCATTTAAAATAGGTCTCACGGCCGGCGCAATGCAGGGATTTGCCTCAATGGCCTTTGCATTTATTCTATCCGACAATCCCTTTGGGCATCTGTATGAAGCAACTTCCGGCCTGGCGAATGGCATCGTTATGGGCGTGGCACTGAGTATTACGCTTCCTCTCATTGAGCGCGTATTTAATATTGTCACCGATTCAAAACTTCTGGAGCTTTCAGACCAGAATCATCCGCTGCTCAGCCGGTTGGCCCTTGAGGCGCCAGGCACCTACCAACACACTCTGATGGTCGCAATGCTTGCCGAGGCCGGTGCTGAAGCTATCGGCGCTAATTCACTGCTTGCGAGGGTCGGGTGCTATTACCACGACATTGGAAAGATGAATAAGGCCCACTATTTTGTGGAAAATGAAGACTGGCGAGGCAGCATGCACAAAGACCTCAACCCGTCGATGAGTGCACTCATTATTTCATCGCACGTGCGGGATGGATTGTCTCTCGCAGAGGACTACAACCTCCCAAGGGCAATGAGAGCGTTCATCTTAGAACACCACGGAACAACGCTTATCGAATTCTTCTATCGAGAGGCTGAAAAATCATCGAGCGACCAGCCAGTAGAAGAATCCCATTATCGATACCCAGGCCCAAAACCGCAGACTCGTGAGACTGGGATTTCATTATTAGTTGATACGGTTGAGGCAGCCTGCCGCACCCTTGAAAACCCAACGGCCAGCCGCATCGAAAATCTGGTTCACGAACTATCGTTGAAAAAATTAATGGATGGCCAGTTTAATGAGTGCGGCCTTACTCTCGACGAATTAAAAAGAGTCGAAGAGAGCACTATCCAGCGGCTGACCCATTTCTATCACCATCGCGTGAAATATCCCGGGCAGGATTAGCAGGAAGCGGTCAGCGTCGCATCCTCTTGGGGGCGCAGAAATGACTCCGCGGCCGTGGGCAAAAGCTGCAAGACTGCCTGTCAATATAGCCTAAAAAAAATGACTGCTTACGGATTTATAGAGAAGGGCTTTTTGAAAGGGAGTAACAGGTCCACCGCTATGGCGATGCTCGTGTTTCTGTCAGGCCACCCGTGTATGGCTGAGGTTGGTGCGCTTCACAATATTCAACTGATGCCGGAGCACGACGCGTTGAGTGGGGAATTCCAAGTTGGCGAGGTAAGCCAGAAGTGGTCTCAGATCATCGTCGAATTGGAAGGCGGCAAGAAGCATGTGTTGCGGGTGCGTGCCGAGTCTGACCGATTCTCCGTCGGGTTTGAGGGAGGGAAGAAGCATGAAATGCCGGATGCAGTAATCAACCTGAATGGGGTGAGATGTTTCATACGACCGCGCCTGGTGCGTTACGAGGTCAGAGAGCGGAGTGCCTGTCACAGGGGAAAGCTTCAGAAAGATCTCATAGCGAAATGGGAATCACTTCCTGCTGCATCGAAAAGCTTTGTCAAGTTTGAAGTGCTGCAGAATGAGCGTGGATTCCAATGGTTCCTGAACGATCAGTATGCTGGCCGCAGAGAATCTGTGGAGAGACTAAAGGCACTGTCTTTCGTTTTGTCGGAATCCGGTGGAGCACGGAATCTGAAATCTCTCAGGCATTTCAGTCATCCCGATTTTTATCCGCTGAACATAAGCAGTCTTGCCGCTGGCGTCCGATTTAGGGCCGAAGCTAGTCCGATAGAACGAGGGACGATTTCGTTGAAACCCGGCCTTCAGGAAATCAGTGGAATTCCCATGTTTGTCACGAACGCAGCGGAGAGTGCGGATATTGGCGTGGTCAGACAGATGAAGGGCTCTTGGGCATTAGAGTGCGACGAGTACCTCTCGCGTACCGCGCTCGATGGGATGCTGGAGAGCGTTCACTTTGCTGTCCCGCAGGGGCATTACGTGCGGGCGTACGCTCTCTGCGCAGTGGAAACTGACTCGGCGAAGGTGCCGATCATTACGGCCCGTATGACGCGCTTCGCCAGGTCGGGACGCAGCGAGGCGATCTCAGATACAACACTGGCGTTGCCCCGCGACGGAGAATCTTTTCCGCAAGGCGTAAGGCAAGTTGGCACGGTCAAGTATGAGGCCGACGGAAAGACTATCGAGGCGCCGCTGCTGCTGGTGGAATTCAAACTCAAGCCTGGCGACATTCTTGACCTGCTTTCTGCTGAGAACGATCCTCATGCATCAATGATGCGTCAGCCTTATCTCGACTTCGAGTTCGTCGGCAAACTGGGTGGCGTCTCTGCTCAATGGGACAGTCGTCGAAAGCCGGACAACCACTCAACGAGCGCGGTTCATGTGTTTGGTGCGGCCCTGGAACGAAGCCCCGTCGAATTTCATCTGACCGGTCATCAGCCGGGCAACATTTTTCACAACGACGAAAAGCCCGAACTCACTGTGACCTTGAAAGCGAGGCGTCCATGTAAAGTCAGCCTTGATTGGGAAATTCTGGATGTGAATCGAAATGTTGTGACCAGGAAGAACAAATTGGTTTCGCTCAGCTCCAGCGACGACAGGGACATTCCCATTTCTCTGCAGATGAAGCAGCTCGGCTGGTATGGCATTGAATTCACTATGACAGATGGGAGGCGGCGTGAATTGCTGAGACACACTGCGTCCTTTGCGCTGCTGGGGAAAGACACCCGCGAGGCGGGTTACGAATCGCCTTACGGCACGTGGTGGTTTGCGCACGCGCACTACGGCGCTGCGGACAAGGAGGTGGCAGGCCCAATGATGTTCAAGGCCGGGCTGAGAAAAACAACGTTTGGATGGAGCAAGTATTCTGAAAAGGACATGGCACGGTGGAAGATCACGATGAATCAGATCCGCTGGTTTTTCCGCCTCGCCGATCTGGAAAACATGGAGCGGGCTTGCGAGCGGGTGGGCACAAAAGTTGACGAGCTTTTGAAGCGCTTCCCTCACTGCCGGCAGGCCCTCATTTTTCACGAGAGCTTTGCGCACTACGTTCCGGCTGAATTGCGTAATGCGAGACAGAAAGAGGACGTGGCGGCCACCGAAAGAAGCAGGAAGTCCGTGAAGCTGGCAACCCTGGCTGCAGAGTTTTACCGCAGAAAATATCCCAAGCTGAAGCTGGTGGTGGGCAACACGAGCAGCTCAGCTTCCATCATTGCAGCGCTTCTGCGACACGGGTTCGCGCCAAAGTACATCGACTTCATTGGCGTGGAAGCAGTCGGCCAGACCTGCGTGCCGGAAAAGCTCTGGGAAGGCTCAACGCAGGGCATCTGGCTGGCACGTGAGGCCGCACGGAAATTCGGACACGACCTGCCGGTGACCGGTTGCTATGAATTCACAGCGCGCACCGACCGCAACCTTGGCCCTCGTCGTCAGGCCGAGTGGATCGTCCGCGACATGCTCCTGTGTCACGCCTACAAATTCAAGAACATTAATCCGGCTATCATCCACGATGCCGGAAACTCCTACTTCAACACTCTCTGGGGTGCTGGCGGGCTTTGCCGTCGCCACCCGCTGCTCTATCCGAAGCCTGCCTACGTCGCGGTGGCAACCCTCACCAAGGCGTTGGATCGGGTCACTTTGCTGCGTCAGGTGCCGACCGGGTCGTCCACGGTCTATGCCCTGGAGCTCAGACGGGCCGATGGCAATTTTGTGTACGCGCTGTGGACTGTGCGCGGCGAGGCCGGGCTGCGACTTCAGTTTGAGGAGAGGGCCGAGGTGGACCTGATCGGATGCTACGGAAGGCAAAGGCAGACCTCGACCAGCCTTTTGCGGAAACGCCTGGCTCTAGACGCCTCTACCGCGCCGAACTACATCGTCAGCCCAAAACAGCTTCGTTCAGTCGAAATCATCAGTCGATCTTTTAAGGCTGCTCCCCGCTCATTCCGGTTGGCCAGCAGAATGGACAATGTCGAGGAATGGCGGCTGCAGGAAGCAGACATGAGTTTGAGCAACCCCAATGCAAGGGGCCTGCCTATTCGTGTCGTCGGCGACATCTCGCTCACTCAGATTAAAGACAAAGAAAAGGGCCAGTGCCTGCAGCTCAGACTGAATCGGAACAGGCCGTTACCGGATATCGTGAGCGAATACGCGGTCATGAAGCTGCGGCGTCCCGAACCGATTCCAGGCAAGCCGGCGCGCATCGGTCTGCGGGTCAAGGGCGATTCCGGCTGGGGCAAGATTGTCTTTGAAATCCAAGACGCGACCGGAGCGCTCTGGCGAACAGAAGGTGCCTATCACGACTGGCCTGGCGAACTGTCCATCGCGCACGATGGCTGGCGATACGTGGATTTCCCCATCGACGGCAGTTCTGTCGAACGCAACATCTCTGCGGGCAGACGATGGAACACGAATTCCCCACGCAAGGACGCTCGAATCGAATTCCCCATCAAGATCGCCGGCCTCTACGTCGTGATGAATCGCAAGGCTCTGGACCTGGCAGAAATGAAAGAAGTCAAGGGCGTTCTGCGATTTCGTGACATCGGCACAAGTGAGGAGACCGAATGAGATTCGTCGCGGTCCTTCCATCTGTCTTCGTCTGTCAGTGCCTGTTCGCAGAATCGTCTGAAAAGGTTTACTGGCAGGAGAACTTCAGCCGATTTGAAATCGGCCCGGCGGGCGGCTTTGGTGAGAAGTGCGTCATCAAGGAAGAAAACGGGAAAAAATTCCTGCACGGTACCGGCTGGATGATGGGCAAAATGGAATACTTTGGCGCGCGAAACTGGTCTGACTATTCTTTCCGTTTTCGTTTTCGGTTTACAGATCCGAAGAAGGTCGGCTTCTATCCGCTCGTAAAATCCAGAGGCAAGAGAGAGCACGTGAAATACCTCTGGTACTACGTGAGGCTCAATCGCGACGGGCTCGGATTTTCGTGTCACGGTGTGCCAAAAGACCAGGCCGACAGATTCAAGACACCGGCATTCAAGTTTTCAGACTCCGCTCTCAAGCCAGTCGAAGCAGGCCTCTGGTATTCTGCCGAAATCCAGGTCACGTTTAACCGAATCAAGGTGCTGTTTTCCAAGGCCGACGAATCTATGAAGCTCATCGCCGATATCGAGACCGCCCCCGGCGATGGCGGAGTGGACATTCTTTCTTACAACCCTGTCGACATCGCAGAGATGATCGTCCAGAAACTTCCAGACAGAATCGATTCAAAGTGAGGCATGACGAGGAGCGCAACAGTGTCCTTCAACAACTGGATACATTTTGGCTGGCAGGGAATCGAATGGCAGATGCCTGAAGATTGGACTCTCGGCAAGATCGAAGGCGACCGCTCGAGCGGCTACCTGCGCATTGATGACGAGGACATGGTCCGCCTCGAAGCCAGGTGGCATGTGCCGAAACCCGAAAGTGTTGACATCGAAGCAGAGGCCGAAAAGCAGATCAAAGAAGTCGAGAAGAAGTCGAAAAAGTCGAAGCAGAAGGTGGTGGTGAAACGCAGAGTCAAGCTGATTCAGCGCGAGCGCAGTGCATGGGAGTGCTATCAGATGCGTGCTGAATTCCACGCATGGAATTTGGTGAACCACTGCCAAGTCTGCGGCCGGGTCATATTGCTTCGCCTGTTCCATCTGCCAAAAGAGGCCGACCGGGAGCTGGCCAGGAGGATTTTCGAATCTCTCATCGACCATCAGGAAGATTGCCACGATCGCTGGGATGTTTACGGCCTGACCATGAGCCTGCCGACGAGTTTCGAGCTCGAGACGCCATCACTGAAGACGGGCGAAATTCATCTGCAGTTCAAAAAGGGGAGGGAACTTCTCACCGGCCGCCGGATCAGCCTTGCAGAAATGCAGCTCCGGGAGCTTTCGTTGAAGCAATGGACGATCAAGCGCTGCGAAGCTGACTGGAAGAAATTTCGTTGGCACCTCGAAGAGTCAAAATTCCGCGCCCATGAAGCCTGTCTCGTGAGCGGCCGTGCAAGGATTACTCGCCAGGTTTGGTCCCCCCTGAGCCCGAAGGCTTTGAAAAGCCGGGTGTGGTACTGTAAAGACTCTGACAAATTGTTTATATTGCACGCCCTGATGAAAGATGAAGAATCAGGTTTGTTCGAGCAGGTGTGCGAGAGCATTCATTGTCATTAAATGTCCATCTTTTCCCGTCTTGTCCGCAGAGGTGAGCCTGCCCTGACCCGTGAGCAATCGCTCACTGCGGTGCCGGTTCGTAATCAGGCTGTTCGATGGGAATACGACGAGGAGGATGATGAGACCCTGATTGTCATCCCCCGCAGCGATACGCGCTGGGTCAGGTTGCTCAGCAAGATTTTTTACGTGCCCGAGTCAAGAAGGGTAACCCTCGATGAATTAGGCAGCCATGTCTGGAGAAGATGTGATGGTGAGACCACAGTCAGGGACCTCATCAAAGAGTTTTCCGATCGATTCAAACTTTCGAGAAAAGAGGCAGAGCTCTCACTGATCACATTTCTAAAGCAGATGGCCCGCAGACGATTGATCGGCCTTGCCGTGCCAGACCCGGACAAGCAAAAACAGTCGTCCGGGAAGAGCTCTAAGAAAAACAAGAAAAAGAAGAACAAGAAATGACGAACGAGCCCGAAAACGAAAAGCCGGATACCCGATCAGCTCTCCTGGAAACGTCTGGCAAGATCGGCAGAATCATCGTCCTCCCCTGGAGTAAAGCGGCGGAAATCGCGGTCAAGAGCATCAAGGTCAGATTCTGGCGTTCCATCATCACTACCAGCAGCATCATCCTTGCCATCGCATTTTTGATGTCCATCTGGACCAGCACTTGTCTCAACCTGCGTCTGACCCAGGAAGCAATCGATCGCCCTGCGCTTCGCACCACGTTAACGAAGAGCGGCCTCGAGGTACCGGTCAGTTCGGCCAGCCTGAAAAAGAAAGACGCCGGTTCATTTTCCAGCCTGCTGACCAGTATCAAGACTAGAGACCGATGGTTGATTGTCCTTTCTCTGCTGGTCTGCGTAGTCGGCATCGTCAACGCGATGTTGATGTCGGTGACCGAACGTTTCCGCGAAATCGGCACGATGAAATGCCTCGGCGCGCTGGATAAATTCATCGTGAGAATTTTTCTGCTGGAGTCATCCGGTCTGGGAGTCATCGGCACGGCCGCCGGCATCCTGATCGGTTTCCTGCTGACGATGTTCCGCTACTCTTACACCTACGGCTTCTACCCCTGGAAGTATTTCCCGGCTTTGAATCTGTTTCAGTCGGCCCTGCTTTCGCTGGTGACCGGAACCGTCCTCTCAGTCCTGGCGGCCATATATCCCGCCTGGACTGCTGCCAAGATGGAGCCAGTCGTTGCCATGCGAGTAGAGGCCTGAGATTCCACTGTTCCACCCAAGACCGATACTGCGAATTTTTAAGGATTTCTGGCTCTGGGCTCTTAGTCTTCCTCTTAATCGGAATTGCTGAGATCGGGCTCTAAAGGGCTGCAACGTCAGAATTCGATTAAGATGAGGATTAAGAAAGAAAGTAAGAAAGAAAGGTAGATCCCACTAGGGTTCGCACTCTTACACCAATACCACCCACCAGATTGGATCATTCATGGTAGAGCATGCCATCGTTCGAACAAAAGACGTCAAGAAGAAATACGTCATGGGAAACGAAACTGTTGAAGCGCTCAGAGGCGTCAACATCGAAATCGCGGCAGGCGAATATATTTCGATTATGGGCCCTTCGGGCTCTGGCAAATCGACCCTCTTCAACATGGTTGGAGGTCTTGATAAGCCCAGCGACGGCAAAGTTTATATCGATGAGGTAGACGTGGCCCAGCTCGATGCCTACGAGCTCGCCTGGCTGCGCTGCCGCAAGATCGGGTACATCTTTCAGTCGTTCAACATCATCCCGGTAATGACCGCCCTCGAGAACGTCGTGCTCCCCATGACTTTCGCGGGGATGTCTACGGACGAGGCTCGCGACAAGGGCGCAAAACTCCTGGCAACCGTCGGTCTCGGTCAACGCCTTATGCACAAGCCGTCGGAGCTCTCCGGCGGGCAGCAGCAGCGTGTGGCAATCGCCCGGGCCATGGCAAACGATCCGGCCATCATCCTGGCGGACGAGCCCACCGGAAACCTCGACCTCACAACCGGACAAGAGATTATTAAGCTGCTCAAAGACATGAATCTGATGTCAGGAGTGACTGTCATCAGCGCTACGCATGATATGAAGATGCTCGATATTTCAGACCGTGTCGTCTGGATTAGAGACGGCCGGGTCGATCGCATCGAAGATCGCAGCGACCTCGACATTCACGTCGGAGGAATCGAAGGCGAAGCCGTATAGCTGCCGTCGAACGTCAGCACCTCTTCAAAAGACCATGAGATCAAGATTCCTGATAGTTGGCTTTCCCGTCTTGCTGGGGGTCTTCGCGGCAGGGATCTTTTGTTACATCCTCTTCAACTTTGAAACGAACAGAGCGCTGCAGCATCCTGCGGTCATTGCTGCGCTGATCGCCATCATACTTCTGTTCGTACTTGTCTCGTTTCTCTCCGCACTTGGCGCCAAGCGGATATTTGCCATCCTCGATCGCGAAGCGATCCTCATGCGGCGGAGACTGGAAACACTCGAGCGCCGGATCACTATCGACGAAGTTCAGACAAAGGTGATGAACCGCGTGAACGATCTTCACGAGACCTTTTTCGTATCCCGCGATCTCAACGTCGTCCTCAACCAGGCAGTTTCTGCCATTAAAGACATTCTCGAAGTCAAGACGATTGTCATGCAGCTCTACAGCGACGAAGAGAATCGTTTCTTTATGCGCATCGAAGAGGGCGGCGAAGATATCGAGCTCGGCAGCGAATTGATCACCGAAGTCATCCATCACGGCAAATCCACCATGGTGAACAACCTTGACAATTACGAAAGGTATCAACCGCTTACGGGAGACGGCTATCGATCGCTAATTGTTGCGCCCCTCAATCGCATCCAGCCGGGCGGCTCTCGTAAGTCGATTGGGCTTATCGCAGCGCTCACCCGCGAGCGCCGTGATTTCACCAGCTACGAGCTGGATCTGCTGAGCACGTTCTCCAGCCAGGCGGCAGTCCTGATCGAAAACGCACGGCTCTACAAACGCGTCGAAAACCTGGCCATACACGACGGCCTGACGAATCTGTTCAATTACCGGCACTTTCAGGAGATCCTCGAACGGGACATCCGCAAGGCACAGAAATCCGGCTTCCCGCTGTCGCTTGTCATCATCGATATCGATGACTTCAAAAAATACAACGACACTTTCGGTCATCCCGAGGGCGATGAAGTCCTTCGCAACGTTGCCGAAATTCTACTCGACAACACTCGTGGTAAGGATTTCGTAGCTCGATACGGCGGCGAGGAATTTGTCGTTGTTCTTCCCGAGACCTCCCGCACCGGAGCGATGACCGTTGCCCAAACTATTCGTCAGAAGGTAGAGTCATTTCCATTCGGCAGCCAGAACTCAGCCCATCCGCCTGTCAGGCTCTCTATCACCGCAGGACTTGCGGTATTCCCCGACGACGCCAATTCAGCCAAAGACCTGATCGTCACTGCCGACGAAGCCCTTTATGAGGGCAAACGCACCGGTAAAAACCAGGTAGTTTCCGCGGCGTGATGTTTCATTGCATGGCGACGGGCTGGGACTGTCCCCACAACGCTTCAACTGTAACTACTGCAGAAGAGGGGCCCACTGGGCGTGGTCAAGAAAGAAGATATTTCTTCTGAGTATTCGGGATGGACCTCAGAATACCGGGCCGTCCATCTTTCGAGAAAATCCTCTGCCCCCTCCTTCCGCACGATTGCATACACACTGCCACCAAAGCCCGCGCCGAATCCTGAAGCGGCGATAGCTCCTTCTTCTCTGGCTAATCTCTGGAGGCAATCGACCTCCTCCACGATGTTTCGGAGATGACTTTTTGATAGTGCGTGTGAGCGGCCGATGATGCTGCCCAGCGCCGCCGCATCTTTTGATTCGAGCGCCTCAACAGCATCCGGAATGATTTCAGTCATCTCCAACGAGAATTGTTCAAAACGCATGAAGAGATCCTCCGCGGCAGAGGGCGCCGCACGGTTCAGCGAGTCCCTGAGCTTGCCATAATTGACCTCACCTGATTCAGGATCAGTGAGATGTTTCACCACGTCACGCATAGTCGGGAATTCCGCGCCTTCCGCTTCATTGAAGGTGCTGAGCACACGACCGAGCCGGAGCGAAACCGCGTTATATTCTTCCATGGCTTCTGCAGTCTTTACCGCGTGCTTTCCTGAATGACAGACTGCAATGGCCCATTTCTCGGGGAACGCGACGCTGCATTCAGGAACAGTCGGGCAGTAATAATTCACAGAGAACTTCCCCTCTTCGCAGCAGAGGATAGCCGTATGGTCTTCGCTGCCGCCGAAGGTGCCCACGCCGCGATGGCCGGGCAGATCCCTGAAGGAAAGGCCGTTTTCCACAACCGCCAGGTACATGGCCAGATCTATCCGGTTGTGGATGTTGGCCTGAAGGAGCTCCGATCCCGCCAATTCATTCGGCCCCGCAATGGCAAAGTATGAACCGATGATCAGTGCTGAAGAAGAGCTCATTCCACCCGCGGGTGGAAGGTCGCTCGCTATGGCTATGTCTACTCCCTCTAACTCGACATGATCGCCAAAATTGAATGCGATCCGACGCGCAGCGGTTGCCGGGTAAGTGGCCCAGCCTTTCAGTGGCTCGATATCCGGTCTGAACGGAAACGAACAGGGCCTGAAGGACGGATCAGCATTCCACACACAGATCTCATCAGAACCGTTCAGGGACGAGACAATGATAAAGCCGCGATCCAGGGCCATCACCATCGTTGGGCCGCCCCCATAGTCCGTATGTTTTCCTAATATCTCGATACGGCCGGGAACATAGCAAATGTGAATTGGTTGTTCGTCAGCAACAGATGAATGCCTTTCAAAAACATCAATTGCGTCCCTCAACAGTCGAACTTTGGACGGGCTCAGTGTGTCGAGATGCAGTTGTAACGGGTTGCCCTCAGGCAACTCAGAAAGCATTCCTCTTATCTCGCGTAAACTCATGCGTATGAATTCTCCCGAAGCAGTGCTGCTGCAGATTCAATGGAACTTCGTGAAGTCAGATCAACGACACCGCAATGGACCGGAACAACTTTGGTTTCAATCTCCAGATTCTTAACACCATGCCGAATAGCGTCCGGTAATTGATATTCACCATTGCGTGGATCGGGAGAAATAGATCTGCATGCCTCAAAAAACCTGCGATCCAGCCGGTTGCAGTTGAAACTGACAAACAAGTCTCCGTCATGGGCATAACTTTGCGGATCGTCCGCGTCTTCAACGATGTCTTGAAGAACAAATTCACTGTCAAAATCCAACGCGGCAAATCTGCGAGCGCGCGCCTCCTCGATATTACTCTTTTCAGCTATTCCACGAATGCTGAATCCAAGTAAAGACCAACCGTCACGGCTGGACGACGCGAGCCTTTCCAAGGCACTAGCAGGATAGACAGTGTCGCCGTTCAAAGTAATAAATGCATCGTCTCCAACAAATTCTTCAGCAGGAAGAATCGCGTTTGCCGTCCCGAGTGGCTCAGGCTGAACAACAAATGAGAGCTTCAGGTTCTCAGAGGCAGCCGCACCAACAATG
Organism: Planctomycetota bacterium; assembly: GCA_030740295.1. Next base: position 18,147 of record JASLXP010000406.1, read on the forward strand.
GCCTCTTTGACAAACTCTGAATTGGGGCCGATGACGACACATATCTCAAAGAAGCCGGCCCTGCTCAATTGGATAAACGTGTGTGAGATGAGCGGCCGACCTTCGAGAGGGATCATCCATTTCAGGCCACTCTGTGCTGCCTTCTCCGCATCGGCAGAGAGGTCTATTTCAGGGTCTCGGGACCGCATTCTGGAGCCAAGCCCTCCGGCAAGAATGACTGCTTTCATGAAAAGGTCTGGATAATTATCAGGAATCAGGATGAGCAGCGAAATCTATACTGCTGCCCTGGACAAAGGCGATTCTTGACCTGACAGACAGTTTGCGCACCAGATTAGAATTAGGGTTCCAGCCAATGGCTTAGCGAACGCCTGCTTTCTGGTTCATTAAACGCTGAGGATTCAGGATGTTTGAGGGTTCGATACGCTGCACGACAAGATGGGTTCCCAGGTTCGGATCAAAGTTGCTTTGTCCTATTCTCAGGGCAGGGCTGTCTGGAATTTTCGCTATGAAGTACGCGTTCGGCGTATTATTCAGATTTGGCCTGGGAAGCTGCACGGCCGTACACCCGCCGTTTCTCTCCCAGTCGTGGTAGCGCACAAAACCAAACATGTTGCGGACGCCCCAATTTCCCATTTGCCGATTAATGATGTCTGGCCCGAACTCGCGCCTGGACCCTGGTTTGAACTGGCCGGTATTCATGATCACATAGGTTTCCTGTCCTTGATTCTTGGCCCAGAAGGAGACTATTATCCTCGAATCGGTGAGAGCGAACTTGCTTCTGTTTGTAACTACTATACGAGTTTTACGGTTGGGATGGCTGATGCGCACATCCACCTGTCCTGCTTTGCTGGTGTATGAATTAGTTAAAAGCAATCGTGTTCCCCACGGCGAGATCTGAACCTGGTGCCTGTCTTTCTGGATATCTTCGTTTACGAGATCCATGCTGATATTCATGCTACTTTTAAGCGGAAGATTTTGCCGAAAGCCCCACCAGTAACGCGAGAATCGATAATCATTAGTAACAGTCGATGGTAGAAGCCAGGAACGAAGACGCTCCCCTTTCAGTTCTACTTGATGACTCTTTCCGCCTGCAGATGTCAGGCTGAGCATGGCCCACTGGTACCCGCCATCTGGTGTCAATTCAGTTACAGACAGCCATTGAATGTCTCCTTTTCTAAGGCCAAGAATCGGCCCCACGAATAATGCGATAAGGCAGAATATGGTGATAGTCACTCCAACATACCAGGCCAACGCTTTTCTACCCTTCTTGCGCAGAATCAGCCAAATAACCGGGCCAGTGAGGAATGCATAAAGACCAAATACAACGCCAACCATGGAAAGTGTCTTAGAGGCATTCACCGGCAGTCCCCGTCTGACATAGTTGCTGGGTCGCATGAATTTCGGAAAGGCGGGCTCCGCTTCATATTCGAGATACTTTGCCAGATTCGTCGCCGCATCCATCGAT